>NZ_JBJDRH010000006.1:0-297311 GCF_044987465.1 Microbacterium sp. ZW T6_19 | reverse complement strand
GGCTCCACCTCGGGTGCGAGGTCGGCCGCGGCCGGAGCCGCGTACCGAGGCGCAGCGGGCTCCTGCGGGGCGACGGGCACGGGAAGCGCGGGAAGCGGCTGCGCTTGATACTGCGGGGCGGGCTGTTGCGCAGCGCTCTGGCCCGGATACGTGCCCTGGCCCTGGTAGTAGGTGCCGCCGACGGGCGCTGCGAGCTGCGGCGCCGAGGGGAATCCCGTGTAGTAGGCGTTCCAGTCCGGGCTGCCGTCGGGCATCACCGGCAGCGGTGTCGCGCCGTCGGCGTACGTCGGCCAGGTGGCGGGCGCCGGGGCGGCCTGGTGCACGGGAGCCGTCTGCTTCTTCGGGGCGAACAGCGTGTTCAGCAACGGGATGAGCGTGGTGCCGACGGCCGTGAGGATCGTGAGGGCCACGAGGATGCGGCCGAACAAGTCGCCGAACTCGAAGTTGTGGGTGAACGTCAGGAAGAACAGCAGCATGCCGACGAGTCCGACCAGGAACACGATCGTGGCGATGTAGATGATGCGCGTGAAGACCGTGACGTAGCGCTGAGCGGCGGGCGTGAACAGCCGCACGTGCAGCAGAGCGAGCTGCAGGATGCCGATCACGAGCAGCAGCTGGAAGAACCTCTCGCCCCCGCTGAAGAACTGACCGTCTTCGGGGAGCCAGATCTTGAACGCGCCGACGATGAGCGCGATGATCCACGACACCATGCTCGCCAGCGCGAGCCAGTCGGGGCGGTTGGGCGCGAGACCCGCCTCGAGGATCGCGATGCCGGCGAAGCCCGCCAGCAGAAGAATCGTGAGGAACGCGCGTCCGATCAGCCCGTCCTGATCTCCGATGAGCACCCACACAACGCAGACGAGAGCAGCGGCGATCAGCGCGCCGATCGCGATCCAGATCGAGCCGCGGATGAGGAGCGAGGTGTTCTTCGGCTCAGGTGTCACTGTTTCGGGTTGAGACATGGCGGTCCTCTCGACGAGTGAGCTGTGGGTTCATCCTCGCATGCCTGATGACCGGATCACGGGTGATCCGGACATGTGTGGAAAGCTCAGCCGGTCTTCCTGGCGGATGCGGCGGCGAAGGCCGCGACGCGGGCCTGAGCATCCGGGGTCTCCAGTGCCGCACCGATCGAACGCGCCTCTTCGCTGAGCTGCTCGACGAAGGATCGCTCGGGGCGTGAGCGCACGAGGCGCTTGGCCTGCCCGTACGCGTCGGCGGCGCCCGCAAGCCAGAAGCGCGCGATCTCCTCCGCACGTCCACGGACGAGCTCGGCTTCGGCCGCGGCATCCGCTCCTTCGACCGCCTCGGCGACCAGCCCCCATTCGACGGCCTCCGTCGCCGAGAGCAGGCGATCCTGCAGCACGAGCTGCAGTGCACGCCGCTGGCCCACGGCCTGAGCGAGCTGCGCCGACACCGACAGGTCGGGGGTGAGGCCGATGTTCGCGTACAGGCTGCCGAGCTTCGAACGCGAGCCGACCACCGCGTAGTCGCTGCTCAGCAGGATGCCGAGTCCGCCGCCGGCCGTGGTGCCGTGGGCGGCGACCACGACGGGGATCGACGATTCGGTGAGCGAGCGGATGCCGGAGTTGATCACCTCGGCGAGGGCAGTGATGTCGGTGCCGGAGCCCATCGACGTCGACATCTCGATGACGTCGCCGCCGGCGCAGAACGCCGGCCCTGCGGCGTCGAGCAGGATCGCCTTGACGTCACTGCGACCGGTCGCCTCGGCGGTCGCATCCCGCCAAGCGTGCGCGAGATCGGCGTTGAAGGCGTTCAGCCGGCCCGGGCGGTTCAGCGTGAGCCGAGCCATTCCCTCATCGACCGAGAACAGGATGGCATCGCTCATGGCTTCTCCTTCGAGCACAGGACGTATCGCTCCAGCGTAACCGCGCTCAGACGTGCTCCCAGACCCTGGCGACGAAGGCCTCCATCCGACGGCGCGTTCCGTCGAGGCGATAGTCGGCCTGCCCCGGGGCTCGCACCTCGTTCGGAGCCAGCGGATGCGCCAGGCGAACGTTGTCATGACAGGAGAGATCGGCGCAGATGTACGTGCCGACCGAGTCACCGCGCTCCCCTGCCGCCCCTGCGCGGCGGGCCGAGAACAGCGCGACCTGATTGCCCGGCTGCATCAGGTGGCAGATGTTGCACATGCCGTTGCGAGCGCGTCCGGAGTCGGACACCCGCAGCACGACGCCCTTGATCTCCCGGTCGTGCTGGATCAACACGTACCCCCGCTTGCCCGCGCTCGGATCCCGCCAGGCGAAGAAGTCGAGATAGTCCCAGTCGACGAGTACGAAATCGTGCGGCAACTGCATGATCCGCAGGTCATCGGCATCCGCGTTGACGAACGAGGATCGGACCTCGGCCTCTGTGAGCGCGCGCATCGCTCCAGTCTAGGCAGAGCTTCCGCGCCTATGCCTGCGCCCGCCTCAGCGACCGAGCCGCGCGAGCTCGGCCTGACGCAGCACCCGCAGCAGGTCGCGTGGCAGGCGGGTTCCATCGAGCGACGACGGCCGCAGCACGGCGGAGATGCCGGCGACGGTCGCGTGGACGATGCGGCCCTCCCGACGGATGAGGTTCATGCCCGAGAGCGCATCAAGCCGGCGTCGGCAGCGCCGTCTGCTGATGAGACGGTGCGAGCGGAGCGCATCGAAGATGTCGTCCTCCACGAGGGACTCCTCCTGCTTGAGCTCTTGCTGGACGACCACTGCGAGGGCCGTGCGCAGCGGCTCGTCGAGGGTGGCTCCGCGGAGATCCCCTCTGACGATCTCTTCATCGATGCTGAGGTCGAGCAGCGCGCGACGCTGCAAGCGGGTTCCGGGCCCGGGCGCGACGGGGGCGGGTTCGTGGAACAGGCGCGACTCGACGATGCTCATACCCATGAGACGGGGGTAGGGGGCGTTTCATTACGCGACTCGAGGATCATGAGCCTGTGGGGTGGTCGACAGGCACGTCCCCGCCGCGCTTAGCCCACGCTCCCGCGGCGGGCAAGCCCCTACGGCGAACGGCCGCCTGCCGCCTATCGTGGCCTTTCCCACTGCGCGGACCCCATCTGCTCCGGAGGTAGCGATATGCACGCGGAGGACGCACCGCCGACCGAAGCGCTTCTCAACGGCCGGTACCGGCTGCTCGACCGCCTGGGCCGTGGCGGCATGGCGACCGTCTACCGGGCAGAGGACGCGATCCTGGAACGGACGGTCGCGATCAAGCTGATCCGCCATGACCCCGAGGCCCCGTTCGCCGCCGACCGGGTGCACACCGAGAAAGCACTGCTCGCTGCGGTGAACCATCCCGCGCTCGTGACGCTGTTCGACGCCCACCTCGACCCGGGAACGCCTCAGTACCTCGTCATGGAACTCGTCGACGGGCCGAGCCTGGCCAGGCGGATGACACACGGCCCGCTTTCATCAGCAGACGCCGCGCAGATCGGGGAAGACCTCGCGAACGCGCTCGAGGCCGTCCATGCGGCCGGCATCATCCACCGCGACGTGAAGCCGTCGAACGTGCTCCTGGCACCACCGGCGACAGCATCCGGCCGCTGGACCGCGAAGCTCGCGGACTTCGGAATCGCCTGCACTCCAGAGACCTCGAAGGTGCGCACAGGCGTCGTCCTCGGTACCGCCGCGTACATGGCGCCGGAGCAGTTGCGCGATCTTCCACTCACGGCCGCCGCCGACATCTACGCGCTCGGCCTCGTGCTGCTCGAAGCGCTCACGGGCCGTCACGGCTACCCGATCGGCACCAGTCTCGAATCCGCCCGGGTGCGGCTGACCGAGCCGCCAGACATCCCCGACGCGGTGAGCCCGGGGTGGAGCAAACTCATCCTCTGGATGACCCAGGTCGATCCCGAGGAGCGGCCGTCGGCCGAAGAGGTCGCCGCCGAGATCAGAGGCTTTCGCGGTGGCGACCGATCGGAGTCGTCCGGCCCGTCGAGCGCCGCAGTCACCGAACAGCTGCCGCAGACCCGCCTCCTGCGCGGCGACACGGGCCGCCGCCCACGTCGCGTGATCACCGCTGTGATCGCCGGAGCCGCAGCCATGGGGCTGCTCGCCGCGATCGGGGCATGGACCTCGTCGGCGGCCGACATCGTGACGGCCCGCGCGGTCATCGGAGTCACGGCGCTCCGATTCGCACCCGTCACGACCTCCGACTCGGACTCGTCGACCACACCGGTGATCGTCGATGACGGTGGTCCGGGCCCGTCGGCCTCGTACGACGACAAGCACGCCGAGCACGCGGCAGAGATGGCGGACAAGAAGGCCGAGCATGCGGCGGAGGTGGCCGAGAAGAAGACCGAGCACGGCTCCGGGGGCAACCCGGGCAAAGGCGGGTGAGCGTCCCGCCGACCGCCGCTGCCCGTTCCACCGGGTTCGCGACGTGATCAGGGAAAAGCGAAGGGCCCCGCGGTGCTGTCGGTCATGCCGCTCACGATAGTCCGTAGCTGAACAAGGAGAACGCGTCTGCTTTCGTCTCGTCCGGCCGATATGGTTCTGCTCATGGTCACAGTGCACTCCACACTCCCCGCTGCCGCGGAGCCGACGCTCATCGAGTCTTTGAGTGCTTGGAGCACGCTAGGGGCAGCGGTAGCCACGGCGATCTCGGCGGCGTTCATCGCCTGGCAGATCTGGCTGACGCGGAAGAGTGTGGAGACTACCGAGGCGACGCTGACCGTAGCACGGGAAGAGTTCGCTCTTTCTCGACTGCTGCAAGTCGAAGCTCAGAAGGCTGCCATCGATGCGGAGATGCCCCGGCTGTATGTCCGGGTGGGGACGACTCCGAAAGAAGCGCGTCTGACCGACACGCTCGTGGAGGATCTGTTCGACTCGTCCGGGAGGTCGCCGGAGAAGATCGCGGCAGGGTACGAGTTCGCTCTGCCTCGCGACGCGGATGTGCGAGTGGAGGTGACGACGGAGGTCACCATCATGAACGACGGCCCTCGACGTGCTGAGATCTTCCTCGACGCCGCTCTTGACCCGCGTGCCCGCCGCATCAGCCATCTGCTCGGCGCCGACAAGTACGTCCATGACAACGTGCGGCGCGTTCACACTGTCGCCGAGTGGGTGGAGTTTGCCGAGAAGCGCGCCGCCGGGCAGGTGACCGACGTGACCATCGCCGATGTCATCTACATCTATCCCGGGGATGTCAGCGCCGTCGAGCGACACCCGGTCCTGCAGGGCGGTTCGATCCTCGCGCCGGACCCCACTCGGCTTGGTGTGTGGGTGCTTCGAGATCTCGCTGTTCCCATCGATGCCATCGACGCGCCCCTAGGCACCGGGGTAATGCCGTTCACCCGGGACTACTACGCATCGCGGACGAACGAGCGCCGCCTCGAGTCACCGTCCTCGCGAACGTCTACCGCTGAGTGAAGTATCGCCCGGTGACTTCTCAGTACGCTGCGCTACCTACATTCAGGGCCTGATGGACGCGTCGCTGAAGGACGTGCACTGGCGGCTGGTCGGCGACAAGCACAAGGAGCTTCACTCTGCTTGTGCGGACCTGAAGCGGAATCGACGTTCGTCAGTTGGTCGACCGGGTTCCTTATTACCGCGTGGACGTCGGTGGCCGCCATTACATTCGTTATCACCCCCATCGTTGATGGGACCGGCTACTAGAGGGACGGCACCTGTGAGTAAGAACGACTCCTCCAGCGACGGCTCGCTGGACAAGATCATGCCGCAGTCCGCGGTGGACATCCCCACGGGGGTCGGTCCACACCTGACGCATGGCAAGGACCCGGCCGGCACGCAGCGCATGGTCCCGCGCCCTCCGCGCACGACCAGAGGAGGCGGTAGCAGTCGTGGGCGCTGATGGGAGCCTCGAACACCTGATGCCAGACTCGGCGGTCGAGATCCCTTCCGGTGTCGCCGAGTGTGTGACGGCGAGCGGGATGCCGGCGGTAGAAACCTCGGGCGGTGTGTTCGCTGTCCCGCCCCGCAACTGATCCGTGCCCACGACGATGGTGAGCGAGGAGGAGCTCCGTCGCCACGTCGACGAGCTACTGGAGGAATGGGACGACGCGGGCGCACCGCAACCGCTTCATCAACCCTCCGTACGCCAAGGAAAGAAGTTCACGGGTGCGGACGCGGCACGGCTCACCTCTGTGTTCGGACTCGCCCGTCACACCCATGAGACAGCGCGCTCCATCATCGTCCTCCTCGATGCTCGCCACCACAGCACGGTCGCGACGCTGGTCCGCGCCGCGTACGAGACTGCCCTGACGGCCGCGTGGCTGGTACAGAGCGTTGGGAATCATGGGATCACGGCGTTCCTGCACGAGTACACACGTTCCCGCACGGCGCTGCGGAACGACGCTCTCAAAGCCGCCAGCGCGGTGTTCCGCGACGGGGCGGTGGACGTGGCCGACACCGACATGACGCCGTACGAGGGGTCGTTGGACAGCGCACGCCAGTTTGGGCAGGTCTGCGAAGATCTCGCCCCGGGTGGCAAAGACGCATACATCCTCTACCGCATCCTCTCCAGCTACTCGCACCCGACCGTCCGCACCGTCGACCTGTACTTCGGTCCGCCCCAGGCCGGGACGACGATGCCGTTGTACCGGAAGACCCCCGACGTACCCCTCACGCGGGAGATGTTGCTGTTCCTCACGGCGTCGGCGCTGGTGTGGAGCGCGCGTGCGTACTCGTATCTGACGAAGGATCAAGCGCACAGGAATTCTCTCCGGCGGCGGGCGCGAGCGCTGAACATTCAGGACGAACTTCACCTGAGCGACACCTATCGGCAGCGACACGCACGTGCGGGCAAGAAGTCATCGACGAGTGAGTAACCCGGCAATAGTGTGGATGGCCTGACACCTTGGAGAGCGTGCATGAACCTTGTACTCGCGGACATCGCCGACGATGAGAAACGTCGAGCGGAAGACATCCACGACTGGTTGATGGGCAACTATCACCTGGAGCGGTATCTCGGGGACGCCGACGTGCGCCAAGGGTGGCCGAGCTGGTACTCGAAACTACTGTCCGACCTGCTGCTGCTGACGCTCGATGACAACGTCGAGGCGGCCTTCTCGGAGCTGGACGAGCAGAGCTGGGTTCTGGACGTCACGGTCGTCAGCAGCCGTCGCATTATCCGGGGGACCATCCCCACACGGGGCACCGCCGACGATGGGCAGGTGCGCGCGATCTCCCGGCGCGGGGTTCGGGACGTGCAGGTGGATGAGCGCGGCGGTGGCGTCATCACCCGAAGCTCACGCAACCCGTGGCCAGGAGCGTTCACGGTCATCGTCGACGTGGTCGGGATGCCCTCGCCGCTCCGGCTGGATCCCAGTCTGCAGGCGTCCCACTTCGGTCGCCGCCCCGATATGAAGGCGCTGCTGACGTCGTTTCTCGCCGACTTGGACGGTCGACGCCGCTAAGCGCGGCAGTCAGCGGGACCGCCTCTGTGCCGCCACGCCGATGGCAACAAGATCCTTCTCCATCGGGTTGCGAGTCATGCCTGTCGCCAGCAGGGCGGTGAGCGCATGGATGATACGAGCACACAATGTCGGGTTCGGCATCTCCCCGTCAACAACATCGTCACCACAGTCAACTCGTCAGCCGTGACAAGACGGAACTCCGTGGCGTAAATGACGCCGCGGTTCACCGCGCGGACCGTCGTCGCATGAAGAGGGTCAACGGCGGTGACCTCCATGACCTCTGAGGCAAGCTTGCCGAAGATGATGCAGGGTTCCCGCCACCGGGTGCCCACGTCGTACGCAGTGCCTTCCAGGCGCTCGATGTCGACGACACCGGGAAGCGTGGACTTCGCGCTCTCGAGGTCGGTGAGGACAGCCCAGACGTCCTCCGCGGGCGCGGGAACAGCGTGGCTTGCGTGGACGGCGCAGGAAGTCATTGCGCTCCGGGGACGGGGTCGTGTGCGCTCGATACGGTAACGGGATCCGGCATCCTGCGTCGGGCACATTTCAGAGCTGAGTGCAACGTCTCCTACGCTGAGAATCGAAGCGGCGGCTCACTGGGGTCGCACCAAGCACACGACCCTGGCGCGCGCTCGACACCAGCCATCACGCCGAGGGCCACCAGTTCTCCTTGTCGAACAACTGCGGGAACACAACCGTTGGTCCCGAGGTTTTCGCCCAGTGACCCGTTCGCTGCGGCCCACTATCGGACACGGCGACGCCTGCCAGGACCAAAGTCAGCAGGTGCCGTCGAAGGTTAGGGGCGATGGCTGACCGACCCGCCGAATCTGATCACTGAGTTCCGCGGCATCGTCGGGCGACTGGTATGTCACACAGCTGTACATGAGCGCGCTGTCGTAGCGTCGAAGCAACGGGCGCCCACTGCGCGCGGAACGAAGCTGGTTCCGCGCGCGAGGCGGAGGGTGCGCCCGCACAGGCTTCAACGTGTTCGGGTCACGTTGGCAGCCAGACGGGGGCCATGAATGGCCCCCGTCTGCCCATCACTTCGGGCCGTACGGGCCCCGCAGGTGCTGAACGAGACCACCCAAGTCCGGGTACACGCTCGAATGGCGCAGGCCTTTCCCTTCCAGGTAGTCGCGAATCGGCTTCTTCGCCTTCGCCAGGATCCGCAGGGCGAACACGGGCACGAGGTGGGCAGCGTTCGGTTTCGTCAACACGTCATGACGGGATGGCAACCCGACGATGGACGTCGCACGAGCGATCTCAGAACCCCTCCAGTTCATCGGCAACGCGTCGTTGAAGACGTCGATGACGGCGGATGTGAGGATCGGGCCGGCTTCGAGAAGGAACCCTGCGCGCTGCGCGCGCATCCGGTCGCTCAGAGCCGGTGGGAACCAGGTCCAGGTACGCGTTCCCGTTCCCCAATCCGCACGCCGGCGGAGGTCGTGCTCCGCCCAAGAGTGCCAGAACGGCACATCCCCCAGATCCGCCGAGACATCTGCGGCGGGCTCAGGGACGCGGCGGCCGACCCGCGGTGCTCGCCCCCATGCCAATACGAGGCCGTCTTTCGCGTCCTGCTTCGGGTGCGCTTCCACCGCGAACCAGCAGGCGATCTCCGGATCGGTCGACACGTCGATGAGACGGGTCGGAGCGCCGTTGTGCTGCAGGTCGGCGAAAAACTCCAGCGGACGCGGCACGCCCCGCCCCCACAGTGACGCTGCGTTCAGCGCCTCGACCTCGGCGCCGACCAAGCGGTCCTCATCCACAGCACCCGACTCCTCGAGCCGCCGGTACAGGGATGAATGCACCGCCCAGGACGCGTTCTGCTGACCTCGCCACACCAGTCGATGCTCGTGGTGCTTCATCTGCAGCGTGGACAGCGCCTTGAGCAGTGACTTCAAGCTGTCGATCTCAACGGCATGCGTGTCGAAGAAGTGCTCCGGCATGCGTGAGGCCCGCGGAGCGGTCGACGGCTTTTGAGACCCAACCGCGCTCACCAGCTGCCGGGCGGAGTACAGCGATGCAACGGACAGGGAGTCCTGGATGGCGCGGGTCGTGAACAGCGCGGAGTTTGCGAACGTGCGCGCCAACTCATCCATCTGCATATTGTTCGCCTTGACCACCGAGGCGATGAGGTTCGTGATGTTCGCATGAATAGCGATGTCTTTCATCGCGTCATTCGCGATGCTGGAGACCAAGCGAGAGAGGTCCGCACCCTTGATTGGAGCTTCGTTGGCCCCGAGCCGAGCTACCGTCTGGGCGATCTCGCGCGCAGCAGCCGTGTCGAGGTCAAAACGCTCGCCTGCCTGCCGGTGAATGTCGAGCGCCTCAGTCAGGCCGGTGGGCTCAGGCGGTGCATCATCGGCAGCAGTCTCAGGGGCGTCAGTCCCGTCGCCGGAGTCGGCGTCGGTGTCGGCCGTCGGCTCGTCGTCGTCCGCAGGCGTGGGTTCGTCGTCCATGCCATCAACTTATCGAGGTCAGCGTCGCAACCGCCTCGAGACTCCGAACCGCACGGCGCGAGGGCTACGCTGCACCGCATGACCTTCCACCTCGAGTACTGCGACAAGAACACCCATCGTCGCGAAGGCGCGCACTCGTCTCGAGGGGAGGCCGTCCTCGCGGCGCTGAGCGTGAAGTCGGCCCCTGTCCTCATCATCGACGGTGTCCGTGAAGAGCTCGTGGCGGTGGTCCTCAAGCGCGGTGAGGTCGTGAGCGTGGGCATGCAGCCGGCGTGGTGGGATGACGTCAGCGACACCGCCAAGACGGCGCTCGTCGGCGGCGGGCAGCTGAGCGCGGACACCGTCGAAGCTGTGACACGCGCCGGCGGAAGTGTCGTTGCATCCTCCTGGTCTGGCGGGTCGGTGGACGAGTGGCACCTCGCACTGGTCAGCCGCCCCGGTTAGCGGTGCAGTGCTCGCGACCAAGGCGACCCTGATGCGGCACGAGGATTGACAGACGAGGGCGTTCGAGGAAATGAAGGAAGCCGCCAGCGTGAACTGGCGGCTTCCTCTTCTAACTGGTTTAGATGCGCGAACATCCTACGGTGGCGAGTGAGGGATTCGAACCCCCGAAGTCGAAGACGGCTGATTTACAGTCAGATCCCTTTGGCCGCTTGGGTAACTCGCCATTGTGCACCCGCCCGACTTGGACAGCCAACCAGGGGCACGAGTATCAATCATACCTGTCGGCGGCGGTCGCGAGAAATCGAGCCGTCAGCTGCCGTACACCCCGCGCTCGGCGTCGGCCAACGACTCCGGCGTGCGCAGCAGGCCGCCCTCAGCGCGGCACGTCGCGGCCGCCACGTCCATCGCTCGCTGCAGCAGAGCCTGCATGTCGGTCTCCCCCGCCACGAGCCCGGCGGCGACAGCGGCGAGAGTCGCGTCGCCCGCCCCGACCGTGTCGACGATCCGCCCGGGCAGCGCCGAGATCGGCGCCCGCACGACACCGGCATCCGACTCCAGCACCGCGCCGTCTGCGCCTGCGGTCGCGAGCACGGCATCCGCTCCCGATCCGCGCAGCCGCGCGCGCAGGGCGTCGAGGTCCCCGTCGTACAGCAGGTCGGCGTCATCCGCTCCGACCTTCACGATCACGGCATCCGCTGCCACGCTCTCGAAGCCCCGCACGAACTCCTCCCGATCCCGCAGCATGCCCGACCGCGGATTCGGGTCCACCGCCACGCGCGCATCGGCGACGGCGTCGGCCAGCGCATCGACCTCGGCCGGGACGTCGAAGGGGAAGCAGCTCACGGCGACGAGGCCGGCATCGGCGATCGCCTGCCGGGCTTCATCGGAATAGCGGACGCTGCGCGCCCGCGCCGCCTCGTTGAACTCGTACTGCGGTTCGCCGCTCTGCGACCACGTCACGATCGCACGCGAAGAGCCGTGCGGGGCGGCACTCGCGATCAGCCGGACGTCGTGGTCGACGAGGTATCCCCGAATATGCGCGCCCGCCTCGTCGTCGCCGACCATCGCGATCAGCGTCGTCGGCACGCCGAGGCGGCGGAGGCCGACAGCCACGTTCAGGGCCGCTCCCCCGACGAGCTCCCTGACGCCACCGGCGTCTCTGATCTCGTCGATCAACGCGTCGCCGATGACGACCGCGCTCCCCATCGCTGCAGATTCGGTGCTCATTCTGCCGACAGTACCTCAGGACTCCGGATCGACGACACGCGATCGCGCCCCTATCGCCGGGAGAAGCCGGGACGATACGTTGTGCGCATGAACGCTCGACTCGCCGCCGGCGCCGCCGCTCTGCTGCTCACCGCCGTGCTGACGGGCTGCGGCCCCTCGGATGCCGGCGGATCGGGCGGCACGCCGAAGCCGCCATCGTCAGATGAGACGACGGCCTCACCGGGAGCATCCGACTCGCCCACGGCGTCTCCGTCTCCCACCGCCACGACCAAGGGCATCGCGCTGCCTACCGACTGCCGGGCGATCCTGTCAGAGGACGTGCTCTCGCAGCTCGGCGACACCCCGCTCAACGACGCCGCCTTCGGCCCGTCCGGCGTGGGCTCCGACGGCACTCTCACCTGCATCTGGGCCGACCCTCGTGCCGACACCACGCGGCTGGTCACCACCATCTCGAAGATGAACCGCGGCCCGGCGCTCGACATGCTCAACGCGCTCGTGACCAACGAGGGTTTCGCGTGCTTCACCCCCGACGGCGGCACGCGCTGCGAGAAGACCTGGCAGAACGAGCAGTACCCCGTCACCGACGGCCGCACGCTGTTCTGGCGCGATGACGTGCTCATCGACACGCGCTACTCGAACCTCGCGCCCAGCGGATACACCTCGGCCATCATCGCGCACCTGTTCGACTAGGAGCACCCCTCCCGAATGCACCGCGTACTGCCCAGCGCACGGTGTCGCTCCGTGAGGAGGTCGTGCGTTCGTCGACTGCACGTGAAGTCGACGAGCGTCGGCATCCGCTGATGAAGAAGGGCCCCGGGAGATCCCGGGGCCCTTCTTCATTCAGTCAGCACGTCAGTTGCTTCGCGACTTCGTCGCTCGACAACCTCAATCGGCTCGGCCGGACGAGCAAGCTCGCCGGCTCTCACCTCAATCAGTTGTAGGTGCCCGGCGTGATGTCGTCGGTCGAGAACGCGTCGAAGTCGACGTAACCGAAGTCGCCCTCGGCGTACGCCCCGTCGGATGCGAAGATCCGGTTCGGGTAGCGCTCGCTCTTCGCCTCTTCCGTAGCCTCGACGGTGACGTCGCGGTACTTCGAGAGTCCCGTTCCAGCGGGGATGAGCTTACCGATGATGACGTTCTCCTTGAGACCGACCAGCGGGTCGCGCTTGCCCTCCATGGCGGCCTGCGTGAGCACGCGGGTCGTCTCCTGGAACGATGCAGCCGACAGCCACGACTCCGTCGCGAGCGACGCCTTCGTGATACCCATCAGCTCCGGACGACCCGACGCGGGGCGCTTGCCCTCGGCCACGGCCTCGCGGTTGATCGCCTGGTAGCGCTTGAGGTCGACCATCTCACCCGGCAGCAGGGTCGTGTCGGCGTGATCGACGACGGTGACCTTGCGGAGCATCTGACGGACGATGACCTCGATGTGCTTGTCGTGGATCGGCACACCCTGCGAGCGGTAGACGCCCTGAACGCCGTTGACGAGGTAACGCTGCACCTCGCGGGCGCCCATGACACGCATGACCTCCTTGGGGTCGAGCGTGCCCACCAGGATCGGCTGACCGACCGTGACGTGCTGGCCGTCCTCGACGAGGAGGGTTGCACGGCGCAGGACCGGGTAGACCACCGGCTCGTCGCCGTTGTCGGGTGTGAGGATGACCTTCTTGGCCTTGTCGGTCTCGTCGATCGTGATCCGGCCGTCGGCCTCTGCGATCGGCGACGCACCCTTGGGGGTACGAGCCTCGAAGAGCTCCTGGACGCGGGGCAGACCCTGGGTGATGTCATCCGCCGATGCCGAACCACCGGTGTGGAACGTACGCATCGTCAGCTGGGTACCGGGCTCACCGATCGACTGAGCGGCGATGATGCCCACGGCCTCGCCGATGTCGACGGTCTTGCCGGTCGCGAGCGAACGGCCGTAGCACTGTGCGCAGACTCCGACAGCCGAGTCGCAGGTCAGGACCGAGCGCACCTTGATGGTCTCGACACCCGCCTCGACCAGCTTGTCGATGAGCACGTCGCCCACATCGTCACCCGCGGAGGCGAGGACCTCGCCCTTGCTGTCGACGACGTCGGACGCCAGGGTACGGGCGAACACCGAGTTCTCGACGTTCGCGTCGCGCACCAGCTGACCCTGCGAGTCGGCGGCGGCGATCGGGAGCTCGAGGCCCTTCGACGTGCCGCAGTCCTCTTCGCGGATGATGACGTCCTGCGAGACGTCGACCAGACGACGGGTCAGGTAACCCGAGTCGGCGGTACGCAGAGCGGTGTCGGCCAGACCCTTACGGGTACCGTGCGTCGCGATGAAGTACTCCGCCACCGACAGCCCCTCGCGGTACGAGGAGATGATCGGACGCGGGATGATCTCACCCTTGGGGTTGTTCACCAGGCCTCGCATACCCGCGATGTTGCGGATCTGCAGCCAGTTACCACGGGCGCCCGAGGACACCATGCGGTTGATGGTGTTGTCCTCCGGGAAGTTCGCCTTCATCGCGGCCTGGACCTCGTCGGTCGCCTCGGTCCAGATCTTGATGAGCTCCTGGCGACGCTCGACGTCGGTCGTGAGGCCCTTCTCGTACTGGGACTGGACTTTCGCGGCCTGCTTCTCGTAGCCGGCGACGATCTCGGCCTTGTTCGGCGGGGTGAGGATGTCGCTGAGCGCGACGGTCACACCGGAACGAGTGGCCCAGTAGAAGCCCGCGTCCTTGATGCGGTCGAGCGATGCGGCCGTCTCGGTCTTCGGGTACTCCTCGGCCAGCTTGTTGACGATCTGCGACAGCTTGTTCTTGTCTGCCTGCTCGCGGACGAACGGGTAGCCCTTCGGCAGCGTGTCGTTGAAGATCGCCTGGCCCAGCGAGGCGTCGACGAGTCCGTGACGCTCGTAGCCCTCGGGAGCGTCGCCCTCGAGGAACGTCAGACCCGGGATGCGGATGCGGACCTTGGCCTGCAGGTCGAGGGTGCCCTCGTCCTTGGCCAGGATCGCCTCGCCCACCGAACCGAACGCGCGACCTTCACCGGCCGCTCCCGCCTTGACCGTGGTCAGGTGGTGCAGACCGATGATCATGTCCTGCGAGGGCAGGGTCACCGGACGGCCGTCGGACGGCTTGAGGATGTTGTTCGACGCGAGCATCAGCACGCGGGCCTCGGCCTGAGCCTCGACCGACAGCGGCAGGTGCACAGCCATCTGGTCACCGTCGAAGTCGGCGTTGAACGCCGCGCAGACGAGCGGGTGCAGCTGGATGGCCTTGCCCTCGACGAGCTGAGGCTCGAAGGCCTGGATGCCGAGACGGTGCAGCGTGGGTGCACGGTTCAGCAGCACCGGACGCTCGCGGATGATCTCCTCGAGCACGTCCCAGACCTCGGGACGGGTGCGCTCGACGGCGCGCTTGGCCGCCTTGATGTTCTGCGAGTGACCCAGGTCGATCAGGCGCTTGATGACGAACGGTTTGAAGAGCTCCAGAGCCATCTGCTTGGGCAGACCGCACTGGTGCAGCTTCAGCTGCGGGCCGACGATGATGACCGAACGGCCGGAGTAGTCGACGCGCTTGCCGAGCAGGTTCTGGCGGAAACGACCCTGCTTGCCCTTCAGCATGTCGCTGAGGGACTTCAGGGCGCGGTTGCCGGTACCGGTGACGGGGCGACCACGGCGACCGTTGTCGAACAGTGCGTCGACGGCCTCCTGCAGCATGCGCTTCTCGTTGTTGACGATGATCTCGGGGGCGCCGAGGTCGATCAGACGACGAAGACGGTTGTTGCGGTTGATCACACGACGGTAGAGGTCGTTGAGGTCGGAGGTCGCGAAGCGGCCACCGTCGAGCTGCACCATCGGGCGCAGCTCCGGCGGGATCACCGGGACGACGTCGAGGACCATGGCGGCCGGGCTCATGCCGGTCTCCAGGAACGAGTTGACGACCTTCAGGCGCTTGATCGCGCGGATCTTGCGCTGGCCCTTGCCCTCGGAGATCTGCAGGTGCAGGTTGTCAGCCTCGGCCGCGAGGTCGAAGGCCGCCAGGCGACGCTGGATGGCCTCGGCGCCCATGTGGGCCTCGAAGTACTGACCGAAGCGGTCCTGCAGCTCGTGGAAGACGTCATCCTCGGGGCGGAGTGCGCCGACCTCGAGCGTGCGGAAGTCCTCCCACACGCGCTCGAGCTTGGCGATCGCCTCGTCGGCACCCTTGCGGATGAGCGACATCTCCTTCTCGGCGGCGTCCTTGACCTTCTTCTTCTGGTCGGCCTTGGCACCCTCGGCCTCGAGAGCCGCGAGCTCCTCCTCCAGCTTGGCCAGGCGCTCCGCGATCTTGGAATCGCGGCGGTCGCCGAGCGTCTTCAGCTCGAGGCGGATGTTGTTCTCCTGCGTGCCCAGGTCGCGGTGACGAGCATCCTCGTCGACCGAGATGACCATGTAGGCGGCGAAGTAGATGACCTTCTCGAGGTCCTTCGGCGCCATGTCGAGCAGGTAGCCGAGGCGCGAGGGAACACCCTTGAAGTACCAGATGTGGGTGACGGGAGCGGCGAGCTCGATGTGGCCCATGCGCTCACGACGGACGGAGCTCTTGGTGACCTCCACGCCGCAGCGCTCGCAGACGATGCCCTTGAAGCGGACCCGCTTGTACTTGCCGCAGGCGCACTCCCAGTCGCGGGAGGGGCCGAAGATCTGCTCACCGAAGAGCCCATCCTTCTCGGGCTTCAGGGTGCGGTAGTTGATGGTTTCGGGCTTCTTGACCTCGCCGTAGGACCACGCGCGGATGTGGTCTGCGGTCGCCAGGCCGATGCGAAGCTCATCGAAGGTTGTTGCGTCGAGCACTAGTTCTCCTGTGTCGGAATTCTTTGTGAGAAGTCTGGGTGGTGGGCCGCCGCCTCAGGCGGCGGCCCAGACCTTAGATCTCGTCGATCGAGGCGGCCTCGAAGCGGCTGGAGATGTTGATTCCGAGCTCCTCCGCTGCGCGGAAGGCCTCGTCGTCGGTGTCACGCAGGTTGACAGCCGTGCCATCGGCCGAGAGGACCTCGACGTTCAGGCAGAGGGACTGCATCTCCTTCATGAGCACCTTGAAGGACTCGGGGATGCCGGGCTCCTGGATGTTCTCGCCCTTGACGATCGCCTCGTACACCTTGACGCGGCCGAGGATGTCGTCGGACTTGATCGTGAGGAGCTCCTGGAGCGCGTACGCGGCGCCGTAGGCCTCGAGAGCCCACACCTCCATCTCACCGAAGCGCTGTCCACCGAACTGCGCCTTACCACCGAGCGGCTGCTGGGTGATCATCGAGTACGGACCCGTCGAACGCGCGTGGATCTTGTCGTCGACCAGGTGGTGGAGCTTCAGGATGTACATGTAGCCCACCGAGATCGGCGCCGGGAACGGCTCGCCGGAGCGACCGTCGAACAGCTGCGTCTTGCCGCTCGAGTCGATCAGGCGCACGCCGTCACGGGTCGGGGTGGTCGCGTCGAGAAGACCTGCGATCTCCTCCTCGCTCGCACCGTCGAACACCGGAGTGGCGACCTTGGTGCCGGGGGCGGCCTCGAACGCGTCCTTCGGGAGCTTCGCAGCCCACTCCGGAGTGCCCTCGACCTTCCAGCCCTGCTTGGCGATCCAGCCGAGGTGCGTCTCGAGGACCTGGCCGAAGTTCATTCGACCGGGGATTCCGAGCGGGTTCAGGACGATGTCGACCGGGGTTCCGTCCGCGAGGAACGGCATGTCCTCGATCGGAAGGATCTTCGCGATGACGCCCTTGTTGCCGTGACGGCCGGCGAGCTTGTCGCCCTCGGTGATCTTGCGCTTCTGGGCGATGTAGACCACGACGCGGCGGTTGACGCCGGAGCCGAGCTCGTCATCGCCGTCCTCGGCGTTGAACTCCTTGACCGCGATGATCGTGCCCTGCTCGCCGTGGGGCACCTTCAGAGAGGTGTCACGGACCTCGCGGCTCTTCTCGTTGAAGATCGCGCGGAGCAGGCGCTCCTCGGCCGACAGCTCGGTCTCGCCCTTCGGCGTGACCTTGCCGACGAGGATGTCGCCGGGTCGGACCTCGGCGCCGATGCGGATGATGCCGCGCTCGTCGAGATCCTTCAGCAGCTCGGGGCTGACGTTGGGGAGGTCACGGGTGATCTCCTCCTTGCCCAGCTTCGTGTCGCGGGCGTCGACCTCGTACTCCTCGATGTGGATCGAGGAGAGGGTGTCGTCCTTCACCAGGTCCTGGCTCAGGATGATCGCGTCCTCGAAGTTGTAGCCCTCCCACGTCATGAACGCGACGAGGAGGTTCTTTCCGAGGGCCAACTCGCCGTTCTCGGTGGCGGGGCCATCAGCGATGACCTCTCCGACCTCGACGCGCTCACCGGCCGAGACGACGACCTTCTGGTTGTAGGACGTGCCCTGGTTCGAGCGGTCGAACTTGCGCAGGTGGTACTCCTGCGTGCCGCCCTCGTCGAGCATGACGATGACGCGGTCGGCAGAGACCTCGGTGACGACACCGGCCTTCTCGGCGGTGAGCACGTCACCTGCGTCGATGGCGGTGTAGCCCTCCATACCGGTTCCGACCAGCGGCGAGTCGCTGCGCAGCAGCGGCACGGCCTGACGCTGCATGTTGGCGCCCATGAGCGCGCGCTGCGCGTCGTCGTGCTCGAGGAACGGCACGAGCGAGGTCGCGACCGACACCATCTGGCGCGGCGAGACGTCGATGTAGCCGATCTCCTCAGGGAGGAACAGGTCGACCTCACCGCTTCCGCCCTTCGGGCGTGCGAGCACGTGGCTCTCGCGGAAGCGGCCGTTCTTGTCGAGCGGGGCGTTGGCCTGCGCGATGTTGAAGTCGACCTCTTCGGATGCCGTCAGGTAGTCGATGTGCTCGGTGACGACGCCGTTCTCGACCTTGCGGTACGGGGTCTCGATGAAACCGAACGAGTTGATCCGCGCGAAGGTCGCGAGAGCACCGATCAGACCGATGTTCGGGCCTTCAGGAGTCTCGATCGGGCACATGCGGCCGTAGTGCGAGGGGTGGACGTCACGGACCTCGACGCCTGCGCGGTCACGGCTCAGACCACCGGGGCCGAGAGCCGAGAGGCGGCGCTTGTTGGTCAGACCCGCGAGCGGGTTGTTCTGGTCCATGAACTGCGACAGCTGCGAGGTTCCGAAGAACTCCTTGATCGCGGCGACGACGGGGCGCACGTTGATCAGGGTCTGCGGCGTGATCGCCTCGATGTCCTGCGTGGTCATGCGCTCGCGGACGACGCGCTCCATGCGCGACAGGCCCGTGCGGACCTGGTTCTGGATCAGCTCGCCGACCGCGCGGATGCGACGGTTGCCGAAGTTGTCGATGTCGTCGGTGGCGATGCGGATCTCGGCCTGCTTGCCGCCGCGGATGCCGTCGAACGTCTCGACGCCTGCGTGGATGCGCACCAGGTACTTGATCGTGGCCACGATATCGGCGACGGTCAGCACCGAGTCGGTGAGAGGCGCGTCGAGTCCGAGCTTGTGGTTGATCTTGTAGCGGCCGACCTTGGCGAGGTCGTAGCGCTTCGGGTTGAAGTAGAAGTTGTCCAGCAGCGCACGGGCGGCCTCGGCGGCGACCTGCTCGCCCGGACGGAGCTTGCGGTAGATGTCGCGGAGCGCATCTTCCTTCGTGACGATGGTGTCCTTCGCGAGGGTCTCCTCGATGGAGGGGAAGCCGGCGAACTCGGTGAGGATCTCTTCGCTGGTCAGGCCCAGGGCCTTGAGGAAGACGGTGACGGACTGCTTGCGCTTGCGGTCGATGCGCACGCCGACCTGGTCGCGCTTGTCGATCTCGAACTCGAGCCATGCACCACGGCTCGGGATGACGCGGGCGGAGACGATGTCCTTGTCGGAGGTCTTGTCGGGAGTCTTGTCGAAGTAGACACCCGGCGAGCGCACGAGCTGCGAGACGACGACGCGCTCGGAGCCGTTGATGATGAACGTGCCCTTGTCGGTCTGCAGCGGGAAGTCGCCCATGAAGACCGTCTGGGTCTTGATCTCACCCGTGAGGTGGTTCATGAACTCGGCCTCGACGTACAGCGGAGCCGCGTAGGTCTTGCCCCGCTCCTTGCACTCCTCGATGGAGTACTTCTCCGGCTCGAGGTAGGGGTTCGTGAACGAGAGCTGCATCGTCTCGCCGAGGTCCTCGATCGGAGAGATCTCCTCGAAGATCTCGCCGAGACCGGAGATCTCGTTGACGTCGGTGCGGCCCTGTTCCTTGGCCTCTGCGACACGAGCCTTCCAGGCGTCGTTTCCGACGAGCCAGCCGAAGGACTCGGTCTGCAGAGCCAGCAGGTCAGGGACCGTCAGCGTGTCGGAGATCTTGGCGAACGAAAGACGGGATGCTCCGCGTCCGTTCTTGGTGGTGGTGGATGTGGATGCGTTGGGAGCAGCAGCCAAGGGAATAACCTCCGTGAGCCCCGCAGGGCTTCTCGATTCCTTTGTCGTCAGGTGGAGTAGCGCTCAGAGCTCAACGTATGCCGACCACCATATGAGGGCACGGAGAAAGGAGCGCAACTACCAACTATAGACACGAATCTGCTACATGGCAAGTCAAATCCTTGACCAATTCCGGATGCTGCGGTAAAAGCACTCGGGCGATGGACGGACGCCGCTCACTCCTGCGGTGTCCGTCGTCGCTGCGCCGCCGCATCGTGCGTGAGCTGCAGCGGGATCGTCACGGGTGCGCCGCTGTGCTGGACGACCCGCACGAACAGGATGTCGACGAGCACTAGCTGCGCGATGCGGCTGGTCATCGCCGCCATGCGGAACGGCGATTCGTGCGCGTGCGTGAGCAGCACCACGTCGGCCGCCAGCGCCAGTTCCGACTCGGCGGCGCTCGTCACCCCGACTGCGAGCGCACCCGTATCGCGGGCCACCTCGACCGCCCTCAGCACCTCGGCGGTCTGCCCGCTGTGCGAGAACGCGATCACGACGTCGGACGAGGTGCGCAGCGACGCGGTGGTGAGCGCCAGATGCGGATCGGCCGAGTGCGACACGGAGAATCCGATGCGCGCGAGCTTCTGCTGCAGGTCCTGCGCCGTCAGAGACGAGGCCGCCTGGCCGAACAGATCGATGTGCCTGGCCGCGACGAGAGCGCGCGCGACCCGGTCGAGGGCTTCGGCGTCGAGCCCCCGTGCGGTCGTCTCGATCGCGTCGATCTCCTGCGCCGCGAGCTTCGCTGCGATTGCCTCGGGACCGTCATGCGAGTCGATCGCCGTCGTGTCGAGCCCGAACCGTGCCCGTTGCGCCTGTGCGAGCGTGATCGTGCGTGCGGCGGCCACCCTCAGCTCGCGATAGCCGCTGAACCCCAGCGTCTGCGCGAATCGCGCGACGGTGGAGACCGAGGTGCGGCACAGCTTCGCGAGATCGTTGATGGCGAGGTCGACGACGAGCGTCGGGTCGGCGAGGATCGTGTCGGCGACGCGCGCCTCTGCGGCGCTCAGTCGGGGAAGTGATCTGCGAACCAGGGCGAGAACGTCGACGTCCACGGGGGCCTCCGGCGCTCAGCCTACGCGGCCGAGCAGCCGCTCCCTGGCCATCTGCGCGCCGATCCGACTGGCCGCCCCGACCTCGACGACCGGGAGAGGCAGGGCCGACCGTGCCGAGAGCCCGACGTTGACGACGACCGCATCAGGATCGCGCCGCGCCGCGCGCTCGACCAGCTCTCGCTGGCCCGCGTCGGAATCGGGTCGATCGATGAGGATCGCCGTGATGCCGTCTTCAGACACGGCGGCGTCGAGCACCGCATCCTGTTCCGCCGCAGACGTGCGGGCGACGTCGAGACGCACGCACTGGCCGCCGGCGGCGAGGGCCGACGCGACATAGGCCGCCGCACTGTCGACGGCGAGAGTCGATCGGCGGCGCGCGTCGACGACCGACAGGGCGGAGGCCGGCGGCGTCGGCCCGCCCTGGATCGCCCGGCGCACGATGTCGGCAGCGTCGAATGCGATCGGTTCTTCCGCATCCGCCTTCTGGAGCTTCTCGGCGAGCGCCGCGACCCGAGCGGCCGCCTCCTGCACGCGATCACGCGAGAGCGAGCCGTCACGGAGGGCTGAGACGATGCCGTCGCGCGCGCTGAGGAAGTCCCGCCGGTCCTGGTCGGGGTGCGCGGCGTCGCCGGGATTGGTGGGGTTGCCGATGCACAGCAGGTCGGCGCCCGCGGCGAGCGCGAGTGCCGCTCCCCCGCCGATGCCGACGGTCTCCCTGATCGCCGCCATGTCGAGTGCGTCGGTGATGATCGCCCCGTCGAAGCCCATGTCGCGGAGCCTGCCGAGCACGCGCGGGTTCAGCGTGGCGGGCTGTTCGCCCCAGGCGGGGACGACGATGTGCGCCGTCATGATGGTGTCGACGCCTGCGGCGATCGCGGCACGGAAAGGTTCGAGGTGCACGCGCTCGAACTGGTCTACGGGCAGCGTGATCTCGGGCAGTGCGTGGTGGGAGTCGAGGTGCGTGTCGCCGTGGCCGGGAAAGTGCTTGACGCAGGCGGCTGCGCCGCCGCTCTGGATGCCGCGAACCTCGGCGACCACGTGGCGAGCCACCAGCCGCTCGTCGTCGCCGAAGGAGCGGACGCCGATCACGGGGTTGCGGGGATCGGTGTTCACGTCGGCGACCGGTCCGAGGACGACGTTGGCGCCGACCGCGCGCACCCGCCGGGCGAGCTCGGCGCCGGTGGCTCGGGTCGCCGCGAGGTCGTCGAGTCGCCCCAGCTGGGCCGCACCGGGGAGGGTCGAGCCCTCGGCCGTCTCCAGCCGGGTGACGCTGCCGCCCTCCTCGTCGATGCCGATCAGCGCAGCGGGGTTCGCCTCGAGGATCTGCGCGCTGAGCGCGCCGAGGTCGTCGCCGACGTTCTGGCCGAAGTAGACGACTCCGGCCAGACCGTCGCGCAGTTCGTCGAGCAGCCAGTCCGGAGCGGTCGTTCCCAGGAAACCCGGCCAGAGCACGCCGTTCGCGAGCCGGGTGAGCTCCTCGCTCATCCCTTCACCGCCCCTGCCACCATGCCGGCCGACAACCGACGCTGCACGATCACGAAGAAGATCATGACCGGGATCGTGATGATCGTGGACGCGGCCATGATGCTGCCCCAGTCGTTCGAGTGCAGACCGAAGAACGACTTCAGTCCGATCGACACGGTGTACTGGTCGGTGGCGCTGCCGAGGATGGTCATGGCGAAGATGAACTCGTTCCACGCGGTGATGAAGCTGAAGATGCTCGTCGCGACGAGACCGGGCATCACGAGCGGCAGCAGGATCGAGCGGAACATCCGCCACCAGCTGGCGCCGTCGATGTAGGCGGCCTCCTCGAGCTCGACGGGCACGGCCGCCACGAAGCCGCGCAGCATCCAGATGCCGAACGCCAGCGACAGCGCGACGTAGACGACCATCAGCCCCAGGATGCTGTTGAGCAGCCCCAGGCTCTTCACCTGCAGGAACAGAGGGATGACGAGCGCCTCGAGCGGGACCATCTGCACGACGAGGATGAGCATCAGGATCGTCGTGCGGAACCTGAAGCGGAAGCGCGCGACCGCGACGGCGGCGAGCAGGCACACGATCGCACTGATCAGAACCGTGACGAGGGCGACGATCGCCGAGTTGCGCAGGAACGTGCCGAAGCCGCCGTCGGTGAGGACGAACGCGAAGTTGTCGAACGTGAGCTCCTGCGGCAGCAGCGACTGCCCTCCGCTGGAGGCCTTCTTGTCGAGCGCGCTGGAGACCATCCAGTACACGGGGAAGAGCGTGAAGATCAGGACTGCGGCGACCGCGACGCCGGTGCCGATCCTCGATGCGGCAGAGCGACGCGGGTTCACAGCTCGTCCTCCTTCATGAGCGAGCGGATGTAGACGATCGTGATGGCGATGAGCACGAGGGTCAGCAGCACCGCGAGCGCTGCGCCGAAGCCGTACTTGTTCTGGCCGAACGACTCCACGTACGACCACACGCCGAGGTTCAGCACCGAGCGGTTGCCGCCGTTGCCGCCGGGCATGAGATACACCTGCGCGAACACCTTGAAGTCCCAGATCGTCGACAGGATGATGACGACGGAGAAGACCGGCCTGAGCGTGGGGAAGATGATCTTCCAGAAACGGCGCCATGCGCCCGCGCCGTCGAGTGCCGCGGCCTCGAGCATCTCCTTCGAGACGCCCAGCAGGCCCGCGAGCACGGTGATCGCGACGAACGGGAAGCCGTGGTGCACGACGTTGATCAGCACGATCGCGTAGAACGACCACTGGTTGGTGAACCAGTTGTAGCTCTCGTCCATCAGGCCCAGGTTCTGCAGCACGGCATTGAAGACGCCGCGATCTGCATCGAAGATGAACGTCCACACGTAGGTGCCGGTCACCGCGGGCATCGCCCACGCGACCATGATGCAGCTCGAGACGATGGTGCGCCACACGGGGCCGAGCTTGGCGAGCAGCAGGGCGACGAGAGTCCCCACCGCGACGGTCACGAACACCGCGACGGCCGCGAAGCCGACGGTGTTCGGCAGCACGACGGTCCACAGCTGGGGGTCGCTCAGAGCCTTCGCGTAGTTCTCGAGACCGATCCAGTTCTGCTCTCCCGTGTTGATCTCGCGCAGCCCGTAGTCCTGCAGCGAGTACAGGAACACCTGCACGAGCGGCCACAGCATGAGCGTCGCGAGGATGAACAGTCCGGGGGCGAGGAGGAGCCAGGGCCGGGCCTTCACGAGGGAGAACCCCCGCGGCCTGCCGGCCACGGAAGCGGAGGAGGACTCCGCCTCCGTGGCCGGTAGAGGTGCGTGCACCATCGTCATGGAGGGAGACTTCCTACTGGTTGAGGAGCTCGGTCATCTCGGCGGCAGCATCCTTCGTCGCCGTGGCGACGTCCTTCTGCCCGCTGAGGATCGCCTGGATCATCGAGTTCGTCGTCTTCTTCGCCTGCACCGCGCCGAAGTTCGGCGTCACCGGCACGGATGCACCACCCTCGACCATCTGCTGGGCGAACGGGGCGACCAAGGGGTCAGTGGAGGAGAGTGCCTCTTCCATCGCTGACTGCACGCCCGGGAAGTACCCGGTCTCATCGGCCCACTTCTCGGCGAACTCACCGGTGGTCATGAGCTTGACGAACTGCCACGCGAGATCGGCGTTCTTGGTGGTGTTGAAGATCGACAGGTGGGATCCGCCGAGTACGGAGGGAGCGATGCCGCCGTCCTTGCCGGGGATCACGGCGGCGCCGATCTTGCCCTCGAGGTCGGGGTTGGCCTCGATCAGCGCCTTCGGCGTCCACGAGCCCGAGAGCATCATCGCGACGTTCCCCTGCGTGAAGGCGTCACGAAGATCCGTCTCCTTCCAGGTGGTCGCACCGGCGGACGAGAATCCGTGCTCGGTGGCGAGACCCGTGTAGAACTCGATGCCCTCCTGCGACTCCTCGCTGTCGAGCTCGCTGGTCCACTCCTTGCCGTCGAGGGTCGCGACCTCGCCGCCTGCACCCCAGACCCAGGGGTAGACCTGGAACTCAGCGTCGCCTGCGACGGGGAAGGGCAGCATGTCGGGCTTCGCCGCCTTGATCGCCTCGCCGGCAGCGACGATGTCGTCCCAGGTCTTCGGAGCTTCCAGACCGAGTTCCTCGAAGACGTCGGTGCGGTAGACGAGCGAACGGACGCCCGCGTACCACGGCATTCCGTAGAGCTCGTCGTCGTAGGTGCCGGCGACTTCGAGCCCCTCGACCAGGTCGTCGCGCAGGCCCTTCTCCTCGTCGACGTAGTCGTCGAGGGGCAGCAGCGCACCGGCATCGGCGAACTCGGCAGTCCACGTGGTGCCGGTCTCGGCGATGTCTGGAGTCGTGGCTCCGGCGATCGAGGTCACGAAGCGATCATGCGCGTCGGCCCACTGGACCTCTTCGATCTTGACGGTCGCACCGGTCTCGTCCTCGAAGGCCTTCGAGACGGCGTCGTAGAACGCGGTCGAGTCCGGGTTCGTTCCCTTCATGATCCAGACGGTGAGCTCCTGGCCCTTGCCGTCGACGGATCCGCCGTCGCCGGCGTCGCTGCCACCGGTCGAGCAGGCGGCCAGGCTCAGCGTGGCCACGGCGCCCAGCGCGACAGCCGAGAGTATGCGCTTGTGCATCAGGGATCTCCTCTTCGAAACGTCCTGGCGGCATCGGGTGCTCACCAACTTCGATAAGTATCCACGACTAACTAATTAGCTGCAAGCAATTCTCACGATTGTCATCCGGTTGTGACAAAAGTTTCCAGAGGTAGGCTCACGGCATGCGCCGCCCCTTCGACAAGGCCGACCGGACGACAGTCGCGCGCCATGCTCACCTGCTCTCCCCCTCGCCCGGATCCGTCGCGCTCAAGCTGCTCGGGGCTGCGCTCGCCGTGCTCCTCGTGTCGGCTGCGTCCATCGCCGCGTTCGTCGCGATCGACCTCGCCAACCGGGTGAGCGATGGGGCGGTCGCGCTGGAGGGCGACGACGACGTCGCGCCTCCCGCGCTGGGGGCCTACCCCGACGACAAGGCCTTCAACCTCCTCATCGTCGGCACGGACGAATGCGGGGAGATCACGAGTCAGTACATGGGGAAGCGCTGCAGCGACGCGGACGGAGGCATCCGCAACGACGTGAACCTGCTCGTTCACGTGTCGGCAGCACCGCGCAACGTCACCGTGGTGTCCTTCCCCCGCGATCTCATGGTCGAGGTGCCCGAGTGCACTCGTGACGACGGCTCGACCGCCCCCGCCATGGAGAAGGCGTCGTTCAACTCCCTGTTCGATCACGGCGGCGTCTCATGCATCGCGACGACCGTCACCGAGCTCAGCGGCCTCCCTGTCGAGTTCGCGGCGAAGATCAGCTTCGACGGCGTGATCGAGATCACCAACGCGATCGGCGGGGTCGAGGTCTGCGTCGCCGGCGAGGGCATCCACGACTCTCAGGCGGGAATCGACCTGCCGCCCGGCACTCACACGATCTCGGGCGCGGATGCCCTGGCGTTCATCCGCACGCGCCACGGCGTGGGCGACGAGAGCGACCTCGCGCGCATCTCGAACCAGCAGCAGTACATGTCGCGACTCGCGAAGAAGATCCTCAGCGCCGAGACCCTGACCGACCCGTCCACCGTGCTGAAGCTCGCGAACACCATCGCCGACAACATCGTGCCCAGCGAGAAGCTCAGCAACCCGCTCACGCTGGCCCAGCTGGCCCTCGCTCTCAAGGGCGTCGACTTCGCCGACTTCGTGTTCGTGCAGTTCCCGAACACCCCCGACCCCGACAATCCGAAGAGCAAGGTGGTCCCCATCGACGATGCTGCCGAGGCGCTCTGGGCAGCCCTCATCGCAGGGCAGCCGATCTCCCTCTCCGGAGACGTCAACAGCCACTCCGGCATCGTCGTGCCCACGCCGCCTCCGGGCGAGACGCCGGCCGATCCGGTGACGCCGCCCGCCACCCAGACGCCCGAGGTGCGCACGACGCTGCCGCCGGAGATCTCCGGACAGAGCGTCGAGCAGGACACTTGCTCCAACGGCAACCAGGCGAAGTGACCGCGTAGTCTCGGAGCATGGGCAGGACGCGCGCACGAGACACCGAGCACCCGCAGGCCCGACTCGATCACGGCGGCGTCGCCCGCATCGTGCCGAGCGCGTTCACCAGCGGCTTCGAGCTGATCGTCGACGACACCCCGCAATCCCACGTCGACCTCGACGATCCCACTCACCTGCACTTCGAGTACGTGGTGCGCATGGGCGCCGTGATCGATCAGCTGCCGCCCGGTCCGCTGACCGCAGTGCATCTGGGCGCGGGCGCCCTGACCCTGCCGCGTTACGTCGAAGCCACCCGACCCGGATCCCGCCAGCAGGTCATCGAGCTCGAGGCCCCGCTCGCGGCGCTCGTGCGCGAACACCTTCCGCTGCCGCGAGGAGCCGCGATCCGTGTGCGGATCGGCGATGCGCGCGCCGGAGTGCACAAGCTCCCCCCGGCCCTCACCGGCACCTGCGATCTGGTCATCTCCGATGTCTACTCCGGGGCGCAGACGCCCGCGCACCTCACGAGCGTCGAGTTCTACCGCGAACTGAGGGCGCTGCTGAAACCAGCAGGAGTGCTCCTCGTGAACGTCGCCGACGGACCCGGTCTCGCCTTCGCCCGCCGGCAGGCCGCGACGATCGCCGAGGTCCTGCCCGAAGTCGGCGTCCTCGCCGATACGCAGGTTCTCAAGGGGCGCCGATTCGGCAACCTCGTGATCGCGGCGTCCGCCTCTCCCCTGCCCACCGACTGGCTTCCGCGCGTGCTCGCCGCGGGTCCCCATCCCGCCAAGATCGCTCAGGGCGCCGAGGTCCTCTCCTTCATCCAGGGCGCCCGCGTCGTGACCGATTCGGATGCCACGGCGTCCCCTCGCCCCGACGATTCGCTCTTCCTCCGCTGAGCCCGGGCCGGCGCCGAAACGGAACACACCGGGCAAGGTCATGCCTCCTCGGCGTGTTCCCCGTCTCGGCGGAAACGGGAATGCAGACTGGAGCGAGGGATGCTGCGAGAGGAGAGCCGAGAGCATGAGTTTCATCCGGGGCTACGACCAGGAGACCCTCCGCGAACTGGTCGATCTCGATGAATGCGCGATGAGGCTGGCCGAGATCGAGAGCCAGCGCAGCCTTCCCGCTCTGCTGGAACGCGTGTGGCTCCTGAAGGTGCTCGGGCGCCTCGACGAGGCGCTCGCCCTCGCCGACGAGACCGTGCGTCAGGCCCGCATGGCCGGCACCCGCAAGGACGTGCTCCGCGCTCGCGTTCTGCACGCGACGATCCTGCAGTACCGCGGCGCGTTCGCGGCGGCCGAGCAGGAGCTCACGACGTGCGCAGCCGAGGCCGAGGGACAGGGGTGGGCGTCGATCGCGGCGTTCGCCCATCAGCACCACGGCAAGAACGCGTACGAAGCGGGAGACTTCGAGACCGCCCGCGACAGCTTCAAACGCTCCCTGTTCCTCCGCCGAGAGGCCGGCGCCGAGGACCGGGAGCTCGAGGTCGCGCTCCTCGCGATCGAAGCCGCGGAGCGCCGTCGGCCATCTCAGCTCGTCGCCGGCTGAGCAGACACCTCACCGGTTCGACTACCGGCCCGACCACCGCGACGAGGTGCGCCGTGCAGGTCGCAATGTCGGCGGCATGGCTTAGCCTTGGCGCATGGCGGAACTCGACCGTGTGCGCATCTGGGGCGAAGCGCTGATCAGGTTGCATCTCGACGACAGCTGGTCCTTCGGCTTCGACAACGCGAAACGCCGCGCGGGTCAGTGCGACTACACGAAGAAGCGCATCACGGTGTCGCGCTACCTCGCTGCGCGCTTCGAAGACGACGAGATCCACCAGGTGCTGCTGCACGAGGTGGCGCACGCGCTCGCGGGCCACAAGGCCGCACACGGTGCCTCGTGGAAGCGGATCGCACGCGACCTCGGCTACGACGGCGGGGTCACGCATCGGGGCGAGACCGCGGTAGAACTCGCACCGTGGGTCGGCACCTGTCCGGCGGGTCACGTCACCTACCGGCACCGCCGCCCGACCAGGGCCACGTCGTGCGCGAAATGCTCACGCACCTACGACGCGCGCCACCAGTTCACCTGGACCAGGCGCGAGATCACCCCGGCCACGCGTCTCGCCGCCCAGATGGCACGCTGAGATCAGTCCGTAGACGAGCGCTGTTCGGGAGCGGCGCCATCCTCCGCAGAATCGGATGCCGCGGCATCCGTCTCCTTGGTGCTCTGACGCCTGCGCAGCGTTCCTGCGAGAGCGCGCCATCCGACGAGGAACACGCCGAGCACGACCGTCGCGACGATGATGAACGCGAGCTGCGCCGTGTCGCCGGCGATGATGCGCAGCAGCATGCCGCCCGCGACCGTCACGACCCACACGGTGACACCCCACAGCAGCGACCAGGGCTTGCGCGGCCCCGATCCCATGAGCGCGGCGAGCGCGTGCCCGACCAGGAGCGCGACGAGGAACGGCCAGGCGGTCAGGAGGAATCCGCCCGGATCCTCCTGGTGCGATGCGCGCCCGATC
This sequence comes from Microbacterium sp. ZW T6_19, assembly GCF_044987465.1. Taxonomy (NCBI): domain Bacteria; kingdom Bacillati; phylum Actinomycetota; class Actinomycetes; order Micrococcales; family Microbacteriaceae; genus Microbacterium; species Microbacterium sp. ZW T6_19. The sequence goes on along the minus strand of NZ_JBJDRH010000006.1, from coordinate 267,842 downwards.
ACGGCGAAGATCAGCACGAGCACGGCATCGACGATGAGAGCGGGGAGGTATCTCATGCCCCGACCATACGGCCCCGCGGCCCGAATCCGCGGCGAGCGCGCGGCTTGTTGACGAGTGAACGGTCTGTCGACGTCACTGGGCCGTGCGTTCGGCAGGTGCCCGTCCGCTCGAGGGGCTACACGAAGGGCGCGAACCTGCCGTCGCGCAGCACGGGGACCATGTCGGAGGAATCGAGCGACGCGGCCTCGGCGACGGATGCCGGCACGATCCCCGACTCCGCCATGCGCGCGGTCGAGGCGACGCCGATCTCGAGCTCGCGTGCCGAGCCGCTGGCGCTGAGCAGGTGCCGCAGGGCGCCCTTGAGCGCTCGGAACCCCTCGGCGGCGACAGCCGCGTCGGGCGCGGTGTGGTCGATGCCGAGATCGGTGAGAGCGGCGATGACGGCTCCGGCGCCGAGCTGATCTTCGACGGCGAAACGCAGAGCGCCGTCAGGAGCCTTCTCCCCTGCGGCGATCACCGCCACCGAGGTGCGCTGCTGACGGCGCTCCTGCACGGCCTGCACCGCGCGGGCGACGGCCGCAGCATTGCGCAGCCCCCCGACCAGCACGAGAGCGCCCTCGGCGGACGCCGCCACGGCCGCACCGTTGCTCGACCACTCGCGCGCGTCATCGAGGGTGACGACGGCGCCCGAGGCGACGGCATCCGGCACCGTCGAGGAGAAGCGCAGCACATCGACGACCACGACGATGTCGGCGGGGGCGAGGCGTGCGAGGCCGGCGGCTCCCCATTCGAAGCGGACCTGATACGTGGACTGGTCGAAGGGCGATGCCATCTCTCCAGCCTAGGCTCGCTCGGATGCTTCTCGAGGTGCGTGCTGTGGTCGGCGCGGGCGGAAAGCGCGACCACAACACGCACCTCGACACCGACATCGGCTACCGGCGCCGGGCCGCGTCAATCCGCCGCGAGCGCCTCGACGGGCGCGACGCGTGTCGCGAGCCGGGTGGGAGTCGCGGCCGCGACGAGCGTGAGCACCGCAGTGGCCACGACGATCACCACGACGGGGATCCACGGCACCTGAGGAGCGATCAGACCCGCCGGTGTGAAGTCGGGCAGCGTCGGCACCGAGCCGAGCAGCGACTGCGCGGCGATCCATCCGTAGGCGATGCCGAGCACGAGACCGGTGACGGTGGCAGCCACCGTGATGTGCGTGGCCTCCAGGAGCACCATCCGGCGCACCTGCGCGTTCGAGAGGCCGATCGAGCGCAGCAGCCCGAGCTCGCGCCGGCGCTGCACGACGCCGATCGTGAGCAGGTTCACGAGTCCGACCGCCGCGATGACCGCCGAGACCGCGACGAGAACCATCATGATCGTCCCGAACGCATCGAAGGGCGCGAAGAAGTCGGGCGGGATCTCTCCGGTCACCTGACTCGTCATCAGACGCTTGGCGGACTCGAGCGCCACGGCGAACATCGTGACCAGCGTGACTCCCATCACGACGCCGATCGCCATGCGCGCGGAGCGCTCCGGATAGCGCAGCGCGTTCTCGGCTGCGAGGCGCGCGGTGGCGCTCGATCCGAACAGGCGCCCGACGAGACGCAGCACGGGCGGCATGAAGATGACAGATCCGAGTGCGAGCCCGGTGAACGAGAGGATGCCCCCGAAGAACGCGACCACCACTCCGAGCGGTGTGATCAGACCGAGGACCACCCCCGCCGCCAGAAGAGCCGCACCCGAGATCAGCAGCACCCAGGCGCCGACGTGGCGGCCCGGTTTACCGGCGACCTCGTCATGCGCACGCTCGACCGAGCCGCCGATGGCCTGCAGCGGTGTGACCGCCAGAACTCGCCGGGAGCCCGCCCATGCGGCGATCCACGTGGTGAGGGCGACGCCGACCGCGGGCAGCACGATGAACGGCTGCGCGATCGTGAAGTCCCGCGGGACGTTGTCGATGAACTGGGCGCCGATCTGTACGCCGACTGCGGCCAGCAGCAGACCCGCTGCCGCGCCGAGGAGTGCGCCGATGATCCCGACCACGAGCCCCTGCCGGCCCACCTCGCCGCGCTGCGACCGAGCGGTGGCGCCGATCAGCCGCATCAGCGCGATCTGGCGTGTGCGCCCCGCGATGATCGTCGAGAACGTGTTGGCGGTCACGATCGCCGCAACGTACATCGCGACCGCCGTCAACAGGACAGAGAGGATCGCCACGACGACGGCGAGCGTTCCGCTGTCTCCGATGAACGGATCCGCCTGCAGCACCGCGCCGATGTACGCGGTCGTCTCGACGAGCACGACGCCGAAGGCGGCCGACAGCGTCGCGACGAGGACGCTCGCGCCCATGCCTCGGTCGCGCAGCCAGGCCAGGCGGGGGCCGGTCGCCGCGGTCTGCGGGACGACGGTGGCGATCGCGCTCATGCCGAGACCTCCGCCGCGAGCATGTACGCCGAGATCTCCTCGGCGCTCTGGCGAGGATGGTCGGCGACGATGCGACCGTCGCCGAGGAACAGCACCCGATCGGCATGGCTCGCGGCGATCGCGTCGTGCGTGACCATCGCGATCGACTGTCCGTGGTCGCGACTCGCCTCCGCGAGCAGGCGCAGCACTTCGCGTCCGGTCTTCGAGTCGAGGTTGCCCGTGGGCTCGTCGGCGAAGACGAGGTCGGGAGCCGTGGCCAGCGCGCGGGCGATCGCGACGCGCTGCTGCTGGCCGCCGGACAGCTGGTGGGGGCGGTGCTCGAGGCGCGAGCCGAGGCCGAGCGATTCGATGAGGCCGTCGATGCGGGCCTTCTCGATCGCGCTCGGGCGACGGCCGTCGAGTTCGAAGGGCAGCATGATGTTGCCCAGCGCCGTGAGCGTGGGCACCAGGTTGAAGGCCTGGAAGATGAAGCCGACGCGACGACGGCGCAGGATCGTCAGATCGAGATCGTCCAGCCCGGTGATCTCGGTGTCGCCGATCCAGGCGCGCCCCTCACTCGGGGTGTCGAGCCCCGCCATGATGTGCATGAGCGTCGACTTGCCCGAGCCGGACGGCCCCATGATCGCCGTGAACTGTCCGCGACGGATGCCGACGCTCACGTCGTCGAGCGCGCGCACGGTGCCCTCGCCCGTGCCGTAGGTCTTCTTCAGGTGCTGGACGCGGGCGGCGAGCCCGAGGTCGGTGGTCGTGATCTCCATGCCATCGACGCTACGGAGAGCGGATGCCGCGGCGCGTCGCTCTGGCGGAGCATCCGGGTACATCGCAAGGATGATCCGGCGGGCGCGGCATCCGCTCCCGTCACAGCAGCGGGCGCGGATCGAACACGACGCGGATGCTCGTGATCAGTCCCTCTTCGACATGGCTCCAGTTGACCGTCGGCACGATCGCGCCGTTCCGGGCGACGAGATCGAACCACGTCATCGCATCCTTCCCTTCGACGACCCGCCGGGTCAGGCGCAAGGTGTCCATCACGGAGCCGGCCATCCCCTCCAGGCCCGCGATGCACTCGTCGACGCCTGCGGCGTCTCCGAAGACACCGGAGAACTGCACGTCCTCGGCGAGGACCGTCCGAAGCAGGCCGAAGTCACGATCACGCCAGGCGTCGAAGTAGATCGTCGCGGCGCGGCGGGTGGCGTCCTGCTGCGAAGTCATGGCTTCACCTTCTCGGCTCACAGCGACACCGTCCAGGCGCGGGTGGAGACGCCGACTGCGTTCCAGGCGTTGATCACGACGATGAGCGACACTAGGGCGCCGAGCTCCTCGGGTGAGAACACCGCGGATGCGGCCTTCCAGTCCGCATCCGGCACATGGGTCTCGGAAGCCCGGGTGATGCTCTCGGTCAACGAGAGGGCGGCCCGCTCCCTCGCCGTGAACAAAGGCGATTCACGCCATACGGCGACCGCGGCGAGCCTGCGCGCGTTCTCGCCGGCCTTCAATGCGTCACCGGTGTGCAGGTCGACGCAGTAGCTGCAGCCGTTCAGCTGGGACGCTCGGATGCGGACGAGCTCGCGCAGGAGGCGATCGACGCCCGCCTGGTCGAGCTCGCCGGTGGCGGCGTTGTCGAGGTGCGCGAGCGCCTTGGCGAATCGAGGTGCGGTGGCATCGAAGTCCAGGCGGACGAGCACGGGGACGGTCGGAGTCGGATCGGTGGGTGCGGAGTTCATGACTCCTCCTTTCGTCCTCTCCAGCGTCGTCCCCGAGTATCGATCTGTCCAACAGCTGGTTCAGATAGATATCATCGTTCTCAGATATGGAACTCCATCAGCTGCGCTACTTTCTCGCCGTGGTCGACGCGGGCTCGTTCACCGCGGCGGCAGACAGGGTGCACGTCAGCCAGTCGGGCGTGAGCGCCCAGATGCAGAAGCTCGAACGCGAACTCGGGGTCACGCTGTTCGATCGCAGTGCACGGCGCGCCGCACTCACGGCCGACGGCGAAAGGCTGCTCCCGATCGTCCGTGCTGCGTTGTCGGCGGTCAGCGAAGTGCGGGCCGCGGCAGACGACCTGCGCGGACTCGTCGTCGGCTCGTTGCGGGTGGGCACCGTGTCGGGGCTCGCCTGGCCGCCGCTGTTCGACGCGCTCGCGTCGCTGCACGAGACGCATCCCGGCCTCGACATCCGCCTGCACGAAGGCACCTCGGAAGAGCTCCTGTCGGCGCTGTCGCGAGGTGAGAGCGATGTCGCGGTCGCCGCGTGGACCGCCGGTGTCCGAGAGGGGCTCGAGACGAGCGTCGTGTTCGATGACGCGCTCGTCGCCGTGGTCGCGCCGGACCACCCGTGGGCGGCACGGCGCAGCATCCGCCCCCGCGAGCTGCTCGACGCCGACCTCATCGTGCTGCCATCCGGCACCGGGGCGCGCACTGCGCTGGATGCCCTGCTCACCGCGTCCGGGCGGATGGCTGCACCCCGGTGGGAGGTGTCGACGCCCTCCTTCGTGGAGATGCTCGCGACCCGCGGCCTCGGCGTCGGCATCGTCAGCGAGACGACCTGCGCCGGCTGGGCCGGCGTGCGAATCGTGCCCATCGGAGCGCCGACGGCCCGCTCTCGCCTGGGAATCGCCTGGCGCACTGAGCCCACGCACGCGACGCGCGCTCTGCTCGAGCTGCTGCGGGCGTCCCCCTCGACGACCTGATCGGGAACGGGTGTCCGGCCTCAGGCCAGTCCGTGCTCGAAGGCGAAGACGACCAGCTGCACGCGATCGCGGAGGGCGAGCTTGGTGAGGATGCGGCTGATGTGCGTCTTCACGGTCGCCTCGCTGAGATACTCGCGCGCCGCGATCTCGGAATTCGACAGGCCGCGGGCGGCCAGCGCGAAGATCTCGCGTTCGCGATCGGTGAGGGCCGAGTACTGGACGGGCACCGGCTTCGGCGCCTCGGCGAAGTGCTGGAAGAGATCACGCGTGGCGGATGCCGCGATCACGCTCGAGCCCGAGTTCACCGTGCGGATGGCCGCGAGGAGGAACTCGGGGTCCGCGTCCTTGAGCAGGAAGCCGCTCGCTCCCTGTCGGATCGCCCGGGCGGCGGCCTCGTCGAGGTCGAAGGTCGTCAGCATCACGATCCGCGGCGGGTCGGGCTGCGCGAGGATCTCGGTGGTGGCCGTCAGGCCGTCCATGACCGGCATCCGGATGTCCATCAAGACGACGTCCGGCCGCGTCGCGCGCACGACATCGATCGCCTCGCGCCCGTCGCCGGCCTCGCCGACGACGTCGAGGTCGGGCTGCGACGCGACCAGCATGCGGATGCCGGCGCGGAAGAGCGCCTGGTCGTCGACGAGCACGACTCTGATCACGAATTCCCCCCGATGGGCAGCGAGGCGCGAACGAGGAACAGTTCGCCCTCCAGCCCCGCATGAAGGCTACCGCCCACGAGCTGTGCGCGTTCGCGCATGCCGATCAGCCCGTGCCCCGATGAGGGCGACGAGGCGACGACCCCGATGCGGTTGGCGATCTCGATGTCGACGCGTTCGGGCAGCCATGACAGTCGCACGTCGACCGAGCCGTCCCCGTGGCGGATCGCGTTGGTCAGAGCTTCCTGCAGGATCCGGTAGACGGCCAGCTGGATCGCCCCCGGCGGTTCGCCGGGCGGCATCGGATCGACCGTGATGCGCGGTTCGATCCCCGCCTGCCGCACCTGTGCGAACAGCGTCTCGAGATCGGCGAGCGTCGGCTGCGGACCGTCGCCCTGGCGATGTCTGAGCTGGGTGAGCAGCAGCCGCACGTCGGACAGCGCGCCGCGGGCCGTCTGTGCGATCGTCGTGAGCGCTTCGGTCGCCATCTCCGGCTCAGCCGCGGCCACGTAGCGCGCGCCGTCGGCCTGCGCGATCACGACCGCGAGCGAGTGCGCGACGATGTCGTGCATGTCACGGGCGATGCGCACGCGCTCCTGCTCCTCGGCGGCGAGGGATTCGGCCTGCAGCTGAGCAGCCCTCGTGCGACGAGCGCGCAGCACGACTCGCCACAGCAGCCCGCTCACCCACGCGAAGCCGAGCGCCAGGATCGAGACGATCAGCAGCAGCACTCCCGCGCTCAGCTGCTCCCAGCCCGTGCTCGCGACGAACGAGACGCCGTTCACGAGGACCATGTACGCCGCGGCGATGAGTCCGCCCAGCAGGGTCGACCCGAATCCCCACCAGAGCACGGCCCTCGAGCCCCACGCCGCCGTCGCATAAAGCACGAGCAGGATGGCGAGGTCGATCGGCACCGGTCCGAAGCCCGACAGCATCTGAAGCACGGCGCCTGCCCAGGCTGCCGCGAGGGCGATACCGGGCGCGAGGCGGCCGATCGCGACGCCGCCGATCATGAGCACGCCCGCCACGATGAGCCCGGCGAGGGCGAGACCGTGGACCTCCGGGCCGCCCGTCACCGGACCGTAGAAGACGACCGACATGGGCGTGAGCACGACGAAGAGCAGCACCGCGCCGAGGATGTCGAGCACGAGCGCCGTACGGGAGAGCGGCCGGATCACTCCCCCACGCTACGCGAGCGCGAAAGCTGCGGCATCCGCCTCGAGATGTATCCGGCCGACGGGTCAGGCGCGCGCGATGATCTCGCCGTGCGGCACGAGGAACCAGCCGTCGCCGTCGTCGGCCCAGCGCTTCCACGCATCGCTGATGTCGCGCAGCTCGGCCTCGCTCGCCATGCGGCTGTCGAGCAGCTGCCGGGTGAGAGCGGACTCGAGTATGCGGTCGGCCCACATGCCTCCCCACCAGCTGCGCTCCTCGGGTGTCGCATAGCACCAGGTGGATGCCGTGACCGTGACGTCGTCGAACCCGGCGGCTCGGGCCCACGACAGCAGCCGGCGACCGGCATCCGGCTCTCCTCCGTTGGCCCTCGCCGCTCGGCGGTACAGATCGAGCCAGCGATCGAGCTCGGGCAGCACAGGGAACCAGATGAATCCGGCGTAGTCCGCGTCGCGCGCCGCGACGACCCCGCCAGGCACGGCGACCCGGCGCATCTCGCGCAGCGCCTGCACCGGATCGCCGACGTGCTGCAGGACCTGATGCGCATGCACGACGTCGAAGCTGTCGTCGGCGAAGCTCAGCGCGTGCACGTCCTCGACCGAGAAGTCGATGTTGGTCGCGCGGCGCGACTCGGCGAGACCACGCGACAGCGACAGCGCGTTCTCATCGATCTCGGTCGCGGTGACGTGCGCGACGACGCTCGCGAAGTCGAGGGTGATGGAGCCTGGCCCCGCTCCCACATCGAGGAGCCTCGTCGATCCCGTGAGGTGCGGACGGAGATACTCGGCGGAGTTCGAGATGTCGCGGACGCTGTGCGAGCGGAGGACGGATTCGTGGTGTCCGTGCGTGTACGAGGCCATGTTCCATCCTGGCACCCCGCGGAACGCCGTCGAGCCGGTCAGTGCAGCTCGGCCACCGCTCGCCGGATCGACTCGCGATCGGGTTTGCCCGAGGACAGCGTGTCGAGCTCGTCGACGAGGATCAGCCGAGCGGGGCGGGCGTGCTTGCCCAGTTCTTCCGCGACGGCGTCGCGAGCGTGCGCGAGCTGTTCGGCTTCGCTGCGCCGCAGCGCCTCACCGCGGGGCGCCACGATGACGGAGGCCTCCCCCCAGCGCGCGTCGTCGACGGCGACCACGACGGCGCCACTGAGACCGGGGATGCGCCGCACGATCCGCTCGACCCGGTCGAGAGAGATGTTGATGCCTCCCGAGACGATCACGTTGTCCGCACGGCCGTGGACCCGCACGATCCCGTCCTCGATCAGGCCGAGGTCGCCGGTGCGGTACCAGCGGATGCCGTGCTCGTCGCGGGTGAAGGTGCGGGCGGTGAGCTCGTCGTCGCCGAGATAGCCGTCGGCGAGCATGGGGCCCGCGATGCGCAGCTCCCCGTCGACGACGCGCACGGCGACCGTGTCGAGCGGCACGCCGTCGTACACGCAGCCGCCGCTCGTCTCGCTCGAGCCGTACGTGCGCACGAGCCGCGCGCCGAGTGCGGCCGCGCGATCGCGCAACGGCTCGGGCAGCGCCTGGCCGCCCACGAGGATCGCGCGGTACGCCTGCAACGCGGCGCGCACCGCGAGGCTGTCCTCAGCCTCCAGCAGCGTGGCCAGCTGTGCGGGAACGAGGGAGGTGTACAGGTCGGGGATGCCTGCGCCTGCCCCCGCGGAAGGGCGCAGCATCGACAGGGTCGCCGCGGCGAAGCCCTCTGCGGAGAAGCGCCCTTCGAGGATCGCGGGTTCCGTGCCTGCGACGACCGAGCGCACCAGAACCTGGAGCCCCGCCACGTAGGTCGCCGGCAGCGCGAGAAGCCAGCGACCGCTGCCGATGCGCGCGGCCGTCGCTTCGGCGCCCGCGCGCAGCGCCTCGCCGCTCAGCACGACGCGCTTCGGGATGCCGGTCGATCCGGAGGTCGCGATGACGACGGCGGTCCCGTCCGGCACCGCCTCGGGTTCCCCACCGACCATGCCGAATCCGAGCGCGGGTCCGCCCTCGAGCGCGTGCCGCAGGGCTTCGAGCAGCGCCTTCGGGTCTTCGGCGTCAGTCGGCCTCAGCTCAGTCGGCATGAGCGTCAGAAGTGGTAGGGGAACGCCGACCAGTCGGGGGCGCGCTTCTCGAGGAAGGAGTCGCGACCCTCGACGGCCTCGTCGGTGCCGTAGGCGAGGCGGGTCGCCTCTCCTGCGAAGACCTGCTGGCCGACCATGCCGTCGTCGACGGCGTTGAAGGCGAACTTGAGCATGCGGATCGCCGTGGGCGATTTCGTGAGCACGGTGCGCGCCATCTTCAGGGCCTCGCGCTCGAGCTCCTCGTGGGGGACGACGCGGTTCACGGCGCCCATCTCGTACGCGCGCTGCGCCGAGTACTCCTCGGCGAGGAAGAACACCTCGCGGGCGATCTTCTGCCCGGTCTGGCGGGCCATGTATGCCGAGCCGTAGCCGGCGTCGAAGCTGCCGACGTCGGCATCCGTCTGCTTGAAGCGCGCCTCTTCCGCCGAGGCGATCGACAGGTCGCACACCACGTGCAGCGAGTGGCCGCCGCCGGCCGCCCACCCGGGGATCACCGCGATGACGACCTTGGGCATGAATCGGATCAGGCGCTGCACCTCGAGGATGTGCAGGCGGCCGGCGCGTGCAGGATCGGCGACCGCGTCGACGTCGTCGGAGTACTTGTAACCGTCGCGCCCGCGGATGCGCTGGTCGCCGCCCGAGCAGAACGCCCAGCCGCCGTCCTTCGGGCTCGGCCCGTTGCCGGTCAGCAGCACGGCGCCGATGCGCGGATCCTGTCGGGCGATGTCGAGAGCTCGATACAGCTCGTCGACGGTGTGCGGGCGGAAGGCGTTGCGCACCTCGGGCCGGTCGAACGCGATGCGCGCGACGCCGCCGTCGGGCGTGACGTGGGCGGTGATGTCGGTGTAGTCCTCGGCACCGGGCGCGAGCACCCACTCCTCGGGGTCGAACAGGTCGGAGACGGATGCTGTGGTCACGGCGTCCAGCCTATTCCTCGGCGGGCGCAGGCGAGAGAGCGCCGCCCGTCGTGGGCGGCGCTCTCTCGGAGACGGTGTCAGGGCCGGCGCCGACGGACGGTCTTGATCCACCCGTCGACGATGTCCCACACGACGCCGGCCGCGACGCCGAACCCGAGGACGACCGCAAGGATGCGGATGATCCCACCCTCGCCGGATGCCTCGGCATCACCCGCGGCGAAGCCGTCACCGCCGGCCGTGACGACGTGGGCGAGGAAGTCGGGGTTGACGAGCTCGCCGCGCAGCAGCAGGACGAGCACCCACGCGAGGAACGCCAGCGCGAGGACGGTGTTCACGACCGCAGCCCCCACCGTCCAGCCGCCCCGACGGAAGATGATGATCGCGAAGACCGCCTCCGCCGCGATGAGCAGGAGCAGCAGTCCCATGCCCCACGGCCACAGGTCAGGGTTCAGGATCGGCAGCGCCTCCCCCGGGATGAAACCCCGGAAACGGTCCCACAGAACAGCGCCGACGGCGATCCCGAGGAAGACGAGCGAGGCGATCAGCTCGTTGCGCCCGGCGCCGTTCTCGGTGATCTCAGGCAGCTGGTCGACGTCCCACTCGTGGATCGACGTCGAGCTGCCGGTGCGCTCCAGCACGACGAAGACGAGTGTGGTCCAGAAGCAGATGTGTATGATCGCCCCGCCAGTGGCGACGATCGCCGAGGCGATGATCTCGCCGACGGGAGCGCCTGCGATCGTCTGCCCCAGTGCGGCTGCGCCGAGCACGCAGACGGGCACGATGATCAGCAGCAGCTTCAGCAGGCGCCACCAGGTGAGGTAGAAGCGCGGACCGATGAGGTGCAGGGGGCGATCGGCGTAGCCCGCGGCGAGGATGCCGGGGTCGCCGAGTTCCGTGAGCACTGCCCGCTCGGCATCCGTCGGCGACTCACCGGCCTCGAGCCTCGCTTCGATCGCGTCGGCGATCGAAGCCTCGAGCTCGGCGCGGACGTCGTCCTGCGCATCGGGTTTCAGGCTTCTGACCGTCGCGGCGATATAGCGCTCGGCGAGAGTGGCTGTCGTGGTCATGTCAGTTCTCCTCTGCGGTGAGGGCGGTGATCGCCGCGGTGAGCGAGCGCCATTCGTCGGTGAGGGTGTCGGCGAGGCGGATGCCGGCATCCGATGTGCGGTAGAACTTGCGGGGCCGGGCCTCGTCGGTATTCCACTCGCTGGTGAGGTACTCCTGCTTCTCCAGTCGGCGCAGCAGGGGGTAGAGCGTGTTCGCGTCCGTGGCGAAGCCGCGGTTCTCGAGCTCTTCGAGCAGTCCGTACCCGTAGCCGGGTGTGCGCAGCAGCTGCAGGCACGCCAGCACGACCGTGCCTCGGCGCAGCTCCTGCAGGTGCGTGTCGAGCGTCTCGTTCATGTCGATCACATTACTGTGCGTCACACACTATAGTCAAGCACACATTGATATTGAGGGGTGCGGTCGCTGTTCGCGACGTACGGTGGTGACATGTCCTTCGAGATCAGCCCTGTCGATCCCTTCGACGACGACGCCGTCGACGCCTGGTGGGATGCCTACGCCGCAGCCCGGCGCGTCGACATGGGCGAGAATGCCGTGATCTGGTCACGCGAGGAGAGCCGCGCCGAGTTGCAGCAGCCGTCGGCCACCACGCATCGACGCGCCTTCTCGGCGCGCGAGGGCGGCGAGGTCGTCGGCTCGGCATCCCTCGCCCTGTCCCTCAAGGACAACGTGCACATCGCCGCGATCGGGATCAACGTGCCCGCAGCTCATCGTCGGCGCGGCGTCGGATCGGCGCTCCTCGCGCACCTCGAACGCGAAGCCGCAGCTGCCGGTCGCACGACCCTGCGGGTCGACATCTTCTGGCCGGCGTCCGCCCCGGCCGACGGCACAGGCGAACCCGGACGCGAGTTCGCCCGGCGCCACGGGTACGACATCGCTCTGGGCGACCTGCAGAGCCGCCTGGATCTGCCGGTTCCGGAGGCCACGATCGACGCCCTCCTCGCGGAGGCTCCTGCGGCCGGATACACCGTGCGCAGCTGGACGGGGCCGGTGCCCGAAGACCTCGTCGTCGAATGGGCCGCTCTGGACGCGATGCTCGACACCGAGGCCCCCACCGGAGACCTCGACATCGAGGCGGCGTCCGCCGATGTCGCCGACTTCCGGGCCGACGAACAGCTCGTCGCGCGCCAGGGGCGCACGTCGTTCGGCACCGCGGCGCTCACCGCCGACGGCCACATCGCCGCCTACACGCAGATCGTCGTGTCGCTCGACGACGGCAACGCCTACCAATGGGGAACGCTGGTGCGGCGTGAGGATCGCGGGCAGCGCCTGGGCCTGCGCGTGAAGCTCGAGAATCTTCGGCTGCTGCAGCGCCTCTCACCCGGGACCACCCGCGTCTACACCTTCAATGCCGAGAGCAACGTCCACATGCTCGCCGTGAACACGCGCCTCGGGTTCCGGATGACGGCACGGATGGGCGAGCTGCAGAAGCGTCTCCTGTGAGGCGAAGCGCCGCCTGATTGTGACGACACAGGCACGGGATGCGGCATCCGATTCCGTACTGTAGAACGGTGACCCCGAAGACCCGAAACCTCGCTCTCACCCTGTCCGCGGCAGCCGTCCTCGCGCTGTCCCTCACCGCGTGCTCTCCCACCGCCCCGACATCGACTCCGACGCCGTCGGCCGCCGCCGCCGATGACGGCGCCTGCGCCGGCGTGACCGTCGTCGTCGACACCGGCGATCTGGAGATCTCCGACGACCCCTCCGCCTCAGTGTGCGTCGAGACCGACGAGACGATCCTCGGCACGGATGCGGTGACCGAGGCCGGGTTCACCACGGTGGGCACCACGACCTACCCCGACGACGTCATCTGCCGCGTGAACGGCGTGCCCTCGGAGGATACGGAGCTCACCGGCGACGACGGCGCCGCCTATCACGAGACCTGCGCCGACATGCCCCCGGCCGCCGCATACTGGGGCCTGTGGGTCAAGCCCGCCGATGGCGAATGGGACTACGCGCAGACCGGACTCTCCGCCCTCGAGCTGAACCCCGGCGACAGCGTCGAGCTGCTGTTCACCGTCAACGGCGCTCCCGCCGCTCCCACCTCGTGACCAGAGCGGGCCGGCTCCGACTGAGACCCGGCCCGCTGCGCGCGGCGGCGGGGCTGGCGGCGATCTTCGTCGTCGCCCGCGTCGTCTACCGCGTGCTGTTCCACGGTGCAGACGGCAGCGGTGTCGTGCTGCTGCCGCTGCCCGCCGTGCGGCTGCCCGCCCCCTTCTCCTGGGTGACGCTCCTCGGCCCCGTCACCATCGACGGGCTCTGGGATGCCGTGCTCTCGGCCCTGCCCATCGCCGCGGTCATCCTGCTGTTCGGCCTGCTGAACGCCCTGTTCGACATCTCGCGGGCGTTCGGCCTGCTCGCCCGACGCGGCCCGCTGCGCGGGATCGCCCGGGCGCTGGCGGTGGCGTGGTCGACGTTGCCGGGCCTCGGCCAGGCCGTGCGCACCGTGCACACCGCGCAGCGCCTCCGGGGAGAGAAGGCGGGACCGCGGATGCTGGTCCCGGTGCTCGAGCGCACCCTCGAGCGCGCGGCGGCGGTCGCGAACGGGTTGGAGCTGCGCGGCTTCGGCGGCGCACCGGTCGACGGCGAGTGTCTGACCCCCGTGACCGTGCGCGATGCCGCCTTCGGGTTCGGCGATGCGCCGGTGCTGTCCGTGCCGCAGCTCTCCCTCGGTACGGGAGTGCTCGCCGTCGCCACCGGTCCGACCGGATCGGGCAAGTCGACGATGCTGCGCGGTCTGGCCGGGCTCGTCGACCACGTCGACGGCGGCTGGTCGACGGGCGTCGTGGAGGTGGCGGGGCACGAGCGCCGGCGGACGCCGCCGCGCGATTCCTCCCGGCTCGTCGGCGTCGTGCTGCAGAACCCGCGCGAAGGGTTCTGCAGCGAACTGGTCCGCGACGAGATCGGACTGTCTCTGCAGCTGCGCGGAGTGGCATCGACGATCGTGACCGCTCGCGTCGATGAGGTCGCCGAGCGTCTGGGCATCGCCCATCTGCGGGATCGAGCGGTGCACGCGCTGTCGGCCGGGGAGGCGACCATGGTCGCGATCGCCGCCGCAGTGGTCGAGCGTCCGATCCTGCTGCTGGTCGACGAACCGCTCGCAGACCTGGATGCCGACGCACGTGCGCGCGTGGTCGCGGCGCTGGAGTCGCTGGCTCACGAAGGCGGCGTGTGCGTGCTGGTCGCGGAGCATCGCGCAGCCGCCTTCGAGGACGTCGCCGACGAGTGGTGGACGATCGAGGCCGGTGCGTTGAGCGAGCAAAGCGAGACGAAACGCCTCAGTCCCACGAACGCCCGTTCGTTGAGCGAGCAAAGCGAGACGAAACGCCTCAGTCGTCCGGCGCTTCCTCCGCTCGACTCTCACCGCGTTTCGGCTCGATCGCTGCGCTCCCCCGCTCGACGAACGCAGGTCGCGAGTCCTTCAGCCCTTGCGGCATCGCATGTCCGCATCGCGCTCGACGACACGATCGCTGTGGCCCACGCGACTCTCTCGCTCGCCCGCGGTGAGATCGCGGCGGTGATCGGGCCCAACGGCGCGGGGAAGTCCTCTCTCCTGATGGCGCTCGCGCTGCCGCCGCGCGATCTCGTGGTCACGGGGCGCCCGGTGCTCGTCCCCGACGCCTCCGACGATCTGTTCACCCGCGACACGGTGGCAGCCGAGTGCGCTCGGGCCGACCGCAAGGCGCGCAGGGCCGGTATCTCCTCGCAGACGGCGACCGCCGAGAGGATCGCGGCATTCCTCGACCTCGACGCCGAGGGGCTCCGCGAGCGGATGACGCGACATCCGCTCGACCTCTCACTCGGCGAACGACGCTGCCTGGCGATCGCTCTGCAGCTCGCGCGTGCCCCCGAGGCCCTGCTGATCGACGAGCCCACCCGAGGGCTCGACGTGCGTGCCCGCGATCAGGTGCGCGAGGCTCTGAGCCGGGCGGCCGATGCCGGCACCGCGGTGCTGGTGGCGACTCACGATGTCGACTTCGCGCACAGTCTCGGTGCACGGATCCTGCCGATGAGCGATGGCGTGCTTCCCGCACCAGCCGGTCTCAGCGTCCCGGTCACCGCGCACCCCCCGCTCATCGAGCCGGCAAAGCGAATCGACGGTACGAATCGTGCGGCTGTCGCTCCGGCGGTCGTTCCGGACGACTCAGGCGTTTCGTCTCGCTCCGCTCGCTCAACGGACGGGGCGGAAGAGATCTCCTCTCTCTCCGCTCGCACGACCCTCGGCCGAACGAGCACTCGCTGGGCCGCGGTCGCACTCCTCGCGGCGAATCTCGTGGCCCTCGCCGCCTTCACCTGGCCTTTCGTCGCCGTGGCCGTACCCTCGCAGGCGACCGCTGCGGTGCCCTGGGTCGCCCTCGCACTCGCCCCCGTGGCCGTGATCGTCGCGATCGCGGCGCTCGATCAGACCGTGCGCTCCGCGCACACCCTCGCCTACCTCGGTGTGCTCGCGGCGATCGGCACTGCTCTGCGCATCGCGAGCACCGGCGTGGGAGGCGTCGAGGCGGTGTTCATCCTGCTCGTGCTCGCCGGCCGCGCCTTCGGCGCCCGGTTCGGCATGCTGCTCGGCGTCGCCACGATCCTGCTGTCGTCCACGGTGTTCGGAGGCTTCGGCCCGTGGACGCCGTTCCAGATGTTCGCGTGCGCGTGGGTGGGCGGCGGCGCCGGGCTTCTTCCCCGTCGGGTGCGGGGCTGGGGCGAGATCATCATGCTCTGCGCCTACGGCGCCGTCGCGTCCTATCTCTTCGGCCTGCTGCTCAACCTCTGGTTCTGGCCGTTCGCGATCGGCTCGGGCACCACGATCTCCTACGCGCCCGGCGCTCCTCTCGTCGAGAACCTCGGCAGCTTCCTGCTCTACTCCCTCGTCACGTCGACCGCCGGATGGGACACGCTGCGCGCGATCACGACGATCGCCGGAGTAGTTCTGATCGGGCGTCCCGTGCTCGCGGCACTCCGCCGCGCGAAGCCGGTTGCGCTGCGGGCGCCCGCGCCCCCATCCACGCGCGACGTCTCCGACTCCTGACGCCGCTGCTGAGTCAGACCCTCGCCGACTTCCTGACGCCCGCTCCCCTGCTGAATTGCGACTTCGGCCCGGCTGCACTCGCAGCGTCGCCGGCCCGAACTCACACCGAGAAGTACTTCGCCTCCGGGTGGTGGAACACGAAGGCGTCCGTCGACTGCTCGGGGTGCAGCTGCAGCTCGTCGCTGAGCTCGACCCCCATGCGTTCCGGTCGCAGCAGCTCGACCACCTTGCGGCGGTCCTCCATGTCGGGGCATGCGGGGTAGCCCAGCGAGAAGCGCGCACCCCGGTACTCGAGCTTGAAGAGGCCGGCCGTGTCGCTCGGGTCTTCAGCCGAGAACCCGAGCTCTGAGCGGATGCGGGCGTGCCAGAACTCGGCGAGCGCTTCGGTGAGCTGCATGACGAGTCCGTTGAGCTCGTAGTAGTCGCGGTACCGGTTCTCGGCGAAGAGCTTCGCAGTGACTTTGTCGATCGCGGCTCCGGCGGTGACGAGCTGCACGGGCAGCACGTCGACCTGACCCGATTCCCGCGAACGGACGAAGTCGGCCAGGTCGAGGTGCCGGTCGCGGCGCTGCCGCGGGAACGTGAAGCGCAGGCGGTCCATACCCAACTGGAGCCCTGAGCCTGTCGAAGGGCCGGATCCTCCGTCCGGGGCCAGCAGTCCCGGAACGCCCAGGATGCCGGTCGGGTCGTCGCCGTGGTGCAGAACCACGACGTCGTCGCCCTCAGAGACCACGGGGAAGTACCCGTAGGCGACGGATGCATCCAGCATCCCCTCGCCGAGGATCCGATCGAGCCAGTAGCGCAGCCGGGGGCGCCCCTCGGATTCGACGAGCTGCTCGTACGAGGCACCGTCCTCGCCGCGGCCCGGTTTGAGTCCCCACTGCCCCATGAAGGTCGCTCGCTCGTCGAGATACGCCGCGTAGTCGGCGAGTGCGATGCCGCGCACGATGCGGGTTCCCCAGAACGGCGGGGCCGGAACCTCGTTGTCGGATGCCACGTCGGAGCGGGCCGGCAGGTTCTCCGGCTCCGTCAGGGTGAGCTGCGCGCCGCGAGCGTGGATGCGCTTCTTCAGCGCCGGCAGACCGACTTCGGCCGGGTCCTCCCCACGGGCGACCCGTACGAGCGGCTCCATCAGCGCGAGACCCTCGAAGGCGTCCTTCGCGTATCGCACCTCGCCGTCGAACATGCCTGCCAGGTCGTCCTCCACGTAGGCGCGGGTGAGCGCCGCGCCGCCGAGGATCACCGGCCACTTCTTCGCAAGCCCTCTGGCCTGAAGTTCGAGCAGGTTCTCCTTCATCACGACCGTCGACTTCACGAGCAGACCCGACATGCCGATCACGTCGGCGTCGTGCTCTTCGGCCGCCGCGATGATGTCGGCGATCGGCTGCTTGATGCCGAGGTTGATCACCTTGTAGCCGTTGTTCGTGAGGATGATGTCGACGAGGTTCTTGCCGATGTCGTGCACGTCTCCGCGCACCGTGGCGATGACCATCGTGCCCTTGCCCGAGGCGTCCGACTTCTCCATGTGCGGCTCGAGCAGCGCGACGGCGTTCTTCATGACCTCGGCAGACTGCAGCACGAACGGCAGCTGCATCTCGCCGGCGCCGAAGCGTTCGCCGACCACCTTCATGCCCTCGAGCAGATGGTCGTTGATGATGCCGAGCGCGGTCTTGCCCTCGGCACGCGCGAGATCGAGGTCGGCCTCGAGTCCCTTGCCCTCGCCGTCGATGATCCGGCGCTCGAGGCGCTCTCCGACGGGGAGAGCCGCGAGTTCCGCCGCGCGCTGGTCGCGCAGGGCCGCGGTGTCGACACCGGCGAACAGGTCGAGCATGGTCGACAGCGGATCGTAGGTGACGTTGCCGTCGGCGTCGTACTCGCGGCGGTCCCAGACGAGATCCAGGGCGACCTTGCGCTGCTCCTCGGGAAGGGATGCCAGGGGCACGATCTTCGCGGCGTCGATGATGCCGCTGGAGAGACCGGCCTCCGACGCCTCGTGCAGGAACACCGAGTTCAGCGCCATGCGGGCGGCCGGGTTGAGCCCGAACGACACGTTCGAGACTCCGAGGGTGGTGTGGATGCCGGGGTACTTCCGCGTGATCTGCCGGATCGCTTCGATGGTCTCGATGCCGTCGCGGCGGGTCTCCTCCTGGCCGGTGGCGATCGGGAAGGTCAAGGCGTCGACGATGATGTCCTCGACGCGCATGCCCCACTCTCCGACGAGCGAGTCGATCAGCCGCGAGGCGATCGCGACCTTGCCCTCCGTGGTGCGCGCCTGACCGTCCTCGTCGATCGTGAGCGCGACGACCGCCGTGCCGTGCTCCTTGACGAGCGGCATGATCCTGCCGAAACGGGAGTCGGGGCCGTCGCCGTCTTCGTAGTTGACGGAGTTCACGACGGGTCGGCCGCCGATGAGCTCGAGACCGGCCTGGATGACCGGCGGCTCGGTCGAGTCGATCACGAGCGGCAGGGTGGACTGCGAGGCGAACCGCGAGACCACCTCGCGGATGTCGGCGACCCCGTCTCGCCCGACGTAGTCGACGCACACGTCGAGCAGATGCGCCCCGACGCGGATCTGGTTGCGCGCGATCTCGACGCAGTCGTCCCAGCGCTCATCGAGCATCGCCTCACGGAACGCCTTCGAGCCGTTCGCGTTGGTGCGCTCGCCGATCGCGAGATACGAGGCGTCCTGATCGAAGGCGACGTGCTGGTAGAGAGAGGCCACGCCCGACTCGATCTCGGCCGTCCGAGCGGGCAGATCGCGGGTGCGGTACGGCTCCAGCCGCTCGACGACGGCTGCCAGGTGCTCGGGCGTGGTGCCGCAGCATCCGCCCACCAGGCCCAGGCCGAACTCGCGCACGAACTGCTCGTGAGCGGTGGCGAGCTCGGCAGGCGTCAGCGGATAGTGGGCGCCGTTCGCGCCGAGCACGGGCAGTCCGGCGTTCGGCATGCAGGCGATCGGCACGGTCGAGTGCTTCGACAGGTGCCGCAGGTGCTCGCTCATCTCGGCAGGGCCGGTGGCGCAGTTGAGACCGATCGCGTCGACCCCCAGCGGCTCCAGAGCCGTGAGCGCGGCGCCGATCTCGGAGCCCATCAGCATCGTCCCGGTGGTCTCGACGGTCACCTCGACGAAGATCGGCAGGCGGATGCCGCGCGCGACGATCGCCTGCCGGCATCCGTTCACCGCCGCCTTCGTCTGCAGCAGATCCTGGCTCGTCTCGATGAGGAAGGCATCCGCTCCCCCGTCGATGAGGCCCTCGGCCTGCAGGGCGAAGGTCTGCTTGAGGTGGTCGTAGGTCGTGTGACCGAGGCTCGGCAGCTTCGTACCGGGGCCCATCGACCCGAGCACCCAGCGCACGCGGCCGTCCGCGGCCTCCGCGGCTTCCGCGCGCTCGCGAGCGATGCGGGCGCCGACCTCGGCCAGTTCGTGGATGCGGTCATCGATGCCGTAGTCCGACAGGTTCGACCAGTTCGCGCCGAAGGTGTTCGTCTCGACGGCGTCGATGCCGGTCGCGAAGTAGGCGTCGTGGATGCCGCCGATCACGTCGGGGCGGGTGACGTTGAGGATCTCGTTGCAGCCCTCCAGCCCCTGGAAGTCGCCTTCGATCGAGAGCTCGTGCTGCTGCAGCATCGTGCCCATCGCGCCATCCGCGATGACCACGCGCGAGTGCACGGCATCCAGCAGCGCCTGCGAGCGGGCCGGGCGGTCGAAGGCCTCGATATCGAGAGCGTGGCGGGGAGTCGGCATCTCCCCAGCCTATTGCCGCGATGAGCCGTGTTTCGCGGGGTTTCGGGGCCAGAATGGGGGCATGCTCCCCGCACTCGCAGACCTGATCGGCTCAGCCCGGGTCGTCTCCCTCCCGATGGCTACGCGATTCCGCGGCGTCGACACGAGAGAGGCGCTGCTGTTCGAAGGCCCGGAGGGATGGGCGGAGTTCTCGCCGTTCCTCGAGTACGAGGACGCCGAGGCGGCGACCTGGCTGGCCGCGGCGATCGACTTCGCCTTCCGCACTCAGCCCGCGCCGCTGCGCGACCGCATTCCCGTGAACGCGACGGTTCCTGCGATCGAGGCGTCGAGGGTGCCCGAGGTCCTCGCGCGGTTCGCCGGATGCCGCACCGCGAAGGTCAAGGTCGCAGAACCCAGGCAGACTCTCGCCGACGACATCGCCCGTGTGCGAGCGGTGCGCGAGGCCATGGGCGCGGAGGGGCGCATCCGCATCGACGCCAACGGGCTGTGGAACGTCGATGAGGCCGAGCATGCCGTGCACGCGCTGAACGAGTTCGACCTCGAGTACGTCGAGCAGCCCTGCGCGAGCGTCGAGGAGCTCGCCGATCTGCGCAGGCGTGTGAAGTACATGGGCATCCCGATCGCGGCAGACGAGAGCGTGCGGAAGTCGTCCGACCCGCTGGCCGTCGCACGGGCGAAGGCCGCCGATCTGCTGGTGATCAAGGCCCAGCCACTCGGCGGCGTCACGCACGCGCTGCAGATCGTCACGGCGGCCGGTCTCCCCGTCGTGGTCTCCAGCGCCCTCGACACAGCTGTGGGCCTCTCGCAGGGCGCCGCCCTGGCGGCGGCGTTGCCCTCGCTCGAGTACGACTGCGGCCTCGGCACCTCGTCGCTGTTCCTCGACGACGTCGCCGAGCTGCGGCCGGTCGACGGATCGATCTCGGCGGATCGGGTGACGCCGGATGCCGCGGCTCTCGAACGCCTCGCCGCCTCGGACGAGCGGCGCGACTGGTGGCTCGAACGCCTCACCCGCTGCCACCAGGTGCTTGGCCTCGGCGGCGATGCGGCTTAGCCTGTCGGCATGTGCCGCAACATCGTCCCTCTGAACAACCTCGCACCGGCCGCGACCGACGACGAGTGCCACGACGCCGCACTCCAGTTCGTGCGCAAGATCGCGGGCACCACCAAGCCCTCGCGCGTCAATCAGGCCGTCTTCGATCGCGCCGTCGCCGAGATCGCACACGCCACGCGCCATCTCCTCGACGACCTGGTCACGACCGCGCCCCCGAAAGACCGCAACGAGGAGGCCGCGAAGCGACAGGCGCGATCGGCCGAACGCTACGAGGCGATCAGGGTGTTCCAGCAGGAGAAACGCGCAGCGCGCACCGCATCCTGACGCCCGCCGTCGCGGCGGGCGAGTTCACTCGATGAGCATCGAGACGAGGCGTCCGAGCTCCTCGCCTCCCGTGCGACGCAGCTGCGAGGCATCCTGCCCGTCCATCGCGCCGCGCACGGTCATGCCCTCCCACACGATCATCAGCATGCGGGCGGCAGCCTCGGCCGGCTCGCGCAGCCTGAGGTGGCCGGCGGCCACGATGTCGCTGATGATCTGGGCGATGCTGGCGACCATCTCGCGCTCCTGCGCGAGGTAGGCGGCGCCGAAGACCTCATCGCGAAGCGCCCTGATGCGGATCTCGCTCATGAGCATGACGCCGAGCCTGTCGTCACCGCCTGAATCCATGATGTCCTGCACCAGCTCGATCGGGTCGCAGCCATCTGCCAACGCTCCGTCGGCCGCCATCTCCTCGACGCGTGCACGCACGGCGCTGACGCGCACCTCTCCGACGCTCGCTGCGAGCGTGAGGAACAGTTCGTCTTTCGACTCGAAGTTCGAGTAGAACGCGCCACGGGTGAACCCGGCGCGTTCGCACACGGCCTCGACCGATGCTCCGTCGAGACCGACCTCGGCGAAGACCTGGGCTGCGGCGTCGAGCAGACGCGCCCTCGTGTTCTCGCGACTGCGCGTAGCGGGTGTCGTCATCGATTCATCTTCCCACTGGGTCCCTGAGCCTGTCGAAGGGTTCTCACCCGACGCACAGACTTTCGGGTGGAGGTCCCTTTACGATACATCTATGTATTGGATACACCTGTGTATCCAATAGTGGGAATCCCGAAGGAGCCTCGTGTCCACTCTCCTGTCCTCGCTCGGCCGCTGGTCGTTCCGGCACCCCTGGCGCGTACTCGTCTCCTGGCTCATCGTCTTGGGCATCGCGGGCGCGGGCGCGCTCACGCTGGGAGCGGGCACGGACAACTCGTTCTCCATTCCCGGAACCGAGTCCCAGGCGGGCCTCGAGCAGCTCAACCGCTCGTTCCCCGCTGTCAGCGGCACCAGCGCCCAGATCATCGTCGTCGCCGCAGACGGCGACTCGATCACGGATGACCCTTACCGGAAAGACATCGAGAACGCGGTCGATCAGCTCGCCGATCTCGACGACTCCGTGCTGTCGGCCACCTCTCCGTACGACGAGAACGTCAGCGGCATGATCAACGACGACAAGACCGCCGGAATCATCCGTCTGCAGTTCGACGGCCAGTCGACAGATGTCTCGGAGAAGACGAAAGACGGCCTGCGCAGCGTGGTTGCCGATCTCAGCGACGAGTTGCCGAGCGGTTCGCAGACCGCCCTCGGTGGGGATCTCTTCGCCACCTCGATCCCCGGAGTCACGCTCACCGAGGCGATCGGCCTCCTGATCGCCCTGCTCGTGCTGATCGTGACGTTCCGCTCCTTCGTCGTCGCCGGGCTGCCGCTGCTCACTGCCGTGCTGGGAGTCGGGATCTCCATGGCCGGAATCTTCGCGGCGACGGCCTTCGCCTCCGTCTCCTCGACCACTCCCCTCCTCGCTCTCATGCTCGGGTTGGCCGTCGGCATCGACTACGCGCTCTTCATCATGGCCAGACATCAAGATCAGGTCCGCGAAGGAGTCGACCCCGAAGAGTCGGCGTCGCGCGCCGTCGGCACGGCGGGCTCGGCCGTGGTCTTCGCCGGCATCACGGTGCTGATCGCCCTGATCGGACTCGGCTTCGCCGGCATCCCGTTCCTGACGACCATGGGCATCGCCGCATCGGCAGCCGTCGCGGTCGCCGTCGCGATCGCGGTGACGCTGACCCCCGCCCTGCTCGGCTTCATGAAAGGCCGGGTCGCCGGCCGTCCGCGCAAGGCGCCGACCCTTCGACGGGCTCAGGGGCCCAAGACGCGCGACTCTCAGCCCGAGAACGAGGGGAAGGCGACGCCTGCCCCGGCTGCACGTCGACGGTTCAGCGATCGTTGGGTGACGGGCGTCACGAAACATCCGATCCTCGTCTCGCTCGCCGTGGTGATCGGCCTCGGCATCGTCGCCGTGCCCGCTCTCAGCCTGAACCTCGCCCTGCCGAACGCGGGCGTGCTGCCCAAGGATTCCGAGGCGCGACAGAGTTACGATCTCGTCGGCGAGCAGTTCGGACCCGGCTTCAACGGGCCGCTGATCCTGACCGGCACGATCGTCACCTCCACCGATCCCCTGGGGCTCATGGAGGATCTGGGCGACGCCGTGGCCAAGATCGACGGCGTGAAGGAGGTCGCCCTCTCCACCCCGAACGAGACCGCCGACACCGGCATCGTGCAGATCATCCCGGAGACCGCCCCTGACGACCCGGCGACCGCGGATCTCGTGCGCGAGCTGCGCTCGCATCACGACGAGTGGCTGAAGGAGTTCGGCATCGATCTGAAGGTCACGGGGTTCACTGCGGTCGGCATCGACATCTCCGACCAGCTGGGCAACGCGCTGCTGCCGTTCGGGATCTTCGTGATCGGCCTGTCGCTGATCCTCCTGACCGTCGTCTTCCGCTCCATCTGGGTGCCGGTCACGGCCGCCGCCGGGTACCTGCTGTCGATCGTCGCCGGATTCGGCATCGTCGGCGCGGTGTTCGAATGGGGTTGGTTCTCCGACGCCCTGCATGTCGCGAAGGTCGGACCGATCATCAGCTTCATGCCGATCATCCTGATGGGTGTGCTGTTCGGCCTTGCGATGGACTACCAGGTGTTCCTGGTGTCGCGCATGCGCGAGGACTACGTGCACGACCCCGACGGGAAGAGCCCCGATCGCGCCACGCGACGAGCCGCCGCCCTGCGTGCCGTGCGCAGCGGCTTCACGGGATCGGCGAAGGTCGTCACCGCGGCGGGACTCATCATGTTCGCGGTGTTCGTGGCGTTCGTGCCCGAGGGCGACTCCTCGCTCAAGCCGATCGCCCTGGGTCTGGCCGCCGGCATCGCGATCGACGCGTTCCTCGTGCGGATGACACTGATCCCCGCGCTCATGGCGATCCTCGGCGAGCGCGCCTGGCAGATCCCGTCGTGGCTCGAGAAGATCCTCCCGAGCGTCGACATCGAGGGCGAGGCGGTCGAACGCGAGCGTCACCTGTCGGCGTGGCCGGGCGACGACTCGGTGGTCGCCGCCGACGACCTCGCACTGGCGGATGCCGGAATCGAGGCGTTGCATCTGCGCGTCGCTCAGGGCGGCACAGCGGTGCTCACAGGTGGCGCGCCCGGCGCGCTGCGTGTGCTCGCGCTCACGCTCGCCGGTCGCGTCACCCCCGATTCCGGTCGCCTGCGCGTGGCGAGTCACCTGCTGCCCGGTCGAGCGGCCTGGGTGCGCGCGCATGTGGGAGTGGTGCTCGTGTCGGATGCCGGCGCCGCAGCATCCGAGCTCTCCGAAGCCCTGCGGGGCCGCACAGCGCTCGTCGTGATCGACGGCGTCGACAGCCTCCCCGCAGCCGAGCGCGATCAGCTCGCGGCGCGCCTGCGAGACGCGGATGCCGCCACCGCCGTCGTGCTCACGGCCGCATCCCCCGCAGCGGCTCTCGAAATCCTGGCGCAGGCGGGCCGCCCGACTCCCGACGTGATCGATGTCTTCCCATCCGCCGATACCCCGGCTTCCCGCCGACACCCCGCCGTGCTGACGTCGCCAGCCGAGGGTCTCGACGACAACCCGGGGTCTGCGCACTCCGACGAATCCTCTGAGGTGACCGCATGACCCTCCCCATCGAGCGCGCACGTTCGCGCAAACCCATCACCTGGCTGACGATCCTCGGGGTCCTGCTGCTTCCCGCAGCCGTCGGCGGGATCCTCGTCGCGGCCCTGCAGAACCCGACGGAGCGGCTCGACTCGATGACCGCGGCGATCGTCAACCTCGACGAACCCGTCACGATCGACGGTCAGCTCACACCGCTCGGCCGCCAGCTCGCTTCCGGTCTGGTCGAGGGATCGGACGATCTCGACTCGAACCTCACCTGGGTCATCTCCAACGAGGACGATGCGAAGGAGGGTCTCGCCGACGGCACCTACCAGGCCGTCATCACGATCCCCGAGGACTTCTCGAAGGCGGCGACCTCGGCCGGCACCGCGATCGCCGACGGCGGGGGCTCCGCATCCGACGATGCGGAGAAGGCGACCATCCAGGTCACCACTCCTCCGGATGGACTCGTCGCCGACGACCTCATCACCGGGCAGATCGCCTCGGTGGCGGCCTCGAGCATGGGCTCGATGCTCAGCGAAGCCACCATGGGCAATGTGCTGGTCGGCTACACCACGCTCGGCGATCAGATCGGCGAGGCCGCGGACGGCGCAGTGAAGCTCGCATCGGGAGCCCGGGATGCCGCCACCGGCGCCGCGGCGATCCCCGACGGGGCGACCAAACTCGCCACCGGGGCGACCGGGCTGAGCACCGGAGCGTCCGACTTGTCCACCGGACTCACCACGATGGCGGGCAGCGCTCGGCAGCTCGCCGGCGGGGCGACGCAGCTGGGCTCCGGGCTGCTCTCGGGGGCGACGCAGCTCGAGCAGAACACGGCGGGCGTTACGGCGCTCGTCGGTGGCATCCAGACGGCCGCGGGATCAGCGAAGACGGCGTCGACCGGCTCTGCGACGCTCGCGGGAGATCTCGGCGCTCTCGCAGTCGACTGCGCGAAGCCAGACTCGGGAGTGCCCACGGCTGTCTGCGATCGGATCACAGCGGCAGCCACGTCTGCCGGCGACGTCGCGACCTCCGCAGGCACGGCATCCGCCATCCTGAACGACCCTCAGACCGCGGGCGGCGTCGCCGCCCTTCCCGGCACGTTCTCCACGCTCGCGACCCAGATGCGCACTGCCGGCACCGGCGCCTCTTCGATCGCCGCCGGCCTCAACCAGCTCGCCACCGACGGCCTCGACAAGTCCGCCGCTGGTGCTACTCAGCTCTCCGACGGCGCGGCGCAGCTGTCTGACGGGGCCACCCAGCTCGCCAGCGGCGCGGGCGAGCTGGCGACGGGCCTCGACACCCTGGCGACCGGCACCGGCGATCTCGCCGGCGGTCTGCGCACCGCATCCGACTCCCTCCCCTCGTTCAGCGACGGAGAGTCGAAGTCGCTCGCCACCGTCATGGCTGACCCCGTGAAGACGAACGCCGAGGCGACCACGATCTTCGGTCCGACGGCGATCCCGCTGCTCGCCGCAGTGGTGCTCTGGTTCGGCGGCCTCGCCTCGTTCATCGTGATGCGGGCCCACACCGCGCGCACCCTGACCTCGCGACGCTCCTCGGCGGCCCTGGCGCTGCGATCGTTCGCACCCGCCGCCCTGATCGGGGCAGGGCAGGGCGTTCTCGTCGCGCTCATCGTGCAGATCGTCGCGAGCTACGACGCGGGCACCTGGTGGGCATTCGCCGGCACCGCGGTGCTCGCGGGCGTCGCGTTCGCCGCAGTGAACCAGGCGCTCGTCGCCGTGTTCGGCGGCATCGGGCGCTGGGTGGGTGCTCTGATCGGCGTCCTCGCCGTGGCGACGGGTCTCATCTCGACCGTTCCGGACTGGCTCGCCTCGATCGGCGCTGCGCTGCCCACAGCCCCGGCCTTCACCGGACTCATCGCCGCGAACGGCTCTGCCGCTGCCGGGCTCATCGTATGGGGTGTGCTGTCGCTGGTCGTCACGACCCTCGTGATCACGCTGCGGCGTACGACCTCGGCGAAGACGGTGCTGGCCACCGCCTGATGCCGAGCGCGGTCGGACGCGCATCTCCGAGTCCCCTCGGAGGTGCGTTTCCGGCCGGGGACGAGTGCAGCGGCCCGGACCGATGACGACGGATGCCGTGAGAAGACGTACGCTCGGGAGATGCGCCGTCCGTTCATGAGCACCCCCGAGCAGCTCGCCTCGCTCGAGGGTCAGCAGTATCTCGTGCTCCGTCCGACGTCCGTCGTCGCCGACCGCTACCGCGCGGAACAGCGCACCGCGCTCGCACGTGCGGACGTACCGCACCCGCACACCGGGCACGTCACGCTGCGAGGCTTCTTCGAGCCCGAGCGGCGTGAGCAGCTGGCAGCGCTCGTGCGCAGGTGGGCAGCGGCTCAGCCGCCGATCGAGGTCGTCGCCGAGGCGGTCGACGCCTTTCCCGCGCCCTGGCAGATCCTCATCATCCGGTTGTCGCGCACGCCGAGCCTGCTCGCAGCGTACGCGCGCCTGACCGAAGCGCTCGACCGCACCGACCTCCGTCGGCTCGGCGAGCTGCCTCTCGAGGAGTGGACGTTCCACATGTCACTCGTCTATGCGAAGACCCTCGCGCCCGCACCGTGGACGACGCTCTCGCACATGTCACGTCGCTCGATCGGCGGGCGGCCCGCTGAGACCATCGGCGAGGCCGAACTCGTCTGGTACGAGAACGGCGAGGAGCACTCCGAGATCATCCCCTTCACCGGCTGACCCCCGGACGCACCGCGGCCGACGGGCGTCATGACAGCCCGTCGAGGGCTCAGCTCAGGCCGGAGTACGCGTGCAGGCCCTTGAAGAAGACGTTCACGATCGTGAAGTTGAACATCACGGCGGCGAAGCCGACGATCGACAGCCAGGCCGAGGGGTTGCCGCGCCAGCCGCGCGTCGCACGTGCGTGGATGTAGCCGGCGTAGATGACCCAGATCACGAAGGTCCAGGTCTCCTTGACGTCGAAGCCCCAGTAGCGACCCCAGGCGTCCTGCGCCCAGATCGCTCCGGCGATGAGCGTGAAGGTCCACAGGATGAACCCGATGATCGAGAAGCGATACGCGAGGCTCTCGAGGCGGTCGGACAGGGGAAGCGTGCGCAGGAATCCGGGACCCGTCTTCGCCGCGCCTTCGCGAACCAGACGCTCTCGTCGTGACTGCATGAGCTGCAGCGCCGACAGCGCGAACGCCAAGGCGAAGAAGGCCGTTCCGAGCGAAGCGACGAACACGTGGATGATCAGCCAGATGCTCTTGAGGGGATCCATCAGCGGGGTGACGGCGACGTAGAAGTTCGTCGCCGCGAGTCCGAGCAGGATCACCACGAGTCCGGTGATGAAGGTGCCGAGGTAACGCAGGTCGATGCGGGTGAGGACGATGAGGTAGACGAGCACGATCAGCAGCGTGCCGATCATCGCGAACTCGTACAGGTTGGCCCAGGGCACACGGCCGGCGGCGATGCTGCGGGTGACGACCGCGGCGAGGTGGAACACCCACGCCAGGACCATCAGCGAGGTGCCGATGCGCGCCATCACGAACCGCTGCGGTGCCGGATCGACGGGGGCTCCGGTAGGCGTGACCGCGCCGGAGCCGCTGCGAGCGCCGGCGCCGACCAGTTCGCGCTCGCGAACTGTCTGCGCATCCGCGGTCGCCTGCGAGCGGCGGGCGAGGTCGAAGGCGTAGGCCACGAACGACGCCGCGTAGATCGCGATCGCGGTCCACAGCAGGACCGGCGAGATCACGGAGAGATCGAACATGCTGTCAGTCTACTTTCGGGGTGTCGGATGCCGGGGGCTCGAGTTCTTCGGCAGATGCTGCGGAATCGGGCGCTTCGTCTCGGTCGGCGTCGCCGTCCTCGCTCGACGATCGGGGCACGGCCGACGTGACGCCGGCGGCGTCGAGCAGTCGGGCGTGGCCGGCGACGAGGTCGTCGACCGCCGCCGCGAGCGTCGGATCCTCGCCCCGGGCGAGGGCGGCGTACTCGAGGGCCACGCCATCGCCGGCAGCGACAGCCTTGACCCACACGCGCCGGCGCGGCACGAACAGGGCGAGCATCAGACCTCCGAGCGCGAGGAGCGCGAAGACGAGCACCCACACCGACGACGAGTCGTGATGGATCTGCAACGACGCGAACCTCTTCACCGACTGGGTGAGGTCGGTCGCTCCGGCGGGAGACTCGTCTTCGAAGGTCACGGTGCCGAGGCCGTTCGGCAGATCGGCGGTTTTTCCGGGGGTGAGCTCGATCGACTCCTCCCCGATCGCTCGACCGGTGAGCTGGGTGAGATCCGTGGTGTCGAGCACGTAGACCGATCGCGGCGTGCCGTCGTCGATGCCCAGATCGCCCTCGAACACGTCGAGCGTGAGCGTGGGGTTGAACAGGTCGCCGTAGGCGGAGGCGATCGCGCCGTCCTTGCCCGCCGCCGCCGTCGGATAGAACAGCCCGCGGATTCCGAGCTGCTCCGGCATCCCATCGGTCACCTTGACGATGCCCACGGAGAACAGGTTGTTGTCCTGCGGGAGGAACGGGACGCTGTTCGTGAAGACGACCTTCCCCTCGGCGTCGCGGACCGTGATGGTGGGCGCGTAGCCGTTGCCGAGCAGATATACCCGGTCCCCGCCCACCTCCAGCGGATGGTTGACCTTCACCGAGCCTGTGCGCTTGTGCCCGTCTTCCTTGACCGTCATGTTCGCCGAGAAGTCGCCGGCCTGACCCGAACCGGGTTCACCGTACGGCTGGTACGTCACATCGAAGGTATCGAGTCGCATCGAGTAGGGCGTCAGCGCGCCGTCGCCGACGAAGCGTCCTCGATTCATCGAGTCGTAGTCGAGCAGCGTGTTCGCGAACGTCTCGCCCTCGACGAGCACGCGCTGGCCGGTGTAGGCGAAGCCTCCGCCCACGCCGACCGTGATGAGCACGCCGACCAGGGCGATGTGGAAGATGAGGTTGCCGGTCTCGCGCCAGTATCCGCGCTCGGCCGATACCGAGAACGAGCGTTTGTCGTCGTAGCGCTCCACGCGGTAGCCGAGCGCCTTCAGCTGCTTCTGCGCGATGTCGATCGTCGCAGCGGCGTCGGCCGCGGCATCCGCCCCCTGGGTCCCTGAGCCCGTCGAAGCGCGGGTCACGTCGCGGAAGTCGGCCAGCCTCTTCAGCCGGGCCGGAGTGCGGGGCGGCCGGGCCTGCAGCGCCTTCGCATGATGCTTGATGCGCGGGATCACGCAGCCGACGAGCGAGGTGAACAGCAGCAGGTAGATCGCCGAGAACCACGGCGACAAGTACACGTCGAACATCTTCAGCGCGTCGAGCACCGGGAAGAGATCGGGATTGTCGCGCTGCCACTGCGTGACGCCGTTCGGATCCGCCATGCGCTGCGGGAAGATCGAGCCGGGGATCGCGGCGATCGCGAGCACCAGCAGCAAGATGAGTGCCGTGCGCATCGAGGTGAGCTGACGCCATCCCCACCGCAGCCAGCCGACGAAACCGAGCCTCGGCTGGGTGATCGTGTCGTCGCCGTCGATGTGATCCGACGGGCGCAGAGGGTCGGTTTCCACGGAGTCCTTCTGGTCGTTCTGGTCAGTGAGGTCAGAGCGGGAGGATGACACTGCCCATCACCGCCGTCAGTCGCGACATGATGTCGGTCCACAGCCCGGACACCATCAGGACGCCGAGCACGATGAGCAGGACGCCGCCGATGATGTTCACGATGCGGATGTGCCGTCGGAGGAACCCGACGGTCCTGGTCGCCCAGCCGAAGCCGAGGGCGACGAGCAGGAACGGGATGCCGAGACCCAGCGAGTACGCGAGACCCAGGAAGCTCGCTCGGACCGGGTCGCCCGAGTTGAACGAGAGCGCGACGATCGCGCTGAGAGTCGGCCCCATGCAGGGCGCCCAGCCGATGCCGAGTGCGATCCCCAGCAGCGGGGCGCCGATCATCCCCGCCTTGGAGTCGACGTGGAAGCGCAGCTCGCGCTGTGCGAAGCCGAAGAATCCGAGGAAGACGAGTCCCATCAGGATGATCACCGCGCCGAGGACGCGCGTGATCAGGTCGCCCCAGCGCAGCAGGAAGACGCCGACCGTGCCGCTGAGCGCGGTGATGCCGATGAAGACGACGCTGAAGCCCAGGATGAACAGCAGCACGCCGAGCACGAGCTGGCGGCGGACGGGAGTCGCACCTGCCTGGGTCCCTGAGCCTGTAGAAGGGGCGGAGCGAGACGAAACGCCTCCGCCCGCCACGGCCCCGCCGAGGAATCCGAGGTACCCCGGCACGAGCGGCAGCACGCACGGTGACAGGAACGACAGGAGTCCGGCGAGCATCGCGACCGGGACCGCGATCCACAGAGCACCCGAGCCGATGATGGCGTCGGGGTTCACGACTTCTCCGCGAGTGCGTCCTTGACGAGCGTGGAGAGGATGGAGGGGCTGTCGATCGGGCCGATGATGCGGGCCGCGACGCGGCCCTGCTTGTCGAGCACGAGCGTCGTCGGGGTCGCCTGGATCGGCACGGCCTCGGCGAAGGCGAGCTTCGCCTCGGCTGTGTCGACGTCGATCAGGCTCGGGTACGTGATGCTGTACTCCTCCGAGAAGGCCTTGGCTGTGTCGGCCTGATCACGTGTGTTGACGCCGATGAAAGAGACGCCCTCGCCGTCGAACTTCTGCCAGACGGTCTCGAGGAAGTCCGCCTCGACCCGGCAGGGCGCGCAGCCCGCGTACCAGAAGTTGACGACCGTGACCTGGCCCGCGATGTCGGCGCTGGAGAACTTCTCGCCGTTCTCGGTGACGCCTCCGAATTCGACCGGTTCACCTCGGTCTGCGACGGGGATCTCGACGATCGCGCCGTCCGCTGCGACATAGCCGTTGTTGTCTCCGCTGAGGAAGGAATCGCTCACCGGATCGGGAGCGCACGCGCTCAGACCGACGACGACGATTGCGGCGAGCGCGGCTCCGACCGCACCACGGACGAAGCGGATGCGGGAGCGGCGGCCGCTGCGCATCGGGGTGTTCACAGGCGCGACAGGCACGAATCCCAGTGTACGCAGGGGTTCCTATGCGTGGGCCGGATGCAGGCAGGCGTCAGAAGCGCGCGAGGACGTCCGCGACGCCCTGCCGGAACTTGGGGCACATGGCGATGTCGTGGGCGCTGCACTGCATCGCGTGCTCGGTCATCGCCTTCGAGCGACGCATCTCGTCCATGCGCCGATCGAGGTCGTCGAGATGCGCCTGCAGCACCTGGTGGCGACCCGCACTGCCGTCGTCCAGCAGCACCCCGATCTGCTCGAGGCTCATCCCTGCGGCCTTGCTGCGCTGGATCACGGCGATGCGCACGACGTCATCCTCGCCGTAGCGGCGCCGGCCGGCGGCATCCCGCTCGGGCCGTAGCAGGCCCACCGTCTCCCAGTGCCGGAGCACGTTGGTCGGCAGATCGAAGCGAGTCGCCACGTCGCCGACGGACCACGGATGCTCAGCACTTGACTTCATGTTGACATGAAGTCACAGACTGAGCTCGAAAGCAAGACGAGAGGACCCACTCATGTACGACGTGATCGTGATCGGCGCCGGCCCTGCCGGCCTGCAGGCGGCGTTGACGCTCGGACGGATGCACCGTTCGGCCCTGCTCCTGGACTCCGGCGAGTACCGCAACGGCACCGTGCTGCACATGCACAACGTCGTGGCCAATGACGGCACCCCTCCCTCGGAGTTCCGCGCCACCGCCCGAGGGCAGCTCGCCGAGTACCCCGACGTGGAGATCCGCGACGTGGGCGCCTCGCACATCTCGGGCCGTGAGGGCGACTTCACGGTGCGACTCGTCGGCGAGACCGAGGTGTCCGCCCGCCGGATCGTCCTGGCGACAGGCGTCGCCGACGATCTGCCGGAGGTACCGGGACTGGCCGCGCTCTGGGGGACGCACGCCTTCAGCTGCCCGTTCTGCGACGGCCACGAACACGCAGGCAGGCCCATCGCGATCCTGGGCGCCGCGGCCCGCGCCGAGCACCTGATCAGTCTGCTCGGGCGCTTCGTCGGAGCCATCTCGGTGTTCCCCGTCGGCGGTGACTTCTCGAAAGAAGAACGGCGGATGCTGGAGGCGCGCGGAGCCCGCGTGAGCGCCGTGGCTGCAGACGGGGTCGAACGCGACGGCGCCGATGTGATCGTCACGGCGGGCGGCTCGTCGATGTCGGTCGCCGGAGTCTTCGTCGCCTCGGTCGAGATGCGCCAGCGCGCCCCGTTCGCCGAGCAGCTGGGTCTGGCCATGCTGCCCTCGGGCGCGATCGAGATCGACGACTTCGGCGCCACCTCCGTGCCCGGCGTCTCGGCGGCGGGTGACCTTGCCCACCGCGCGGCTCTCCCGGGGGCGATGGCGTCGGTGCTGCTCGCGGCTGCGGCCGGTCAGCTGGCCGCGATCGGCATCGTCAAGGCGCTGAGCGCCGGTCAGTGAGCGTCGAACGACGGGGTCAGACCGCGCCGAGGTCGATTCCACCGGCGGCGGGCTCCGCATAGTCGACCTCGCGCCACACATCGCCGACGCGCTCGAACGAGGTCACGCTCGACAGCGCGCAGCGCCGCGTGCGCGGGTCGTGCCGAAGCGGGAGACCCGCGACCCGGAGATGCGTGATCCAGATCGGCGCCTGGTGCGACACGACGACCACGTCGCCGTCCGGGGCCGCGTGCCAGGCCTCATCCATCGCAGACAGCATCCGCTCTGCGATGGATGAGTACGGCTCACCCCAGCTCGGCACCGAGGGGCGCCGAAGGTGCCACCAGTTCCTGGGGTCCATCAGCGAGCGGCGCATCCGCGTGCCCTCGAACACGTTGGCAGGCTCGATCACGCGCTCATCGAGCACGGGCGTGAGCCCGAAGATCTCGGTGAACGGTTCGGCCGACTCCTGAGTGCGCTGCAGAGGCGAGGCGATCAGCGACGTCACCGGTCGATCGAAGTCGCGCACGTGCTCGGCGGCGGCCCACGTCATCCGCCGTCCTGCCTCGCTCAGGCCGTACCCGGGCAGCCTCCCGTACAGCACGCGTCCGGGATTGCGCACCTCGCCGTGCCTGACCAGATGCAGTCGCGACGCCGTCATGCCCGTCGACGCCCTGCGGCGAGCGGGACGATGCGGGTCGCTGCAGCGAAGAGATCGCCGTCGCAGAAGACATCAGAGGCGAGACGCATGACGGCCTTTCATGAGAGGAACGGGGCCAGCGCTGGCGAGTCTACTGAAAGCGTCCCCGGTAGACTTGCGGGGTTCACCATTTCCCAGATCAGGAGGAATCCTCCGTGCTTCGCACTCACTCCGCAGGCTCCCTGCGAGCAGAGAACATCGGTCAGACCGTCACCCTCACGGGCTGGGTCGATCGTCGTCGTGATCACGGAGGAGTCGCGTTCATCGATCTGCGGGATGCATCGGGCATCGCCCAGGTCGTCATCCGCGACGAAGAGGTGGCCCACCCGCTGCGCAACGAGTTCGTCCTCAAAGTCACCGGCGAGGTGTCCCGTCGCCCCGACGGCAACGAGAACCCCAACCTGCCGACCGGCGAGATCGAGCTCATCGCGAGCGACGTCGTGGTGCTGAACGAATCCGCGCCGCTGCCCTTCCAGGTCTCCACGGCGCTCGCCGAGACCGAGAACGTGGGCGAGGAGGCGCGGCTGAAATACCGTTACCTCGACCTGCGCCGCCCGGCGACGGCATCCGCTCTGCGCCTGCGCTCGAACGTCTACAAGGCGATCCGCGATGTGCTGCACGCCGAGGACTTCACCGAGGTCGAGACGCCGACGCTCACCCGCTCCACCCCCGAGGGCGCCCGTGACTTCGTCGTGCCCGCTCGCCTGCACCCCGGCAGCTGGTACGCCCTGCCGCAGTCGCCTCAGCTGTTCAAGCAGCTGCTCATGGTCGGCGGCGTCGAGAAGTACTTCCAGATCGCGCGCTGCTACCGCGACGAGGACTTCCGGGCCGACCGCCAGCCGGAGTTCACCCAGCTCGACATCGAGATGAGCTTCGTCGACCAGGAAGACGTCATCGCTCTGATGGAGTCGCTCGTCGTCGCGATGTGGAAGACGATCGGCGTCGAGGTGCAGACGCCGCTGCCGCGCATGACCTATGCCGAGGCCATGGCGAAGTACGGCTCGGACAAGCCCGACCTGCGCTTCGGACTCGAACTCGTCGAAGCGACCGAGTACTTCAAGGAGACGCCGTTCCGCGTGTTCCAGGCCGAGTACGTCGGTGCGGTGCGGATGCCCGGTGGGGCCTCGCAGCCGCGCAAGACGCTCGACGCCTGGCAGGACTGGGCCAAGCAGCGTGGCGCCCGCGGCCTCGCCTACGTGCTCTTCAACGAAGACGGATCCCTCGGGGGCCCTGCCGCGAAGAACCTCTCCGACGCCGAGCAGGCAGGCCTCGCCGCGTTCGTCGGCGCCGAACCCGGCGACTGCGTGTTCTTCGCCGCCGGTTCCACGAAGGAGTCGCGCGCGCTCCTCGGCGCCGCGCGCGTCGAGATCGGCCGTCGCCTCGGCTACCTGAACCCCGATGAATTCGCGTTCACCTGGGTGGTCGACGCACCGATGTTCGAGCCCGCAGCGGATGCCGTGGCATCCGGCGACGTCGCCGTGGGCGCCGGCGCCTGGACGGCCGTGCACCACGCCTTCACCGGCCCGAAGCCCGAGTTCCAGGACACCTTCGACACCGACCCCGGGTCTGCGCTCGCCTACGCGTACGACATCGTGTGCAACGGCTCGGAGCTCGGCGGCGGCTCGATCCGCATCCACCGCGAAGACGTGCAGAAGCGCGTCTTCGAGGTCATGGGCATCAGCGACGAGGTCGCGCAGGAGCAGTTCGGCTTCCTGCTCGACGCGTTCAAGTTCGGCGCCCCGCCGCACGGCGGCATCGCGCTGGGCATGGACCGCGTGCTGCAGCACCTGTCGAAGAGCGAATCGATCCGCGACGTGATCGCCTTCCCGAAGTCGGGTGGCGGCTTCGACCCGCTCACCTCCGCACCTGCGCCGATCAGCGACGCGCAGCGCAAGGAGGCCGGAGTCGACTTCGTGCCGGAGGATGCCGAGGCCTGAGCTTCGCACCACCGGTCGTTGAGCGAGGAGCGCAGCGACGAGAAGAAACGCCTCATGTTCTACCGGAGCATGAGGCGTTTCGTCTCGCTGCGCTCGCTCAACGACCGGTTGCTCAGCCCGCAGGTCGAAGCCTCCCTCAACGACCGGTGGCTCAGCCCGCAGGTCGTTGAGCGAGCGAGCGCCAGCGAGCGAGACGAAACGCGTGAGGTGAAGCGGTGCGTCAGAGAGCAGCGAGTCCCGGCGCGATGTTCTCGTTCCAGACGTCGACGCCGAGTTTCGCGATGAGCGCGATGACGACGACGAGGAAGACCACGCGGATGAACGTCGTCCCGCGAGAGATCGCCATCCGCGAGCCCAGATAGCTTCCGGCCACGTTGGCCACGGCGAGGATGCCGCCGAGCAGCCACAACACGGCGCCGTGCGGGATGAACAGGATGAGCGCGCCGGCGTTGGTCGCGAAGTTCACGATCTTCGCCTTCGCACTCGCCTGCAGGAAGTCGTAGCCGAGCAGCGCGACCAGCGTGATCACGAGGAACGTGCCCGTTCCCGGGCCGATCATGCCGTCGTAGAAGCCGATGCCGAGGCCCGCGGCCCCCGCCGTGATGTGATGCTTGTGCCCGTGGAACCGCAGCTGCGTCGCGGCGCCCAGCTGCGGCTTGAACGCGGTGAACAGCGCGACGGCCAGCAGGGCGACGACGATGATCGGCTTGAACGCGGATGACGGGAGCACGGTCGCGACCGCTGCTCCCCCGAAGGATCCGGCCAAGGCGATCGCTGCCATCGGAAGTGCTGTTCGGATGTCTGGCTTCGCCCGCCGGTAGTAGGTGACGCTGCTCGTGGCCGTGCCGAAGACCGAGCCGAGCTTGTTCGTGGCGAGCGCCTGCACGGGTGTGATGCCGGGGATCAGCAGTAGTGCGGGCAGCTGCAGCAGCCCTCCGCCGCCGACGACGGCATCGATCCACCCCGCGCAGAACGCGGCCACGACGACGAGGATCAGCGTGCCCCACGTGAGCTGCTCGAGCCCGAGCACAGCGCCGATGTCCATCCCTCCAGGATGTCAGACTGGCTGCATGCTCGATGTCCTCCCGCTGCCTCGCCCCCTCGACTCCCGTGCCGGAAGCGCCACCCTGCGCCGGGCGACGGTGCACGACGCGGATGCCGTCATCGCTCTGCTCGCCGACGACCCGATCAGTGCTTCGCGCGGCGACGTCGCGTCTGTCGAAGACCGCCCTGCGTACCAGGCCGGACTAGCCGACGTCCTCGGAGATCCCTCGAACGATCTCGTGGTCGTCGAGCTCGACGGGCAGATCGTCGCGACGCTTCAGCTCACATCGATCCCCGGGATGGCACGGCGCGGCGCCCGGCGCCTGCTCGTGGAGGCGGTGCGTGTGCGCAGCGACCTTCGCTCGTCAGGAATCGGCTCCGCGATGATGCGCTGGGTGTCGGATGCCGCGGCGCCCGCACTGGGAGCCGCGATGATCCAGCTCACCTCGGATGCCGCACGCGTCGAGGCGCATCGCTTCTACGAACGGCTCGGCTACGTCGGCTCTCATCTCGGCTTCAAGTACGCCGTCTCACGCTGACCCGGCATCCGAGGGCTCCACCCCCGAAGGACGACCGCGCTACCGAAGGACGAAGCCGGAGCGTTCGTCCTTCCGAGGCGCAGTCGTCCTTCCTTGGTGCAGGCGGGGCGACGGCATCCGATCCGGCCACCGCCCGGACACCCGCCATTCACCCGTCGCCGACTCACCGGTCACCTCCGTCCCGTAGCGTCCACTCGCAACCCGAACCGGCGTACCCGCGCCGGTCACCGAGAGGACCCTCATGGCACACTTCCCCCGCCGCGCCCGCTTCGGCGCCGGCATCGCCCTCGCCGCCACGGCCGCGCTCGCCCTGACCGGCTGCGCAGGCGGCGGCGACACTCCGGCAGCCGGCTCCGACAAGGTCGACGCGGCATCCGCCACCGCCGTCGCCGACTTCGGCACATTCGCCGACCTCGAGGCGGCGGCGAAGGCCGAGGGCGCGCTGAACGTCATCGCGCTCCCCCGCGACTGGGCGAACTACGGCGAGATCCTCGACCTGTTCGCTGAGAAGTACCCCGAGATCACGATCAACGAGGCCTCCCCTGACGTCTCGAGCGCCGAAGAGATCCAGGCCGCGGAGACCAACAAGGGCCTCGACACCGCTCCCGACGTCTTCGACCTCGGCCTCGCCGTCGCGCTGCAGAACACCGACCAGTTCGCGCCCTACAAGGTGCAGACGTTCGACGACATTCCGGACGCGCTGAAGGAGCCGACCGGCCTGTTCGTCGGCGACTACGGCGGGTACATGTCGATCGGCTACGACTCCTCGAAGTTCGACGCGCCGAAGACCCTCGACGACCTGCTCGGAGCCGACTACAAGGGCGCCGTCGCGATCAACGGCGACCCCACGCAGGCCGGCGCGGCCTTCGCGGCCGTGGGCCTCGCCACGGTGCAGTCCGACGGCACGCTCGACGACTTCCAGCCCGGCATCGACTTCTTCAGCGAGCTGCAGAACGCCGGCAATCTGCTCAAGGTCGACGTCACCACCGCGACCGTCGCGAGCGGCGAGACCCCGGTCGTCTTCGACTGGGACTACCTGAACGCGGCCCACCAGAAGGACAACGAGAACTGGAAGGTCGTGGTCCTCGACGGCACCGGCTACGCGGGCTACTACAACCAGGCCATCAACATCGACGCCCCGCATCCTGCAGCCGCCCGTCTGTGGCAGGAGTTCCTGTACAGCGACGAGGTGCAGAACCTGTGGCTGAAGGGTGGCGCGCGTCCGGCCCGCATGGAGGCGATGACGGATGCCGGCACGATCGACGCCGAGCTCGCAGCCGCTCTCCCCGAGGCCCCGTCGGACACGGTCGTCCCGACCGAACAGCAGTCCACCGATGCCGGAAAGCTGCTCGGCGAGAAGTGGGCAGCGGCGGTTCAGTGACCACTCTCGCGCAGACGGGGGCGGATGCTGCGGCATCCGCCCCCTCCGCCGGGCTCGCGCCGCGCGCGCGGGCCCGGCGCGCCGCCCCCTCCGCGGCGTGGCTCGGTCTCGTCCCCTTCGCCGCCTACGTCATCCTGTTCCTCGCCGTTCCGACGATCCTCGCCATCGGGTCGGGTTTCTTCACCAAGGACGGCACCTTCACGTGGACCAACGTCGCCGCTCTCGGCGACCCCGTGGTCCTGAACACCTTCGCCAATTCGGCCTGGGTCTCACTGCTGACCGCGCTCGTCGGCGCGCTCGTCGGCGCGCTGGTCTGCTACGCGCTGCTCGGCATGAATCCGGAGGGACTCGTCCGGCAGACCGTCGATGCGGCAGCAGGCGTGCTCGCCCAGTTCGGCGGCGTCATGCTCGCGTTCGTCTTCATCGCCACGATCGGCATCCAAGGCGTCGTGAAGGTGTTCCTCCAGGAGAGCTTCGGCATCGACATCTTCGCGAACGGCACCTGGCTCTACGAGTTGCCGGGGCTGATCCTGCCCTACATCTACTTCCAGATCCCGCTCATGGTCATCACGTTCATGCCCGCACTCGCCGCCCTCAAGCCGCAGTGGTCCGAGGCGAACCTCACCCTCGGGGGCACCCGGTCGAGCTTCTGGCTGCGCATCGGCATTCCGGTCCTCGCCCCCTCGTTCCTCGCGAGCCTGCTGCTGCTGTTCGCGAACGCGTTCTCGTCGTACGCGACTGCCGCGGCGCTCGCCAGTCAGGGTTCGCAGATCGTCCCTCTCCAGATCCGCGCCGCGCTCACCAGCGAGACCGTGCTCGGCCGAGAGAACCTCGCCGGCGCCCTGGCGCTCGGCATGATCGTCGTCGTGGGAGTCGTCATGGGCCTCTACTCGCTCGTCCAGCGCCGGGCAGCGAGGTGGCAGGCATGAATCCGCTCGCCCCTTCACGCCCGACCCGCTGGATCATCGGCATCCTGGTCGGCGCGTTCTTCGCGATCCCGCTGCTGGCGACCTTCCTGTACACCGTGAAGATGGCTGACGGCTCGTACTCGCTGAAGCGCTGGGCGAGCCTCTTCGACCCCGCGATGGCGGCGACGCTCAAGCCGATCTGGACGGGGCTCGGCAACTCGCTGCTGCTCGCCGTGATCACGGTCGCGATCGTGCTGTTCGTCCTGGCGCCCACGATGATCCTCGTGAACCTGCGTTTCGCGAAGATGCGTCCGGCGTTCGAGTTCGCGGCTCTGCTGCCGATCTCGATTCCGGCCATCGTGCTCGTCGTCGGCCTCGCGCCGATCTACCTGCAGATCGGTCGAACGCTCGGCACCGGCGCCTGGACTCTCGCCCTCGCCTACGGCATCACCGTGCTGCCGTTCGCCTACCGATCGATCCAGGCATCCATCGACGCGGTCGACATCCGCACGCTCACCGAGGCCGCTCGCTCCCTCGGCGCGTCGTGGACCACAGTGGTGTTCCAGGTGCTCGCCCCGAACCTCCGTCAGGGACTGCTCGCCGCGTCGCTCATCTCGGTCGCCGTCGTGCTCGGCGAGTTCACGATCGCGTCGCTCCTGAACCGCCCCGTGTTCCAGACCGCCATGGTCGTCGTGCAGAAGCAGGACGGCTACCTGCCTGCGATCTTCACCCTGCTGGCCCTGCTGTTCTGCTTCGTCCTGCTCCTCGTCATCGGTCGCGTCGCCCGCGGCACCGGAAAGGCCCGCTCATGACCCTCCCCCGTACCGCCGACAACATGCTGCTCGCCGATGCCGGTGAGGGCACCCGCGTGCAGCTGCAGGGGATCGTGAAGAGCTACGCGGGCACTACCGTTCTGCACGGCGTCGACCTCGACATCGCGCCCGGCGAGTTCGTGTCTCTGCTCGGCCCCTCCGGCTGCGGCAAGACCACCCTGCTGCGGGTGCTCGCTGGGCTCGAGATCGCCGACCAGGGTGCGGTGCTGCTGGGCGGTGGAGACGTCTCTCGGGTGCCGACCAACAAGCGCGACATCGGGATGGTCTTCCAGTCGTACTCGCTGTTCCCGCACCTGCGAGTGGTCGACAACACGGCCTTCGGCCTGCGTCGTCGCGGTGTGAACCGGGCAGATGCGGCGAAGCGATCGCTCGATGCCCTCGCCCTGGTCGGCCTCGCGGATTTCGCCGACCGGTTCCCCCACCAGCTCTCCGGCGGCCAGCAGCAGCGCGTGGCCCTGGCGCGCGCCCTCGTCACGGAGCCCAAGGTGCTGCTGCTCGACGAGCCGCTCTCGGCCCTCGATGCGAAGGTCCGCGTGCAGCTGCGCGACGAGATCCGCCGCATCCAGCTGCGTCTGGGCATCACGACCGTGTTCGTCACCCATGATCAGGAAGAGGCCCTGGCCGTCTCCGACCGCATCGCCGTGATGAACTCGGGCCGCATCGAGCAGATCGGCTCTCCCGAGCAGCTGTACACGACACCTGCGACCGCGGGCGTCGCGGCCTTCGTGGGCCTCTCCAGCGTCGTCTCCGGAGTCGCCGAGGGCGACCACGTGACGGTGTGGGGCCAGCGACTGCCGCTGCAGACCCCGGCCGACGGCCCGGTCGACGTGTACATCCGCCCTGAGAACGTGCACTTCGCCGGAGAGGCGGATGCCGCCACCGACGCTTTCGTGGAGGAGAGCACCTTTCTCGGAAGCATGCGCCGCACCCTGGTTCGCACCGAGTCGGGAGAGCTCATCCGGCTGCAGCACGCGCCAGGCATCCAGCCCGCCTTCGGCGACCGTGTGCGGATCGCCCTCGCACCCGAACCGGTCGCGGTTCATCCGCGCGGATGAATCCCGCTCTTCCGTCCCCGTGCCCGCAACGATAGTTTGAGCCGCGAGGGCGTCGCCCTCGACCCGGAGAGAAAGGACGCCTCATGGCAGGCAAATTCGAGCTGTATCAGGACAAGGGCGGGGACTACCGATTCCGCCTGAAGGCCGGCAATGGCGAAGTCATCGCGACCGGCCAGGGCTACGCCTCGAAGTCCGGTGCCCTGAACGGCATCGACTCGGTCAAGCGCAACGCCGCCGATGCCGAGGTCGTCGAGGTCGAGAGCTGACGCCGACACCCCTGTCTCACGACGAAACCCCCAGCTGCGGCTGGGGGTTTCGTCGTGAAACAGGGAGTGCGGGCTAGAGCACGCGGGAGAGGAAGTCCTTCGTGCGCTGGTGCTGCGGGTTGCCGAGCACCTCACGCGGGTCGCCCTCCTCCACGATGTGGCCGCCGTCCATGAAGATCAGGCGCGAGCCGACCTCGCGCGCGAAGCCCATCTCGTGCGTGACGACGAGCATCGTCATCCCCTCGTCGGCCAGCGAGCGCATGACCTGCAGAACCTCGCCGACGAGTTCGGGATCGAGCGCCGACGTCGGCTCGTCGAACAGCATCATGTCGGGGTTCATGCACAGAGCGCGCGCAATCGCCACACGCTGCTGCTGGCCGCCGGAGAGCTGCGTCGGATAGGCATCGGCCTTGTGGGCCATGCCGACCCTGGCGAGCATCTCGTGAGCGATCTTCTCGGATTCGGCCTTGCCGCGCTTCTTCACACGCCGCTGAGCGATGGTGAGATTGCCCACAACGCTCATGTGCGGGAACAGATTGAAGCTCTGGAACACCATGCCGATGCGTGTGCGCACACCGTCGATGTCGATGTCGGGGTCGGTGATGTCGATCCCCTCGATGAGGATCTTTCCGCCGGTCGGCTCCTCGAGGAGGTTCACCGAGCGCAGCAGCGTCGATTTACCCGAGCCCGAGGGCCCGATCACGCAGACGACCTCACCAGCGGTGACGGTGAGGTCGATGCCCTTGAGCACCTCGTTGTCGCCGAACGTCTTCACGAGCCCCTGCACGTCGATCGCGGGGGCGTGGACATCGATCAGGTCGGTGATCATCGCTGGTTCCCCATCCGTCGCTCGAGGTAGGCGGTGAACCGCGTGAGCGGGATCGTCACGATCAGGTAGAGGATCGCGGCCATCACCAGAGGCGTCGCATTCTGGTTCTGCGTCGTCGCGTCCTTGGCGAAGTTCGTGAGCTCCTTCGACCAGATGAACGAGCCCGCCACGAAGAGCAGCGAGGTGTCCTTCAGCAGCAGCACGAACTCGTTCGTCAGCGGCGGGATGATGATGCGGAAGCCCTGCGGCACCACGATCCAGAAGGTCGTCTTGAACGGCGACATGCCCAGCGAGCGCGCGGCCTCGGTCTGCCCCTTGGGGACGGCCTGGAGCCCGGCGCGGATCGTCTCCGCCATATACGCCGAAGCGACGAGGACCAGGCCGATCAGACCGAGCACAACGGGACCGCCGAGCTTCTGACCGGAGATCCCGGTCGCGATCGGAAGGACCTGCGAGATCGCGAAGATCGTCATGATCGCGGGCAGGCCGCGGAACAGCTCGATCCAGGCGGTCGCGATCCACCGGAACGGACCGATGCTCGACATCTTGAGCAGTGCGAGGAGGATGCCCAGCAGCAGACCGCCCGCGAAGGCGACGGCCGTGAACCACAGCGTGTTGACGAGTGCGGTCGTGATGATCCCGGGGAACATCTTTGCCGCGATCTCGGGGTCGAAGAACAGAGGTCCGATCCGGCTCCAGTCCGTCGTGACGATCGCCCAGAGGACTACGGCGATCAGCACGGCATAGACGACGTACCGGTACAGCT
The DNA here is from genome assembly GCF_044987465.1 of Microbacterium sp. ZW T6_19. NCBI lineage: Bacteria > Bacillati > Actinomycetota > Actinomycetes > Micrococcales > Microbacteriaceae > Microbacterium > Microbacterium sp. ZW T6_19. Next base: position 224,433 of record NZ_JBJDRH010000006.1, on the reverse strand, counting down.
TCTGTCTTTGAGTGCGCCTCAACGCCATTGTCAAGGTCCTCCTGTATTCCTGCTCGCCGCTCAGTTCGCGGTGAAGTAGGTGTCGTAGATCGTCTGGTAGTCGCCGCTGTCGCGGAGGTCCTTCAGAGCGCCGTTGACCGCGTCGAGCAGCTCGGTCTTCTTGCCCTTCTCGAAGGCGAAGCCGTAGGACTCCTCGGTGTCATAGGTCTCGACGATCTTGTACGCGCTGTCGGCCTTCTCGTGCTCGAGGTTCACCGGCTGATCCTGCAGGATCGCGTCGATCTGGCCGGCCTGGATCGCGGGCCACAGCTCGCCGTCCGACGGGTACTGCACGAGCTGCGCACCCTTCGCGTTCTCCGTCGCGTAGGACTCGCCGGTGGTGCCCTGCTGCACGCCGACGTTCTTGCCGTCGAGGTCGTCGATGCTCTTGATGCCCGAGTCGGTGCGCACGAGCAGCGACTGCAGCGAGTCGTAGTACGGCTCGGAGAAGTCGATGTTCTTCTTGCGCTCGTCGGTGATGGTCATGGCCGATGCACCCAGGTCGCAGGTGCCGTTGGCCAGAGTGGTTCCGGACTGCAGCGCCTCGAAGCCGACGTCCTGCACCGAGAGCTTCAGGTCGAGCTTCTTCGCGATCGCGTCGAGCAGATCGATGTCGAAGCCCGTGTATCCCGTGCCGTTGTCGCCGCCCTCGAACTCGAAGGGCGGGTAGGGGATGTCGGAGCAGACCGTGAGCGTACCGGCCTCGACGAGGCCGTACGGGTCGTCCGCCGAGCCGCCGGAACCCGCACCTGATCCGCTGGCGCAGCCGGCGAGGGCGAGAGTGGCGGTCGCCGCGAGGGCGATTCCGGCGAAGATGTTGCGACGCTGCATGTCAGCTCCTGGGGAGTCGGGGGCGGATCGCGCCCGCGAACGGGTAGGTGTTCATCTTGACATGCGCTCGAGGGCCGTCACGGCCGAACAGCGTTTCCCCGGGTTACGTTTTTGTTGCAAGTGCTTTTCGTCAGACCTCGAAGTCGACGGCCGCTCGCGAGGCGACGACCGAACGCACGTAGGCGACGACCTCTTCGTGCGCCGGGTGCACCTGGTACTGCTCGAGCGCCTCGATCGAGTCGAAGTCGGCGATCAACGTCACGTCCCAGTTGGAGTCGGGGTAGGCCACGTTGGCACCGGCCGAGATCGACAGCAGCTGCGGCACGACGCCGGCGAGGGCGTTGAGCCGGCGCGCCATTTCGGCGGCCTGCTCGGCGCGGGCGGCGGGATCGGATGCGGCGAGCTTCCAGCTCACGACATGGCGGATGCTCATCTCGTCTCCTTCAGGTCGTTCACCACGGCCTCTTCGAGTGCGGAACGCAGCCGGTCGGCCGACAAGCGCCAGTGCGCATGCAGTTCTCCGTCGATCAGCACGACGGGGATCTTCTCCCACCACAGGTCGTACAGCGCCGGGTCGTCCTGGATGGAAGCCTCGACGACCTCGATGCTCTCCGCCGCGGCATCCGGAAGATCGGCGATCACGGTGTCGATGATCTCGGAAGCCACATCGCAGAGGTGGCAGTCGGGCTTGCCGATCAGAGTCAGCGTGGTCACGCCGACGGCACCTCGACCTCACGGCCCTCGGCGATCCACTCGGCGGTTCCGCCCTCGACGTTGGTGACGTCGTATCCTCGCCCCTCGAGCGCCTCGACCACACGGGCCGAACGTCCGCCCATCTGGCAGATCACGTCGAACGCCTCGGCAGGGAGCTCTTCGAGGCGGTTGCCGATCTCGGACATCGGGATGTTCACGGCGCCCGGGATGTGCCCCGATGAGAACTCGTAGGCCTCGCGCACATCGATGAGCGGCGTGTTCTCACGAGCGGCGAGCTCTGCGACGGTGATCGACTTCATGCGTCCTCCTGCGATGGATCGGAACTGCGGGCGGAGACACAAAGCGCCCGTCCGGAGACAGGCGCTCGGTGTCTGGCCGCTTACTTCTTGTTGCGACGCTGGTGGCGAGTCTTGCGAAGCAGCTTGCGGTGCTTCTTCTTCGCCATGCGCTTGCGGCGCTTCTTGATGACAGAACCCACGGAAACCTCACTAAGTCAGGGGCTGGGCGTCGCACGTGGCGGACACCCGGGTACGGGCACGGAAAAATGCCTCGGAACAGTCTAGCAAATCGCGGGGGCCCGCTCGTACGCACTCACTCCTCACCGCTGTGCAGGGCATGATCAGCCACCATGAATCGCCAGACGAGGGCGTGACCGAGCGCGACCAAGACGATCAGAAGCAGTGCTCCGACCTGGATGCCGGTGAGACCCAGCGGTGCGGCCAACTGCGGTGCGACGCCGATGACGGCGATCGCCGCGTACACGACGACGGTGCCGGCTTGAGTCCAACGCACCGCTCGGGGCGTGCCGTCGCCGCGCGCCTGGGAGACGAGTCGCAGCATCGACACCCCGCCGACGACGGCGATCACGACGAAGGAGAGCCGCCAGATCAGCGGGCTCTCGGTCCCGCCGACCTGGGCGAACAGCCCCATCAGCGCGGGGAGCAGGAACGACAGGTAGACGCCGCCGATCGTGCGTCGGATCGAGCGATCGGCCGTCCAGTCGCTGCGGGCACGGACCACGTTCCACCAGAGCCCGGTCAGCGTGAAGCAGGTGGCGGAGAACAGTGCGTAGAAAGTGCTGGCGTCCACGGTGCCTCCTGCGGCGATCCTGCTCGCGGATCAGCCCACGTCGGCGATCGGGCGCTGCAACGCCTCAGCCACGGCGGATTCGGGGACGCGGAAGCTGCGACCGAAGCGGATCGCAGGCAGCTCGCCGGAGTGCACGAGCCGATAGACGGTCATCTTCGACACGCGCATGAGTTCGGCGACCTCAGCCACCGTCAGGAACCGGACGTCAGGAACCTCGGGCATCCCACGTACCCCTTTCTCGATGTGCACACTCTATGGGTCGCTGGGACGCATGTAAACCCATGTGACCCCTGTGATCAGTGGGACTCCGACGTCGTGGCGAACGCGCGCACCGGGAAGGTCCCGAATCCGCGCACGGCGGGCGGGGCCGCGGTGAACCGTGCCCCGTGCGCCGGGACCGTATCGAGATTCGTCAGATGCTCGACCACGTGCACCCCCGCCGCGAGCAGGATGCTGTGCGCCGGGCGCGCCCCTCCGCTCTCGGTGTCGTCGATGTTCAGGGAGTCGATGCCCACGATCCGCACGCCGACATCGACGAGGAAGCGCGCCCCGCCTTCGGTGAGGAAGGGCGCGCCCGCCGCGTACTCCGGTGTGCCGAAGCGACTGCTCCACCCGGTGTCGAGCAGGACGGCGCTGCCTGCGAGTTCGCGATCCGCGAGTGTCACCGCTTCGATCCCCCGACGATCCGCGCTCCACGAGTCGCGCAGATGGAACACCTCCGCGGGTATCCCCACGAGCGTGTTCAGATCGAGTGAGGCGAGGTCACCGCCGTCTGCGTAGCGGTGGTACGGGGCGTCGAGGTACGTGCCGGTGTTGCCGATCATCGTGATGATGTCCATCGCGAACTCGGTTCCCGGTGCGTACTTCTCCCGAGAGTCCTCACGGGTCAGATGCGGAGTGATCGCCGGTGCCGGCAGGCCGGGGTACGTGATCATTCCCGCTTCGATCGGATGACTGAGGTCGATCACCCGGTCGACTCCGGGGGCCGCGGCATCCGCTCCCCTGCTGCCGCGATGCGTCTCCTCGACTATGCGCAGCCCGCGCAGGTCCACGTCGCGCACGAGCGCGAGGCCGAGATGCCGCACGAGAAGCACGCCGATCTCTTCGGCGCTCAGGTCGGGGCGAGGCAGGTCGAGACGGAAGCCCTCGCCGCTCATCCCGCCGCCGTTCGCGAAGGAGATCGAGAAGTCGAAGTGCGCGCGGTGCTGCGCCGATGCCTGTGTCATCACCACATCATGACAAAGACAACTGGGCGCCGAGCGCGCTCAGCCCTGCCCCTTCGTCTTTGCGAGCCGCCTCGCGGAGGCGCCGGTCAGCCGCCGAGCCGCTTGATGGCGTTCGCGACCACGTGCTTCGCAGAGGCGGCTGCACGGCCGACCACCTCGGCCGCGTGGGCCGCTCCGTCGGGAAGCGGCTGGAAGGGGTAGTCGATGTCGGGCGCGTCGTCTCCGTAGGCGTCGACGAGGAACGGCACGAGCCAGTCGTCGACGACCGACAGCGGCTCGACCGCCAGGCTGTAGAACCGGCGCTGGCCGTCTTCGCGCACGTTGACGAGCTCTGCCTCGCGCAGAACCTTGAGGTGCTTCGAGACCGTCGGCTGGCTGATGCCGAGCTCGGCCACGATGTGGCCGACGCTGGTGCCCGCGTCGCCCTCTTCGGCCCGGCGCAGAAGGAGCTGGAGGATGTCGCGCCTCGTACCGTCTGCGATCACGTCGAAGATGTCCGTCATGTGATCAGGCTAGCCGCCCCCGGCACGGAGTACCATGACGAAGGCTCGCAGCGGCGGGCCGCGACCGCATGGCGCGGCAGGGAGCAGACGAAAGGGGCGGGATGTCGGGCATCGCATCGGCGTCTTCTCCGCGACGTCGGCTGGAAAGCTTCGCGGTGCGCGCGCGCCACATCGTCACCTCGTCCCCGTCACGGTTCGCGATCGTCGTCTTCGCGCTGCTGATCCTGATCTTCACGGTGCTGCTCGGGCTGCCGATCTCGTCTGCGACCGGCGAGTTCACCGATCTCAGCGATGCCCTGTTCACCGCCGTCTCCACGATCTGCGTGACGGGCCTCACCACCGTCGACATGGCCACGCACTGGTCGCCCTTCGGGCACGTGCTGGTCTTCGTCGGCGTGAACGTGGGCGCTCTGGGTGTTCTGACCCTGGCGTCGCTCATGGGCATGCTGATCTCCAAGCGCCTCGGACTGCGCGCCAAGCTGATGGCGGCGGGCGACACGAACCCGCTCCGCGCTCATGGCGGCGTCGTGAACGAGAGCCAGACCGTTCGGCTCGGCGAGGTCGGCCAGTTGCTGACGACCGTCGCGATCTCGGCCCTCGTGATCGAGGGCACCCTCGCGATCCTGCTCTACCCCGCGCTCGTCATGGCGGAGGTCGATCCCATCGCGGCGCTGTGGGAGGCGCCGTACTACGCCGCCATGTCTTTCACGAACACGGGCTTCGCGCCGAACGCAGGCGGCGTCGCCGTGTTCGAGGACGACTACCTGGTGCTCACGCTCCTCATGGCCGGGGTGTTCCTCGGCAGCATCGGCTTCCCCGTGATCTACACGCTGGCCAAGCACGTCTGGCACGTGAAGAAGTGGTCGCTGCACACCAAGCTCACGATCGTCACGACGGTGCTGCTGTTCTTCCTGGGCGCCGCGGTCTTCCTGATCCTCGAATACAACAACCCCAAGACCTTCGGATCGATGGATGCCGTCGACACCACGTTCCAGGCGTTCTTCCTGTCTGCGATGACCCGCTCCGGCGGCTTCAACGTGATCGACATGGCCGATCTGAACGGCTCGTCGCTGCTGGCGGCATCCATGCTGATGTTCGTCGGCGGCGGCTCGGCATCCACGGCCGGCGGCATCAAGGTCACGACCCTCGCTGTGCTCGCGATCGCCGTGTGGTCGGAGGCGAAGGGACGCCAGTCGGTCGAGGTCTTCGGGCGACGCATCCCCAGCGACGTACAGCGCGTCGCCCTCAGCGTCGTCGCCTGGGGCGCCACCATCGTCGCCCTGTCGACGATCATCATCGCCCAGATCACCAAAGACGACATCAGCCATGTGCTGTTCGACGTGATCTCCGCCTTCGCCACGGTCGGGCTGTCCACAGGGCTCACCGAGTCCCTGCCCGATTCCGGCGCCTACGTGCTCGCGGCCACCATCTTCATGGGCCGCGTTGGTACAGTGACTCTCGCCGCGGCAGTCGCCGCGACATCACGGACGCAGTACTACTCGCTGCCGGTTGAAAGGCCGATCGTTGGTTGAAGTCCTCCGCGGAGACGCCCCCGTCCTCGTCATCGGTCTCGGCCGTTTCGGCGCCGCCTGCGCTGGCGAGCTCGACCGGCTCGACCGCGAGGTGCTCGCGATCGACGACAACCTCGAGCTCGTGCAGAAGTGGTCGGACCGTGTCACGCACACCGTGCAGGCCGATGCCAAGAACATCGACGCGCTGCGCCAGGTCGGCGCTCAGGACTTCCAGGTCGCGGTCGTCGCAGTCGGATCGTCGATCGAGGCGTCCGTGCTCATCACGGCCAACCTCGTCGACTTGAAGGTGCCCCAGATCTGGGCGAAGGCCGTCTCCCAGTCGCACGGCAAGATCCTCGCCCGCGTGGGCGCGAACCACGTCATCTACCCCGAGCGCGAGGCCGGCGAACGCGTCGCGCACCTGGTCTCCGGGCGCATGCTGGACTTCATCCGCTTCGACGACGACTTCGTGCTCGCGAAGATGTACCCGCCGAAGTTCATCCGCGGCGTGCGGCTGAACGAGTCCGGCGTCCGCACCAAGTACAAGGTCACTGTGGTCGGTGTGAAGAGCCCGGGCAAGCCGTTCCGCTACGCCGAGGCGAACACGATCGTCACCAATCACGACCTCATCATCGTGTCGGGCACGAACAGCGACATCGAGCGCTTCGCCGCTCTCGACCGGTAACTCCGGCAGCCGTCGGTCCGCTGACGGCATCGGGGATATCCCCCGCAGGGCGGATGCCGCGGCATCCGCCGTCGTGATGAGATGAAGTCATGACCGACCAGACAGCGGCCCCTCCCGTCCTTGCCCTCCGCGGCCTTCGCAAGCAGTTCGGCCCGAAGGTCGCCGTCGACGACCTCTCTCTCGACGTTCCGGCGGGCACGATGCTGGGTCTGCTCGGTCCCAACGGCGCGGGGAAGACGACGACCCTGTCGATGACGACCGGGTTGCTCCGCCCCGACGCCGGCACCGCGTGGATCCTCGGCATCGACGTGTGGCAGAACCCCGCGGCGGCGAAAGCGCTCATGGGCGTGCTGCCCGACGGCATCCGCATGCTCGACCGCCTCACCGGTGCCGAGCTGCTCCGCTACACGGGCCTGCTGCGCGGAATGACCGAAGCCGATGTGGTCTCGCGCACGGGAGAGCTGCTCGAGGCGCTGGGGCTCGCGGACGCCGGCAGCACTCTCGTCGTCGACTACTCCGCAGGCATGCGCAAGAAGATCGGCCTGGCCTGCGCGCTCATCCACGCTCCGCGGCTGCTGATCCTCGACGAGCCGCTCGAAGCCGTCGACCCGGTCTCCGGCGAGACCATCAGACAGATCCTGCGGGCGTTCGTGAACGGCGGCGGCACCGTCGTGCTGTCCAGCCACGTGATGGAACTCGTCGAGTCGATGTGCGACCGGGTGGCGATCGTCGCAGAAGGCCGCCTGCTCGCGAACGGCACCCTCGACGAGGTGCGCGCGGGCATGAGCCTGCAGCAGCGCTTCTTGTCGCTGGTCGGCGCCCACGACCTCGGAACGGAGACGCTGGCATGGTTGCGCTCCTCGTAAGCCTGCGCTGGCGGCAGCTCGGTCACCAGCTCGCCCGCAACCCGTGGATGATCGTCACCCTGATCATCTCCGGGTTGATGGCGCTCGGATTCCTCGCCGTCCTCGCCGCCGGACTGTTCGCGATGCGTTTCGCCGCCCCCGAGGCCGCGGTCACGGTGTTGGTGCTGACGGGCGCCGTGATCACCGCCGGGTGGTGGATCGGATCGCTGCTCGTGAGCGCCGACGACACGCTGGCCGCCGAGCGCTTCTCGCTGCTGCCCGTGACCGCCCGCCAGCTGCTTCCCGGCATGGTCATCGCCGGAGCGACGACCATCGGCGGCCTCGGCACGACCCTGGCGCTCGCGCTCATGCTGCTCGGATGGTCCGTGAACGGACTCGCTCTCCTGGTCGGAGTGCTGATCATCCCTCTGGCGCTCGCGACCTGCGTCCTCGGGGCGCGCGTGATCAGCGGACTGCTCGCGCGATGGCTGGCACGCCGCCGCAGCCGCGATCTCGTGATGACGATCGGCGTGCTGCTCGCCGCGAGCTCGGGCCTGCTGATCAACCTCGCGCTCGCCGCCGTGCGGGAGATGGGCGACGTCGGCTCGGTGTTCGCGGACGCCGCCGACGTGCTCGGGTGGACGCCGCTCGCGGCCGCCTTCGGCGTGCCCGCCTCGATCGTCGCCGGCGACATCGGCGCCGCAGGTCTTCGGCTGCTGATCGGGCTCGCGACGGTCGCCGTGCTCTGGTTCGCCTCGCAGGCGCTGCTCGCCGCCCGGCTGGTCGCTCCGATCCAGTCCAGCGGCGGCGGACGCGTGCGCTCGGGCGGGGTGATCGATCGGATGCTGCCCGCCACCGCTGTCGGCGCCATCGCCGCCCGCTCGCTGCGGTACTTCCGCCGCGACCCCCGCCAGGTCGTCAACGTCGTCATGATGCTGTTCCTGCCCGCCATCCTCATCGGCGTCGTCTTCATGAACGGTCTGCAGGACGAGTCGATCGGGTTCGGTCCGGTCGTCACGCTCGTGCCGGCGATCGACGCTCTGCTCGCAGGCACGATCATGCAGATGGCGCTCGCCTACGACAACGACGCCCTCGCCCTGCACATCCACACCGGCGTGCGCGGGTCGGCAGACCGCTTCGGGCGCCTCCTCGGCTTCGGCATCATCGCGGTTCCGCTGCTCCTGGTGCTGTGCGTCGCGAGCTGCGTTCTGGCAGGGCGCCCCGACCTCATGCCCGGGAGCCTCGGCGCCGCCCTCGGACTGGGCGCGATATCGGCCGGCGCCGGCGCGTGGGTCGGCAGCTTCCTGCCCGGCCGCGCACCCGCACCCGAGGCCAATCCCTTCGGACGGGGATCGTCGGGCGGAGTGCAGTCGCTCATCGCGATGGCCGTCATGTCTCCGATCACCCTGATCCTCGGCGCTCCCGCGCTCGGATTCGCGATCGCCGCGTTCTGGACGCCGGTGCTCGGCTGGGTGAGCCTCGCCTGCGGTCTCGCGGTCGGGGCGGCGGCGATCTGGGGCGGCGCCGCGCTCGGCGGGCGCGTGCTCGACCGCCGCTGGCCGCAGGTGCTCGCGGAGGTCTCGAGCGAGGCCTAAACGCGCGGCATCCGGCATCCGGCATCCGGCATCCGGCATCCGGCATCCGGCATCCGGCATCCGGCATCCGGCATCCGGTCCGAGAATAGGTCAACCGCTCGAGAACAGGACGATACGGCCGAACGCTCCTGATCTCGCGCGGTTGACCTGTTTTCGAGTGGGAGACGGTGCTTCTCGCACCGGCAGTGGTTCTCGGGAACAGGCGCGGATGCTGCGCGGTCAGACTCCGGCGGCGAGCTCCTTGGCACGGACCAGGGCGGCGGCAGCGGCCTCCGCGAAGGTGCGGTCGAGGTGAGCGTCCTGCAGCACCGCGATCGCGCGCTCGGTCGTGCCCTTCGGGCTCGTGACTCGACGCCGCAGCTCGGCCGGATTCTCACCCGAGGCGTCGAGCAGCGCCGTCGCGCCGATGAAGGTCTGCTCGGCCATGAGCCGCGCATCCGCCTCGGTGAACCCCATGCCGATCGCGGCCCGGGTGAACTCCTCGATGAGCAGGAAGACGTAGGCAGGACCGGATCCTGAGATCGTCGACAGCGCGTCGATCTGCGACTCGGGCACCTCGATGACCGCGCCGACGGTCTCGAAGAGGCGTCGCACGACGGCGAGGTCATCGGCGCTGACGGATGCTCCGACCGCCAGTCCCGTGACCGCCTTGCCGACCGTCGCCGGAGTGTTCGGCATGGACCGGATGACTCGGGCGCCCGCGCCGAGGACATCGGCGAAGGTCTGCAACGTCACGCCGGCCGCGACACTCACGACGATCGTCTCCGGCTTCAGGCGAGGGGCGATCTCGCGCAGCAAATCGGGCACCATGGCCGGCTTCACGCCGACGAGGACCACTCCTGCCGCGGCCACCGCGTCGAGGTTGCCGTCGGGCTGCTCCTCGAGCGCGATGCTCTTCACACCGGGAACCTCGGCGAGCGCGGCCGCGCTGTCGGCCGAGCGGTTCGTGGCGGTGATCCCGCCGTCCACAGTGATGCCTGAAGCCACCACGCCGCGGAGGATCGCTCCTCCCATGGAACCGGCACCGAGAAAAGCGAGAGCGGGAAGAGAATCAGCCATGTCGTCATCCTACGGCGGGCTCCCCTCGCTCGATCGGGACGGAGATCTAGACTCGTTCCATGAGTGCATCCGGAGGCAGCAAGGCCATCGTCGCAGCGTTCCTGGCGAACTTGGGCATCGCCCTCGCGAAGTTCATCGCTGCCGCGCTCTCGGGGTCGGCATCCATGCTCGCAGAGGCCATCCACTCGGTCGCCGATTCGGGCAATCAGCTGCTGCTGATGTTCGGCGGCAGGCGCGCCAAGCGCGACGCCGACCGCGAGCACCCCTTCGGATACGGGCGCGAACGCTACGTGTCGGCGTTCGTCGTCTCGATCATCCTGTTCTCGGTCGGTGGCGTGTTCGCGATCTACGAAGGTGTCGAGAAGATCCGCGAGCCGCACGCGCTCGACCCGGCGTGGTGGTGGCTGCCCCTCGTCGTGCTCGTGATCTCGATCGCGCTCGAGAGCTTCTCGCTGCGCACGGCCGTCAGGGAGAGCAACCACGTCCGTGAGAAGGGTCAGTCGTGGGTGTCGTTCGTCCGCCGCGCGAAGGCTCCCGAGTTGCCCGTCGTCCTGCTCGAAGACACGGGAGCGCTGATCGGACTCGCGTTCGCGCTGCTCGGCGTCGGGCTCACCCTGATCACCGGGAACCCGCTGTTCGATGCCCTCGGCACGATCATGATCGGTCTGCTGCTCGTGACGATCGCGATCGTGCTCGGCATCGAGACCAAGAGCCTCCTGGTCGGCGAAGGAGCGAACCAGGCTGACTACGACCGCATCGTCGACGCGATCAACGCGGGCGATGAGATCGAGAAGATCATCCACATGAAGACGCTCTACCTCGGCCCCGACGAGTTGATGGTCGCCGCCAAGATCGCGATGAGCGCGAACAAGCCCTTGCGGGAGGTCGCCGACGACATCGACGCGATCGAGGCGCGCATCCGCGATGCCGTGCCCGTCGCCCGCGTCGTCTACATCGAGCCCGACGTCTACCGTCCGGCGATCGACCCGCAGCCGTCGACGGACGTGTTCGTGCTCAAGTCTTCCGACTGAGCCGTGCTGCGCGATCTGCAGGCGGCCCTCGCACGCACCGATCTACCCGCGGCGACGCTCGCGAAGGCGCGCGCCGTGAAGAGTGTGCTCGACCGTGACTCGCAGGCACGGCTCGAGTCCTTCTGGATCGCCGGTGATCGCCCGTATGCGGTGATCGCCTTCGGCGACCCGGACAGGGCGGACCTCGTCGTCTACCTGATGCACGGCATCGAGACGGATCTCGAGGCGCTCCCCGGGTGGGCGGATGCTGCGCAGCGCGTGTGCGCGGACGTCATCCGCTCATGCGTGGTGCGCGGCACGCCGCGCTCGGTCGCGACCATCGCCTGGTTCGGGTGGGACTCCGGCACGCAGACCAGCGTCCTCGCGACCAAGCACGCCACGATCGGGGCGGCCCGCCTCGCTGTCGACATCGACCGGCTGGCGGACCGCAACCCGGGCGCGCACATCGCGGTCGTGACCTACTCGTACTCGACGACGCTGCTCGGTGAGATGTTCGCACTGAACATCGCCGAGGAGGTGCACACGGCCTTCGCGATCGCCTCGGCCGGAGTCACGCACGCGGCGGGCGCGGCCATCGAGTCGGCGATCGCCGATGGGGAGGTCGTCTTCTACGCGACCGAGGGCGCGGGCGACGGCACCGCGCCGCTCGGGAGACTCGGCCACCACCCCGTCGACCCGCGCGATCTTCGTGGCGTCATCGTCTACGACTGCGACGGCGGTGAGGCGCCGGGGGTGGACGGAGACCTCGTGCTCGGCGTCGCTGTCGAGGGACACGCGTCGCAGACCGCCGTCGACGAGCGGGGTATCCGGCATCCCGGCTACTTCGACGAGCGCGCTCAGGGGTATCTCACTCTGGTGGCGCGGCTGACGGATGCGGCGACGGGCTGAGCCCGAAGCTCGAACGGCTGCGACGGCAGCGGCGCGGTCAGCGGCGCGAGGCGAAGAAGTCGCGGAGCAGAGCCGTGGCGGCATCCGCTTCGACTCCCCCGACGACTTCGGCGCGGTACGGCAGCCGGCGATCTCGCAACAGGTCGTACATCGAGCCGGCCGCTCCGGCCTTGTCATCCCATGCGCCGAACACGACGCGCGAGATTCGCGACTGCAGGATCGCGCCGGCGCACATCACGCAGGGCTCGAGGGTGACGACCAGCGTGCAGCCTTCGAGGTTCCAGGATCCGACGGATGCCGCGGCTCCTCGCAGGGCGTTCACTTCGGCGTGACCTGTCGGATCGTGGGAGATCTCTCGGCTGTTGCGCCCTTCGCCGATGATGCGGCCGTCGGCATCGAGCACCACGGCGCCGACCGGGATCTCGTCGACCGCGGCGGCTTCGGCGGCGAGCGCGAGCGAGCGCAGCATGCCCTCGCTGTCGCCCTGCCTCACGGTCACACCCTATCCCGCCCGATGAGCCGGCATCGGCGAATGCGTGTGCGTCGGATAGCCTGGACTCATGCGCGTTCACGTGGCCGACCACCCTCTCATCACAGCCAAGCTGTCGGTCCTGCGCGACGAGCGCACATCGTCGCCGCTGTTCCGCCAGCTCACCGAGGAGCTCGTGACCCTGCTCGCCTACGAGGCGACCCGCAACGTCAAGGTCACCCCGATCGAGATCAAGACGCCGGTCACCACGACGACAGGGGTGAAGCTGTCGGAGCCGCGTCCGATCGTGGTCCCGATCCTCCGCGCCGGCCTCGGCATGCTCGAGGGCCTCGTCAAGCTGCTGCCGACCGCCGAGGTGGGATTCCTCGGCATGGTCCGCGACGAGGAGACGTTCGAGCCGACGACCTACGCCGAGCGCCTTCCCGCAGACCTCAGCGACCGTCAGTGCTTCGCGATCGACCCGATGCTCGCGACCGGCGGATCTCTCGCCGCCGCGATCCAGTTCCTGTTCGACCGCGGCGCCGAGGATGTCACGGCGATCTGCCTGCTCGGCACGCCCGAAGGAGTCGCGGCGATCGAGAAGCTTGTCGGCGACCGCAACGTCACCCTCGTGCTGGGTGCACTCGACGAGCGCCTGAACGAGAAGGGCTACATCGTGCCCGGTCTCGGCGACGCGGGAGACAGGCTCTACGGCACCGTCTGAGCGGATGGGATGCTGCAGCGCTCCGCTCCTGCGCCGCGCCGCTCCTGCTCCGCTCCACATTCCTGCGCCGCGCCGCTCCGCGCCGTACGAAACGTCGGACCCACGCACCGACACGCCGCGCAGGCGGCCGTCGGCAGCGGTGTGTCGACCGAAACACCGACTTTTCGTACCTGAGCGCGATCCGCAAGGACCGGTCCTGCGCACGACGAGGCCCCGTCAGACCGCGAGCCGGTATCCGCGCTCGTCGCCGTAGTTGCGGAAACCCGCTCGGGCGAGGATGGGCGCTGACGTGGAGATCCGCCCCTTCACCAGCGCGGTGCGGGCGCCGAGTTCAGAGCTCGCGCGCAGCCGCTCCGCGAGCACCGCGCGATAGGCCCCTCGTCCGCGTGCGTGCTCGTGTGTCGCTGCGCCCCACAGGCGGGTGAACCCGTCGACGATCGTGCAACCGCCGGTGCTCACGGGTTCGCCGTCGATCCGCCCCAGCACTCGTAGACCGGTGCCCGCGGCGAGCGCTGTCGAGATATCGGAGAACTCTGTGCGCAGCCCCTCCTCGTCGAGGGGCGCCTGCGCCCACACCGCCACATTGATTGCGTCGACCTCTCGCACCTGCTCGATGCTCCGGACGACTTCGGCGCTCCTGCCGACCGGAATGTCGATCTCGATGGCCTCGATAGGGCTGGCGAACACGGTGACCGTGTCGAAAAGCTCGCCGCCGCGGCGCAGCAGTTCGTGCTCGAGGTCAGGCGAGTCCGAAGGACTGACCCACACTGTCAGCCGCGATTCACCCCATGCGCGGGTGCGCGCGATCGCATGGTCGACAACAGCCGCGGCATCGGCCGTCGAATCGACCTGCGAAGCGCGCACTCCCCCGCCGAACCGCGCCGGATAGCGCACCAGCTGCAGCTCGTCGTTCTGCTGCTCGCTGTCGCGCGGGAACCAGACCCAGGCTGCCGCCGCCCGCAGGATGTCGTCCGTCGTGTGCATCAGTTCGCCGCCCCCACGAGCCGGGCGAAGGCGCTGAGCCGTGTCACGCCCTCCGGCGTGTGCGGCAGGTCGTCGAGCAGCGCCGGGGAGTGGATGAGATAAGCCGCGACCTGCGCGCGCGAGATTGCGACGTTCAGCCGGTTCTGCAGCAGCAGGAACTCGGGTCCGCGCGGGGCGTCACGGCCGCTCGACGCCGCGAGCGACGTGATCGAGACCACCGCCTCCTTGCCCTGGAAGTTGTCGACCGTGCCCACGGGCACCTCGCCGAAACCCGCCGCCGCCAGCGCGTCGAGAACGAGTTGGCGCTGCGCGTTGTACGGCGTGACGACGATGATGTCGCACTGCTCCAAGGGACGCACGGCGCCATCGTCGTCGGTGAAGGCACGGCCGACGATCTCGCGCACGATGCGCACCACCTCGGCAGCTTCCTCGGGCGATTCCGTCGCGTTGCCCCGGTGGCGCAAAGCGACGACGTGCAGCCCGGGTTCGACTCCGTCGAGCGACCTCTTCGCGGCGACGGGAGCCGATGCCAGTCTTCCGGCGTAGGAGAGTTTCGAGACGGGAGCGGCCACGGAGGGGTGCATACGCCACGACCTCGCGAGGAAGTAGCCGTACTCGGGCCTGACCACTTCGTCACCGTCCATGACCCAGCCGAGGGCCGAGGTGTTGACCGGCTCGGGGTGCGCCCCCTGACTCACCTGCGGCAGCTGCTGCGGGTCTCCGAGCAGCAGGAGGCGCTGGGCACCGGCGGCCACGGCGATCGTCGACGCGAGCGAGAACTGCCCTGCCTCGTCGACCACGAGGAGGTCGAGACCAGCTCTGTCGACGCGCTGGGTGTTGCTGAAGTCCCACGCGGTACCGCCGACGACGACGCCGTGATCGGCGTGCTCTCCGAGGAATGCAGCCATGCCGCCCTTCGGGATAGGCGTGTAGGAGGGTTCGGCGGCGCCGTCCTTCGGCGCCTTGCCGACCTGGCCGGCGGGCACGCCGTCGGCGACTACGCGCTCGAGCAGGGTGTCGATGATCGCGTGCGACTGTGCGACGACGCCGACCTTGAAGCCGTGCTCCTTCACGAGCCGCGCGATCACGCGAGAACCCGTGAAGGTCTTGCCTGTGCCGGGAGGACCTTGCACCGCGAGGTAACTGCGATCGAGATCGAGAACGCCGCGCACGATGGCGTCGATCGTGTCCTCACCCGCCTCGGGCAGCGGAGCGCCGGAGATCGTGCGCGGCGGGATCCGCCGCAGGATGTCGGTCGCCGCGTCGCGGGGAAAATCGGGGGCGGCGAGATGCACGGCATCCGCCCATTCGTCGATCGCCCCCTGCAGAGAGACCACCCTCGGCGGTGCCGCGGGTGTCAGAGCGATCGGCAGCTCGTCCCAGGTCTGGCCGCGCACCGAGGTCTCGGTGATGAGATAGCCGTCGTCGAGCACCTCGGCGATCTTGACAGTCCGGGCCGCGTGCACGGCCCTGGACGGAGCGTCGATCTCGAACGGCGCCGGCATCTCGTACAGAGCGAACGGCTCGCCGCCCGCGCCGAGGGTCGTGCCGGGCGCGACCTCTCCCCGGATCTCGATGTCGCGCGACATCACGCGACGCCCTTCGCCGACGCTCCAGCCGCGGAGCACCGTCGACGCGAAACGGTCGATGCGGATGACGTCCCGCGTGGTCTCCCACATCGTCACAGGCTCACGGAGTCGTGCGAAGTGCGAGATCCAGAAGCTCTTCGCCTCGCGGGGGAAGTAGTCGATCGCGGCTGCGGCGATCCGGTGCACGAGTCCGTCGCCCCCTGAGTCGACGTCGTGCGCGGCGTCGGCGAGCAGCGACACCGACCGCGGAGACGGTTCGTAGACGATCTCGTCGGCCTGATCCGGCGGAGCGGGGCGCACGCCCTTCTCTCTGGCGATGTCGATCAGCCAGTTGCGCAATCGCCTCGTCGACACGCAGTCGTAGCGGTTGTAGTCTGCGAGATCGGCGAACACGGCATCGGCCTCGGCCTGCTCCCCCGCCGCCGCGAGCTCGCGCGCGGCGACGTACTGCACGATCGAGTCGTCGCCCTTCTGCACGTCCTGTGTGCGCACCTCGTCGCCCATGTACAGCGGCTCGAGCTTCTTGATCGAGTACGAGCGCGAGCCGACGCGCACTGTCCGCAGGACCAGCGGATACAGGTCGACGAAGACTCCTTCACGCAGCAGCTTGTCGACCTCACCCTCGCGCACGCCATGCCTCGCCGCCATCGCCACGAGGTGCGAGGTCTCGTACGGCGCGTAGTGATAGATGTGCATGCCGGGGTGCGCGGAGCGACGGGCGGCGACGAAATCGAGGAAGTCCTCGAGCGCCCGTTTCTCGGCCGCGAAGTCGTGCGCCCACAGCGCGCTGTACTGATCGGCGTTGTCGACCCAACCGAACAGGTAGTCGAGCCCCCAATGGGCCTCGCCGTCGGGAGCAGGCTCGGTGTACAGAGGGTCGCCCTCGAAGTCGAAGAAGATGTCGCCGTGGCTCGGCACTGGCAGCGTGTGGATCGCCGCGGCGTAGTGCACCTCGAAGGTCGCTTCTCCCGCGACGTCGGCGCGCAGTTGCAACCGCGCCTGCGCGCGCAGGGTGTCGAAGGTGTCGGGGTTCATGCCCTCAGGGGCATCGGATGCGGTGGCCAGGGCGTCGATCGTCTCGATCCCGCCCGCGCGCAGTCGGGCGCGCTGCACGGGCCGCATGCGGGCGACCATGAGCAGGTCGCGGTGCGCAAGGACCTGCTCTTCGCAAGTGGCGCAGCGTCCACACGCCACGATCTCGAGATCTCCCCGGTCGTCGCCCCAGGCCAGCGGCGTGCCCGCAGCGCCGGACGCGATGGCACGATCGGCGATCAGGGCACGCAGACGCGCCCGGCGCACCTGGAACAGCGGCAGCAGATCGTCGACCCGGTGCGTGCTGCGAGTGCCGTCGCCGAGGATGAGGTCGACCTCGTCGGAGCGCGGCACGCCGAGGCGGTCGAGTTGATCGACATATGCCGCGAGCTGCATGAGGGCCGTCACCTTGGCTCGACGCGCGAGCTTCGAGTCTTCGACGCGCCAGCGCCCGTCGGGATCGCGGCGCAGGAAGTCGGCGAATCCGACGAACTCGTCTGTCTTGAACGCGGCCTGGAAGATCACCGTCGCGTCGGAGTTCAGCGCCTCGATCGTCTCGGCGACGGCCGCGGCGAGAGCCTCGGCATCGACCGACGACACCTTTTCGATGCGGTGCACACGATCATCGCCGAGGTCGTCGACGTAGCGCGCCAGAACCTTCTGCTCGTGCACATCTCCGAGGAGCGCCGCACGCTTCAGCGTGGCGTCTTCGGGTTCTTCGACGGCAGGGACTCTCCCGAGCTTCGCATCGATCGCCCGGCACCACGCGAACTCGCACTCGGCCGCCGCTTTGAGGTCGCTCGCGCTCCAGATGACGCGCTGAGATTCGGGATCGATCCGCATGCTTCGACACTAGCCGCGGCATCCGACAACGCCCGGCCGCGCAGCAGTCTGGGCGCCCCTCGCGCGACCGCCCTTCGGACGCCACCGATGGCCGCAATCGCGCGCGGATTCCGCCAACAGGTGCCAGGTGTGTGGCACAGGCAGAAGCGAGCAGAGCCGCACCACCCGCGACGCCGACGGCTCAGCGCCTCAGCGCCACCAGGTGTCGGCCGGTGTCGCGGGCAGGTGCCGCTTGTGCTGGGTGGCGAGGTACTTCGCCTCGATGCGGCCGGCGACCTCGGGATCGACCTGCTTGCCCTCGAGGAAGTCGTCGATCTGCTCATAGGTGAGACCGAGTTCGTCCTCGTCAGCGCGCCCGGGCGTGCCGTCGAGCAGATCGGCCGTCGGCACCTTCAGGTACAACCGCTCCGGTGCGCCGAGGCTCTTCAGCACGGCGCGTCCCTGACGCTTGCTGAGTCCCGAGAGAGGCAGCAGGTCGGCCGCTCCGTCTCCGAACTTCGTGTAGAAGCCCGTCACCGCCTCGGCGGCGTGGTCCGTGCCGATCACGAGCTTGCCCTCATGGCCGGCGAGCGCGTACTGCGTGACCATGCGCACGCGGGCCTTGATGTTGCCGCGGTTGAAGTCGCTGATGTCGCTCGTGACGGCGAACTCGATGTCCTCCTCGACGCCGTCGACCCCGTTCTGGATGTTCACCTCGACTGAGGAATCGGCCTGGATGAATGCCAGCGCGGCGTCGGCGTCGGCCGCGTCGTGCTGCACGCGGTACGGCAGGCGCACGGCCAGGAACGTCGCTTCGCCGCCCTCTTCGCGGACTCGTTCGACCGCGAGCTGCGCGAGACGCCCCGCCAGCGTGGAGTCCTGCCCGCCGGAGATCCCGAGCACGAACCCGCGCGCTCCGGAGGCGCGCAGATAGTCGGCGAGGAACTGCACCCGCCGCTCCGCTTCGGCATCGGGATCGATCTCGGCCTTCACGCCGAGGGCTTCAGAGATCTGCTGCTGCAGCGACACGGGGGCTCCTCACTCGTTGTGACACCAGTATCCCCCCTGACTGTTACGGCGGGATGACACATGCTTCTACCAGGTGCCGAGTGAAAAGATGAGGCAGTGAAACTTCTCGTCGCCGCACTCGCCTCCGAGCTCTCCGCCTTTCCCGACACACTGCCCGGATTCGACCGTCTGGTCACGGGCCCCGGGAAGCTCCAGGCGACGTACGCGTTGACCCGGGCTCTCGACGCGAACACCTATGACGAGATCGTCGTGGTCGGCACGGCCGGGGCCATCGACCCCGATCTGGCCGAGGGCGTGCACGAGGTCGGAACCGCCTTCCAGCACGACGTCACCGACCTCGACGGCATCTCCGGTCAGCACGTCTCACTTCCCGCTCGCGTGTCGACCGGACGCGACGGGGTCCTCATCGCAACGGGCGACCACTTCGTCGACGACGCCGAGGTCACGGCGGTCATCCGCCCCACCGGAGCCGCTCTCGTCGACATGGAGACCTACGCGTACATCTGGGTGGCCGGGCAGTTCGGCGTGCCCATCCGCGTGTACCGTGCGGTGTCGGACAGCGCCGAAGACGGTGCGCTGACGGATTGGCGGGATGCCGTCGCCCGATGCAGCGTGCAGCTTCGCGAGTTCGTCGCCTCGGCGTACGGCGTCTGAGGCGCAAGAAAACAATCCGACAGCGGATCATCTTGCTACAGTTGCAATATGACCGGCATCCGTCTCGACCTGGCATTCCTGCTCAATCAGTCGGCATATGCCTTCTCCGCGCAACTGGGCGCCGCCCTGCAGGAAGTCGGACTGGACGTGCGCGAGTTCTGCGTGCTCATGAAGGCCGCAGAGGCCGAGCGCACACAGAACGTCGTGGCAGAACTCGCCATGCTCGACAAGACCACGATGGTCACGACCCTTGATGGCCTGGAGAAGGCAGGACTCGCCGAGCGTCGCGTGTCGGACTCTGATCGTCGCGCCCGGATCGTCGTCGTCACGGATTCCGGCCTCGAAACGCTACGTCGCGCCTACGACGTGTACGACGCCGTCGTGGAAGAAGCCCTCGTGGTGATCGAGCCCACCGCGCGTGCGACCTTCCTCTCCACCCTGCAGACGCTGACCGAGTCGGTGTGGGCCACCCCTTCGCACACCGCCACCCTGCGACGTCGCGTGCCCGTCACGAAGTAGATCTACAAAGAATAGTTTTATACAAAACTATCTGTTACGGTCGGAATATGACTTCCACCGCGCGTCGACGCTCGCTCGCATTCCTGGCCCTCTCCGCCACCCAGTTGATGGTCATCCTCGACGGCACGGTCGTCACGGTCGCTCTCCCCGCGATCCGCTCCGGCCTCGGATTCTCGAACAGTTCGCTCTCCTGGGTGGTCAACGCCTTCTTCGCCGCGTTCGCCCTGGTCCTGCTGCCCGCCGGCAGGCTGGGCGACCGATGGGGCACCCGGCGCGTCTTCCTCACGGGCGTCGCTCTCTTCACCGCCGCATCCATCCTCTGCGGTCTTGCCTGGGATCCCGCTTCGCTCCTCATCGGCCGCGCGCTGCAGGGAGTCGGCGGCGGGCTCTCCACGGCGGTCTCGCTGGGCATGATCGCCGACCTCTTCCCCGAGCCAGCACCGCGAATGAGGGCCTTCGCGGTGCTCGCCTTCATCGGCTCTGCGGGCGGCGCCATCGGCATGGTCGCGGGCGGCATGATCACCGAGTTCGCGACGTGGCCGTGGGTCTTCCTCGTGAATGCACCGATCGGTGTGGCCGCACTCGCTCTCGGCGCAGCCACCATGGAGCGCGTGCCCGGCCACCCCGTCAGCGGGGGACTGGTTCCGCGTGCCCTCTTCAGCGCCCGTCGCTTCACCCTCGCAGGAGGCGTGCTGTTCACCATGGTGATCGCGGGGATGTCGTTCCAGTTCCTCTCGTCCCTATTCCTGCAGGACGCACTGGGCCTCAGCCCGCTCGCGACCGGGGCCGCGTTTCTGGCGGTGACGGTGCCGATCGCCATCACTTCTCTGGGGCTCTCCGTTCGACTCGCCGTCCGGTTCGGCAGTGAACGAGTGCTCATCGCCGCTCTGGCCTTCTTCGCGGCGGGCATGGTGCTGATGGCCCGTGTGCCGCACGATGGCAGCTTCTGGATGGATGTCGCTCCGGCCTTCGTCGTGATGGGAGCCGGATTCGGTCTTGCGATGCCGCAGGCCACCGACCTGGCGATGAGTGCGGCGCCGCCTGAGCATGCGGGCGCCGCATCAGCCTTCCTCGCCGCCACTCAGCAAGCAGGCGGCGCCATCGGCGTCTTCGCCGTCGCGAGCCTCGCTGCTGCCACCGACCTCGGCATCGGCTACCTTCTGGGAGCCGGCGGCCTTCTGGTGGGCATCGGCTTGGCCGTGTCTCTGGGACGCGCGACCTCAGGCGGACCTGATCGCGAGACCGTCGATGACGCGGTCAGCGGGTCTCGATGATGCTCGGCCCCTCAGGCGTCGCCCGCACCAGCAGCTGAGCAGGGATCTGCTCCTGCATCGCCTCGACGTGACTGATCACGCCGACCGTGCGGCCGCCCTGACGCAGCTCGTCGAGTGTGCGCATGGCGACCTCGAGGGTGTCGCCGTCGAGGGATCCGAAGCCTTCATCGATGAACAGGGTGTCGAGGCGGATGCCGCCCGCTCGGGACGTCACAACCTCTGCGAGTCCGAGGGCGAGGGCGAGGGAGCTCAGGAACGTCTCGCCGCCCGAGAGCGATTGGGCGGGACGACTCTGCCCAGTGAAAGCGTCGTAGACGACGATGCCCAGCCCGGATGCCGCGCCGCGCGCGGCCAGCGCGTCGGAGTGCTTCAACTGGTAGCGACCGGTCGACATGTCGTGCAGCCGTCGGTTCGCGGCTTGCACGATCTCTTCGAGTTCGGCGGCGAGCACGAAGGTCTCGAGAGTCATCTTGTGCGTGTTCGAACCGCGGCCCGCGATCGTGTCGGCGAGGCCGCGCAACACCTCGAACTCGGCAGCGTCTTCCGCGGTCGCCGCGTGCTCGGCGGTCGCCGACTCGATGAGTCCGGTCAGCTGCAGCGCCGCGTTCTCGGCCTTCGTGGCCACGTCGACCGCGGAGATCCAGCTCGCACGGGAGCTCGACGCCGCCTGTTCGGCCGGAGCGAGGTCGATGGGCTCCTCGGGCAGAGTGAGCAGTTCGAGCTCCAGCAGCGTCGCCTTCTCCTTGCCGAGCTGAGCGGCATGCTCGTCGATCCGACGCTGCAGCGCATCCTGCTCCGCCGGCGATCGCAACGCCTGCTCGACCTCCTCCACCTCGGTGAAGTCCGACGCCTCAAGCGCGGCCTGCTGCTCTTCGTGGGCGTCGACGGCGGCCAGCGCACGGCGCTGACGGTCCTCGATCGCCCCGGCCAGCCGGCGAGCTGCATCGATCCGCACCTCGGTGTCGGCGATCCGTTCAGCCACGGTGGCGAACTCGCCTCGAGCGTCATCGATCTGCGTCGCAGCGTCCGTGCTGCGCTGCTGCAGCAGTGCGAGCTGCTCTCGGGCCGACGCGGATTCCGCGTCATCTGCCGCACGCTGTCCCTCGAGGTGCTCGAGGCGTGCGCGAAGCTCGGCGAGCTCCTCGTCGAGTCGGGCGAGTGCGTCCGCTGCGGTGACGCTCTTCGCGTACTCTTCCGTCGCAGCCGCCAGTTCGGTCTCGGCGGTGTCGACTGTGCGCCCATCGGCCCGGGAGGCCGCGGCGGCAGCCTCGGCGCGCAGTGCCGATGAAGTCTCTGCCGCCGCGCGCTCGCGCTCTGCCGCGTCGTCGCGCACGCGTTCGGCCGCGTCGATGTCATCGGCGGAGACGGGATCGCTGTGCGTCGCCGGTGCGGGATGCTCCGCCGAGCCGCAGACCGGGCAGGGCTCGCCGTCGACGAGAGTCGACGCCAGTTCACCCGCGAAGCCATCGAGGCGGCGCCTGCGCAATCCGGCGAGAGCAGCCTGCTCCGCGGCGAGCGCTGCGCTGGCGTCGGCCAGCGACTGCTCTGCGACCTCGTGCTCCGCGCTCAACCGCACGACCTCTCGAGCCGCCGCCACCCGCCCGGCCGCGAGGTCGCGGACTCGAGCGAGGTCGGCTGCACGGTCTGCCGTGCGCCGTGCGTCGTCGCGTGCGGTCGTCACGGCCGCCACCCGCTCGGGCAGAGTCGCTCGCTCAGCGGCACCGGCCTCGATGCGAGCGGATGCCGCTGCCACCCGATCCTGGGACGCCTGCAGTTCGGCGGCGAGAGCGGCAGCGCCTCGTTCGAGTTCGGCTGCGCGCCCCCACGACCCCATCGCTTTGATGCGCTCCCCCACCCAGGCGCGCATCGCCGCTGCTTCGTCTTCGGCATCCGTCGGCGACAGCTCGGCGCCGTCGAATGACTCCCACGCGATCCGTGCCCCCCGCTCGAGCTCGACCGCGGCTTCGAGCGATGCGCCGGCCTTCGTCGCCGCGATGATCGTGGCTCGCAGAGCCTCAGCCGACCGAGCCTCACGGAGCTCGACAGCGACCGCTGAGATCTCCGTGGCCTCGCCCTCGAGCCGCGTGAGCGCGAGGCGGGCCCGATCGCGTTCAGCTTGCGCGCGGCGGTCTTCGCGCAAGGCCGACAATGCGGCGTCCGCCGCCGCCAGTCGCGCCTCGGCATCTTCACGATCGGCCGCGCGCCGCTCGCTGCGGTACTCGGCGCGGGACCGGGCACGGCGGAGATCGTCGAGCCGCTCCTCGGTCGTCGCATCGATCCGCGCAGCTGCGGCGGCTCGCGCTCCGCTCGCGGATTCGGGCGCGACCGCACCCTCCGCCTCCGAAGGGCCGACACCCGCGTCACCCCACAGCTGTGCATCCGTGGCCAGACGCTCGGCCTCCTCGACCCGTGCGGCCACTGTCGCGAGCCGGGTGCCCAGAGCCTGCTCCGCAGCCCGCCGCCGAGCGTCGAAACGAGCCTGCACGTCGTCGAACCGCTCGGTGCCGAACAGGCGCCGCAGCAGTGCCTGTCGATCTTTGCTGTTCGCGAGCAGGAATTCCGAGAACCGGTTCTGCGCGAGGAGTATCACCTGCAGGAACTGCTCGCGACTGAGCTGAAGGATCTCGTCGAGTTCGTTCCCGACATCGACGGCGCGGGCGGCTCGGCCGATCCATCCGGCATCCGACCACTCGTCGAGCGCGACCCCCGCCGCCTGCTTCGTCATGCCTCCGCCGCGCTTGGCCGGCCGCAGATACTCCGGCGACCGGGTCACCCGGAACCTCCCCGCCGGTGTGCTGAACTCGACGACGACCTCTGAGATCTCGTCGGGGTCGCTGTGGTCGGAGCGCACCCGCTTCTCGCCGCCGTCGTATCGCGGAACACCGCCGTACAGGCCGAAA
The DNA here is from genome assembly GCF_044987465.1 of Microbacterium sp. ZW T6_19. NCBI lineage: Bacteria > Bacillati > Actinomycetota > Actinomycetes > Micrococcales > Microbacteriaceae > Microbacterium > Microbacterium sp. ZW T6_19. The sequence continues at coordinate 200,421 of NZ_JBJDRH010000006.1, read as the reverse complement.
CACACCGCATCGAGGATGCTCGACTTGCCCGCCCCCGTGCGCCCGGCGATCAAGAAGATCCCATCGTCGGCGAAGGCGTCGAAGTCCACGAACTGGCGCGCTCGGAACGGGCCGAACCCCTCGACCTCGAGGCGATGCAGTCGCATCAGAGCATCTTCGGGGTCATACGAGGGCCTCGGCCCGCACCCGATCGTCGAGCACCTCGCGGATCAGCACCCGCTCGCGTTCGCTCGCTCCCTGCCCCGCGCGCACGTGCTCGAGGAACGCCTCGATGCGGTCGGTGTCGGTGACCGCGGTGCGCAGGCGCTCGGAGTACGTGCGCACCTCGGCTGCTCCGGTGACAGCGGGCTGGTGCTGCACCATCGCGCAGTATGGGAAGCGCTCACGCAGCCGGCGCATCGGCTCGGCCTGCGGCAGCGCGTCGGTGTAGACCGCGCACACCCAGTGCTCTGCATGCGCGGCCACGTTGTCGCCCGACAGGATGTCGTCGAGCGTTCCGGTGAGGGTGACGAGTGCACGCGGCACCGGCAGCGCGAGCCAGGCGACGTTCGCGAGCCCATCGGCATCGAGGTCGATGAGCCAGGATCCGCGCGGCTTGTCCTGCTCGCCGAAGCTGTAGTGCAGGGGCGCACCCGCGTAGCGCACCCGCTCGCTGAGCTGCTGCCGACCGTGGATGTGCCCGAGCGCCACGTAGTCGGGCCCGTCGAAGACCTCGAGCGGGACCATGTCGAGACCGCCCTGGCGCACTTCGCGCTCGAGCCCGACCGTCGCATCGACGCCCGCGGCGAAGCAGTGCGCGATCGCGACCGAACGCCCTTCGTGCTCGGCCATCCCGGCCCGCACGAGGCTCATCGCGTGCGCCATGGTCTGGGCCTGGGTGCGAAGCTCGGCGCCTCCTTCTCCGGCGGCAGGGAAGTGCTGTCGGACGATGGCCGGCTCGAGATACGGGATGCCGAAGAAGTGCACCGGGCCGTCAGCATCTGCCACCGTCACCGGTGCGCCGATGGCGAGCGGATCGGTCAGCACATGGATGCCGTCGCGCAGCAGCCGCGCCTGGAAACCGAGGCGAGCGGCGGAATCGTGATTGCCGCTTGTCACGATGACCCGAGCCCCGGAATCGGCGAGAGCGAGAAGGGTGTCGCTGAGGAGCGTGTACGCCGGCCCGGCCGGCGTCGCGGAGTCGAAGACGTCGCCCGCGACGATCACGACGTCGACCTCGTTGTCGCGCACCTGCACCGTGAGCGCGCCCAGCACCTCGGCCAGCGCATCCATGGTCGAGCTGCCATGGAACGTGCGGCCGATGTGCCAGTCGGAGGTGTGCAGGATTCGCATACTCACACGCTACGGACGGCCTCGGACATTCCCTCTGAGGCGTGCCGCTCGAGGGCACGAACCGGCGGAGGGACGCTGCCGGTTCCGTAACACAGTGTCACAGAGTTCAGATCATCGTGTACGCAGAAGTGAAGCGTGCTCCGGGTGCGCGTCGAACCAGTCCGCGACGTACCAGCAGACCGGGATCACATGCCGATCGCCGCGGGTCTCGAGGTCGGCGACAGCCCCCTCGACGACCTTCGCCGCGTAGCCTCTCCCGCGGAAAGTCGGGATCGTGAAGGCTCTCGTAAGGGCGATCGTCCGACCGTCGTCACGATAGTCGAGCACGCTCACGAGCTGCCCGTCATGCATCAGTGTGTAGCGGGAGGCATCCTTCTCGTCCGTGAAGATGAAACCCTTTATCGCACTCTCGGTGGTCATTCCGGCAACGTTACGCCGGCCGGGTGGGGCGAGGGTCGTTTTGACACGCGGTGACTTCTTCAGACATAATCCCCCCATGACCACCAACGCACGCCCTTTGTCCGCCCAGGAGGCGAACAGGACTGCCGGGATGATGATGCCCGGTCGCGTTGGCATGTGTTGCCGAATGTGTCGCTGAACGAACAGCCACCCCGCCTGACCTGACCCCTCGCGATCTGCGGGGCAGGGTCTCCGAGCACCCACCCTTGCTCGATCTCTCCGGCTCCGCCCGGTCATTCATGCAACGCATCAGAGCCGCATCGGCTCACGTCCCCGAGGACTCATCATCATGTCGAACACTGCCCTTCTCGAGCGTCCCGCCGCCACCGCCGTCCGCCAGTCGGCCTCTTCCGCCGCGCAGCTCGCCGCAGACCTGCCCGCCGTCCGCTCACCGCGCGGCTTCGCCCTCTACGTCGGACTCGACGAGATCAAGGCGGCTGAGGCCGGAGTGAGCCTCCCCCTCCTCGTCGACGCGCTTCGTCGCACGCTCGCAGAACTCGCCCCCGGCGCCGAGACCCACGCCACCGTGGCGCTCGCACCGCACGGCTCCGGAGGCCGCGACCTCGACGTCGTCCGCCTCGCCCTGCAGGAGCCGGGTGCGATCGCCCGCACCAAGGCCGCAGCCGAAGAGGAGACCACCGACGAGGAAGGCGGCGTGGTCGTCGACATCTCGCGCAAGCGCGTGCTGATCGACGGCGAATCCGCCGCGTTCACCTACAAGGAGTTCGAGCTGCTGCAGTACCTGGTCCTCCGCGAGGGCCGCACCATCGAGCGCAGCGAGCTCGTCTCGGCGCTGTGGCAGGCGCAGGACGACGAGACTCCCGGCGAGCGCACCATCGACGTGCACGTGCGTCGCCTGCGCGCCAAGCTCGGCCGCTACGAGGACATCGTGCGCACCGTCCGTGGAATCGGCTACCGCTTCGACCGTCACGCCGACGTCGTCATCCGCTACGGCCACGGCACCCCCTCGCCCGACCGCTTCTGACCCGACTGCCGCACGCGGCTCTCATCTCGACGGCGGCAGCGCCGCGTAGGGTGTTCGCATGACGTTGACGGCGGGTGCGGAATCGGATGCTGTGGCATCCGCTGCCCCGCTCCAGTCCGTCTACCGCCCTGCGAGACCGGTCGACCTGCTGCGTACGGTCGGCGTGCTGCGCCGCGGTCCGAACGATCCGACGACCGTGATCGACGGACCGGTGCTCTGGCGCGCGGTACGGACGCCCTCTGGCGTGGCGACCCTGGCCCTGCGCGAGTCGTCGGGCGAGATCAGGGCGACGGCGTGGGGAGTCGGTGCGTCTCATGCGCTCGACACCGTGCCCGATCTCTGCGGAGCGAGCGACGATGACGACGGCTTCGACGCCTCGCTGCATCCGGTGATCGCCGACTCCGCCCGCAGGCACCCCTCGCTGCGCCTGACCAGGACGGGACAGGTCTTCGACGCGCTCGCCTGCGCGATCATCGAGCAGAAGGTCACGGGCCTGCAGGCCTTCGGCGCGTGGCGGCATCTCGTCTCACGTTTCGGCGAGCGCGCACCGGGGCCGACGCCCCGGCCGATGTTCGCGGCTCCACTCCCCGCCGTGTGGCGGAGCATTCCCTCGTGGGCGTGGCATCGAGCAGGAGTGGAGCCTTCGCAGTCGAAGACGATCGCACGATCGGCCGAGCGAGGGGCGAGCATCGAGCGCGCCCTGCTGGCTTCACCCGACGGCCCGGCCCGCGACAGGGTTCTGACGAGCCTTCCCGGCATCGGCATCTGGACATCCGCCGAGACCCGCATCCGGGCTCTCGGCGACGCCGATGCCGTGAGCATCGGCGACTATCACCTCGCCCACGAGGTGGGCTACGCCCTCGCCGGCGCGCGCACCGATGACGACGGCATGCTCGAACTGCTCGCGCCCTGGGCCGGGCAGCGCCAGCGGGTGATCCGGCTGATCCTCGCGAGCGGCATGCGCGAACCGCGCCGCGGTCCGCGTCTCGCACCCGAGGATCACCGGCGACGGTGAGACCCCTAGGCTGAATCGCATGAACTCCGCTCCGCGCACCGGCATCCGCGTCGCCGTCTCCGCCGGGCTCCTCGTGCTCGGCGTCATCATCGGACTGATCTTCGAGAACGTGTGGCTGGGCGTGCTGCTCGCCGTGATCGTCTGGTTCGGATGGTTCCTCGGCTTCGAATCCCGCCGTGGGCACCATGAGGGCGTGAACGACGAGGACAACGGCATCGAACTCTGAGCCGCCGCATGGCTGACCGGGATAGCCTCGCCTCATGAGCTTCTCCCTTGAGCGTCGTGGCCTCGAGCTGCGCTTCCGCATCGTCACCCTGGCCTCTCGCGACTGGCTCGCCCCCGATTTCGTGCGGGTGCGCCTGACCGGCAGCGACCTGGCCGGGTTCGACTCTCTGGGCTCGGACGATCACATGCGGCTGTTCTTCCCGACGGGCCCGATCGGCTCTGTCGAGGAGGTGCGCGCGTCCCCGAGCCGCGAGTACACGCCTCTCGCCTGGGGAGACGACTGGCTCGACGTCGAGTTCGCGGTGCATGGAGATGAGGGGGTCGCTGCGCGCTGGGCGGCGACTGCTCCCTTGGGCTCATCCATCGGCGTCGGCGGGCCGCGGGGTTCGGCCGTGCTCGAAGGAACGCCCGGATCGTGGCTGCTCGCGGGCGATGAGACGGCCATTCCCGCGATCCGGCGCTTCGCCGCCCTGATCCCCACGGGCTCTCCTGCCCGCATCCTCGTCGAGACGGTGGACGCCGACCACCAGGTGGACATCGACGCCCCCGTGGACGTCGAGTGGGTGCACCGTGGCAGCGCAGCTGCCGGCTCGGCGCTGATCGCACGCCTCGACGCGCTCACCGAAGCGGATGCCGGCGCCGACCCGTTCGTGTTCATCGCCGCCGAGCAGTCGATCGTCAAGCCCGGCCGCGCCTTGCTCGAGCGCTGGGACGTCGACACCTCGCGCGCCGTCGTGAAGGGCTACTGGAAGCGCGGCGAGGCCGAGTACCACGCCCCGCACTGATCTGCGCAGTGGTGCGGCGAGTGCACGGCATCCCGTCGAGTGCACGGCCGGTCAACGCGCGGATCCCGTGCACTCGGCGACATCATGTGCTCTCGGCGACGGTTCGCGCATCGGCCGCAGCATCCGCGAGACTGGACGCATGGCACTCGTCGATCATCTGGGCATCACCGTCGCCGACGTCGCGCGCGGCCGCGCCCAGTTCCACCCCGTGCTGACGGCGTTGGGCTACGAGCTCGGCACCGAGGAGGAGGGCGGGATCTCGTGGCACCACGGCGACGACACCGAGATCATCATCTTCGCGCCCCTCGAGGAGAGCACCGAGCCGCACGTGCAGGGCCGCGTCGGCTGGCAGCACCTCGCCTTCTCGATCGACTCCCCTGAGGAGGTCGATCGTCTTCATGCCGTGGCGGTGGGCGCGGGCTGGACCGTCGTGCGCGAGCCGAAGCTCTTCCCGAGGTTCAACGAGCGCTACTACGCGTCGTTCGTCGAGGACGACAACGGCATCCGTCTCGAGTTCATGTACAACCCGCCGCGGGAGTCTTGACACCGCCAGCCAGCCTCCCCTATCGTGGCAGAGCTGTGCCGACCGGCGCAGCACTCAGCCGAGGAGACGACGGAATGACCGCCATGCGCGTGCTTCCCACGGTCCTTGCCTTCGATCAGAAGCGCAATGACCGCTACGAGTCGTACCCTCCGGCGCGCGCCGTGTGACAGCATCCGCTGTCCCTTGCCCCGCACCGTCAGGTCCGGGGCTTTTTTCATGAGTTCCCGGCCTGTGGCTGAAACCGCAGAGAAGGAAAGGAACCATGGAGAGGCTCTCCGCACGGCTGCTGTCATGGGCTTCGCTGATCGACGAGAAGACGCTCGATCAGGCGAAGACCACGGCGCGCATGCCGTTCATCCACCCGCACCTGGCGCTGATGCCGGATGCGCACCTCGGCAAGGGGGCGACCGTCGGATCGGTCATCCCGACGCTCGGCGCGATCATTCCCGCGGCCGTCGGGGTCGACATCGGCTGCGGCATGATCGCCGTGCGCACGCAGTTCACGAAGGACGCGCTCGACGGACGCGACCTCACCCCGCTGCGGGAAGCCATCGAACGCGCCGTTCCACTGTCGGCGGGTCACCACAACCGCAAGGTCGTGGCCACCGCCGAGCCGCGGATCGCCGAGCTCGAGGCCCTCGCCGAGAAGGCCGGGTTCGACCCCGCGAAGTACGCGGACAACTGGCGACTGCAGCTGGGATCGCTCGGATCGGGGAACCACTTCATCGAGATCTCGACCGACGAGCTGGGCCGCATCTGGCTGTTCCTGCACTCGGGCTCACGAGGCGTCGGCAACAAGATCGCCATGCACCACATCGTCATCGCGCAGCGGCTGGCGAAGCGATGGTGGATCGACCTCCCCGACCCCGACCTGGCCTACCTGGTCGAGGGAACCCCGGAGTTCACGCAGTACATCAGGGAGCTCCGGTGGGCGCAGCACTTCGCGCTGCTGAACCGGGAGGAGATGATGGACCGGGTCGTGCGGCAGGTGTCGGACTTCCTCGGAGGCGCGGTCGACGAGCAGGAGCGGATCAACTGCCATCACAACTTCACCGAGTCCGAGAGGCACTTCGGAAAGCAGGTGTGGGTGTCTCGTAAGGGAGCGATCCAGGCGGATGCCGGTCGACCGGGGCTGATCCCCGGATCGATGGGAACCGCGTCGTACGTGGTCGAGGGGCTCGGCAACCCGCTGTCGCTGAACTCCTCGCCGCACGGCGCCGGGCGCGAGTACTCGCGGTCGGCGGCACGGCGGACGTTCACGCACGAGCAGCTGCGTGAGGCGATGGTCGGGATCGAGTTCCGAGACACCGACGCCTTCATCGACGAGATCCCGCAGGCGTACAAGCCGATCGACCAGGTGATGGCGGATGCCGGTGACCTCGTGTCGATCCGGCACACGCTGCGCCAGCTGGTGAACGTCAAGGGGAACTGAGTCCCCCGAGCACGGCTTCGGAGACGGCGAGCGGTGTGCCGCGAGGAGAGCGGATGCTGCGGCACGCCGCATCCGCTCTCCGAAGCCGTGCCCGGGTCGACGGTGGGCGAGACTGGTCTCATGGCGACTTTCGATCACATCGGCATCAGCGTCGAGTCGGTGCCCGCGGCATCCGCTCAGTTCCACCCCGTCTTCGAGGCGCTCGGCTACGTCCGCGCGCACGACGCCGAAGACCTCGCCTACTGGCGGAAGGACGACGAACCGGAGGTGCTGCTGTACCCGGCCCGGGAGGACGGCGTGCACCGGCACGGCAAGGTGGGCTGGCAGCATCTCGCTTATGCGGTCGACTCGCGTGCCGAGGTCGACAGGATGCACGACATCGCGATCGCGGCCGGCTGGAGCGCGGTGCGCGATCCCAAGGAGTATCCGCGCTTCAGCGAGCGCTACTACGCCTCGTTCGTGGAGGACGACAACGGCATCCGCCTGGAGTTCATGTACAACCCTCGCGACTGATCAGACGGCCACGACCTCACGGTCGGTGAACGACTCTTTCGGCACGAACACGAGCAGTGCAGCGGCGGCGAGCGCGGTGACGCCGCAGACGACCCAAACCGTGACGTAGCCCGCGAACGATCCTGCGGTGCCCTCGGCCGCGGCTCCGCTCACCCCGTGCAACAGCGCGATGCCGAAGACGCACGACGCGATGGCGCCGCCGACGGTCTTGACCGAGTTCGTGAGGCCGGTCGCAACGCCGGTCTGGCTCGCGGGAGCCGCAGATGCCGCGGCCGCCGGGAGCGCGGCGACGAGGGCGCCAGAACCGACCCCGACGACCACCATGTTCGCGATGACCTGCGCGTAGGCGTCATGGAACGGCACGAACATCAGGAAGCCGACGCCGACGAGCACCGATGCGCCCATGAGGGTCAGTCTCGGGGTGACGGCGCGGGCGACCATCGGGAACAGCAGGGCGCCGCCGATCATGGCGATCAGGTAGATGCCGATGATGAGCGAGGTGGCGAAGCCCGTCGTGCCGAGACCGTAGCCGTAGACCGACGGATCGGTGCGGGCGAAGGTCGACAGCGGCGCCTGGGCGCCCAGCACGCTCACCCCGAAAAGGCCGGCGGTGAGAAAGACCGGACCGAGCGCCGGCGAGCGGAACATGCGCACGTCGATGAGCGGATCGGGGTGACGAAGCTCCCACAGCGCGAACGGGACCACGAGCACGACTCCGAGCACCACCACCGCCCACGACCACGGGTTCGTGAGCCCTCCTTCGAGCCGAAGGAGGGCGAGCCCTCCGGTGAAGCACAGCAGGGCGATCGAGATCAGTACCACTCCGACCGTGTCGAACACGCCGCCGGTCGGCTCGGGCGATTCCTTCACCCCGAAGAGCACGACGAAGAAGCAGATGATGACGAGGAGTGCGGGCACCAGCAGCACGACGGTCAGCGGCAGCACGTCGATCAGCGCACCGCCGACGAGGGCGCCGATGATCGCCCCGCCTTCGAGCGCGGCGACGAGCAGACCAGCCGCCTTCGCCGTGATCGACGAGCGCCCCTCCAGGCGCCGAGATCGCGACCAGATCAGGGCGATCTCCAGCGGCAGCCACACTACGTAGAAGCCCATCAGCGCCCACGCGATGAGGAACAGCTCGAACGAGTCGGTGAACGGCAGCACCAGAGCGGCCGCGGCGGTCAGCGCCGTCGAGATGAGCAGCATCCGCTTGTGGCCCACCATGTCGCCGAGCTTGGCGAAGGCGGGTACGACGAGGGCCGAGAGCATCAGCTGAGTGCCTTCGAGCCAGTTCACGTCTGCGTCGTGCACGCCCAGATGCCGGGCGATGTCGGTGAGCATGGGGGTGTAGTAGCCCTGCAGCACTCCGCTGGTGAACTCGACGAAGGCGAGGAAGCCGACGACGGTCGCGAGGGTGCCGAGAGTGCGGGTGCGGGTCATCGCTGCTCCTGTTCCGGGGCGGTGAGCGATTCGATGAGTGTCCGATGGAACAGCTCTCCTCGCTCCAGCGCCGCGATCTCGACGTTCTCGTCGACTCCGTGGATGGACGCGCGCTGGGCATTCGACATGTCGAGCGGTGCGAAGCGGTACACCGCGGGCGCGAAGCGGTGGAAGTGCCGGGAGTCGGTGGCGGCCATCATCACGTAGGGCACGGGTGCGACGCCCGGATGCGAGACGGCCAGCGCCTCGGCGAGCAGGGCGAACTGGTCGTTGTCGGTGGGCGACTCTGGCGAGGGCTCGCTCGCCTCGACGACGGTGACCGACACGAGCGGGTCGCGGATGCGACGGCGGACCCGCAGCACGGTCTGCTGCGCGGTCTCCCCGAGAGCGATGCGCAGGTTGACGGTGGCGGATGCTGCGGACGGCAGCACGTTCGCCGCCGTCCCTCCGGTCTGCATGGTCGCCGCCACCGTGGTCCGCACGAGTGCTGCCGGTTCGCCACCCAGCGCCGCGAACACCTGGCCTGTGAGCAGCGGCGCCGAACCGAGCAGGCGCAGCAGGTGCCGTGCGGGACCCGGCGTCTGCGCGGCGAGCTGCGTCAGCATCCGACCGATCGCCTTCGACGCCCGCGGGCGAAACGTGCGAGGGCCCAGTCGGTCGACCGCTCTCGCGATCCGCCGCACCGCCGTCAGAGTGGGCGGCGCTGACGCGTGACCGCCGTCGCCGCGCGCCGACAACCGCACCGTCATCACACCCTTCTCCCCCACGCCGATCATCGCCGCACGGCCCGGCACGAACGGCAACGGCGCATCGACGACCGCGCCGCCTTCGTCGACGACGAGCCACGGCGTGATCCCCCGCTCGCGAAGAACCCGCGCGATCTCCTCGGCTGCATCGCCGAAGGTCTCCTCGTTGCCGCCCAAGCTCAGGTAGACGTCGCGCGCAGGCGTGAAGCCTGCGGCGAGCAGGTTCTCGACTGCCTCGAGCACGACGATCAGCGGGCCCTTGTCGTCGAGTGCTCCCCGGCCGTGGACGACGCCGTCGGCGATCACGCCGGCGAACGGCGGGTGAGTCCACTCGTCGCTCTCGTCGACCGGGACCACGTCGTAGTGCGCCATGAGCACGAGCGGATCGCCGGCCCCCGTTCCCGTCCAGCGGAACAGCAGCCCGAACTCGGTGTGCCGCTCGAGAGCCAGGCTCTCGTGCAGGAGCGGGTACTGCTCGGCGATCAGCGCGACGAACGACTCGAAAGGCTCGAGGCCTCGCTCACCGAGTTCGGCCGACACGGTCGGCAGCCGGATCATCTGCGAGAGTCGCTCGGCGATGCCGGGGCGGGGTGCGGTCACGCCCGCCATCGTATCCCCCGCCTGCGAGGATGGAAGGGTGAGTCTGTTCGCCTTCGCCCCCTCGCGCGGTCCGCGCTGGCAGCTCGCGCTGCAGGCGGCGCTCGGCATCTCGATGCCGATCGCCGTGATGACGATCGCGGGCCAGCCTGCACTCGGATATCTGGCGGCGTCCGGCGCGTTCACGGTGCTGCACTACGGCTCGCTGCCGGTCGTAGAGCGGGCGCGGGTGCTGCCGGTCGTCGGTGCGGCGCTCATCGCCGCGGCCGGGCTCGGCGCTCTCGCGTCCAGTGCGATCTGGCTCGCGAGCGCCGGTCTGGCCATCATCGCGATCGCGAGCGCTGCGCTCGCCTTCGGGTTCCGACTCGGACCCCCTGGTCCGCTCTTCTTCGTCCTGACCTTCGGTCTCGCCGCGCACGTCGTCGGCTCCGGAGCCATCGGCGGTGAACTGTACGTGGCGGCGTTCGCCGCAGGATGCCTGTTCTCGTATCTCCTGTCGCTGACGCCGCTCGTGCTGCCTCGGGTGCGGAACAAGGCCTCGCGAACCCTTCGTGCGCTGCTCCCCGGTCCGACGCTGACTCCCGACGGACGGATGCTGCTGCTCCGCGTCGCGCTGGTGGCCGTGATCGGCGTGCTGCTCGGTCTGGTGATCGACCCCACGCGCACGTACTGGGTCGTCGGCTCCGGTATCGCAGTGATCGGAGTGGCCGCCGCACGCAGAGCCGCTTTCGAGCGCGGGCTGCATCGGATGCTGGGCACCGTCGTCGGCGCGGGCGTGTACGCGCTGCTGGTGCTGCTGCATCCGTCCGGGCTGCTGCTGGCCCTTCTGCTGGGCGTCCTTCAGTTCACGATCGAGATCATCGTGGTGCGTCACTACGCACTCGCGCTCGTCTTCATCACGCCGATGGTGCTGCTGCTCGCGGGAGCCGCGACGGGCACGATCGGCTCGCTCGACATCGCGTTCGAGCGCATCGTCGACACCCTCGTCGGCGCGGCTCTCGGCGCGGCATCCGGCGTCCTGCATCCGCGGACCGCGCCCACCGAGCGTTGACCGGCACGCAGGCCTAGGGAACATCGGCGGACCGCGGCCGGTTGGAACAGACGGAGTCCTGCACGGACACGAAAGGCGACGATGGAACTCACCCTGATCAGCTCGTCGTTCTGCGGGGCGTGCTCACGCACGCGAGCGGTGCTCGCCGATGCGGCGCGGTTCCTGCCGGGGGCGACCGTGACGGAGATCGACGTGGCGCGAGATCCGGATGCCGCAGAGGCGCTGGACATCCGCTTCACTCCGACCGTCGTGATCCGCGACGACGCCGGCGCCGAAGTGTTCCGCGCTGAGGGTGTGCCCACCGTTCCTCAGGTGCTCACCGCCGCCGTCAAGGCGCTCCCCGGCTGATCCGGAGGCTCTTGCGGGGGCGACGCACCCGGCGCAGACTGGGCCTGCCCGCCTGGAACCCTCGCGTGCATCCACTCGACACCGGGAGCCGACATGGCCAATCTCAATCCGTATCTCTCCTTCCGCGACAACGCGCGTCAGGCCATGGAGTTCTACCAGGGCGTGCTCGGGGGCGATCTCGACGTCAACGTCTTCTCGGAATTCCCCGACATGATCCAGGACCCGAGCGAAGGCGACCTCGTCATGCACGCGCAGCTCACGACGCCGGACGGCTTGGTCCTGATGGCGTCGGACACCCCGAGCTCGATGCCGTACGTGGCACCGCAGGGGTTCTCGGTCTCGCTGAGCGGAACCTCCGCCGAGGCCACGCATGCCGTGTGGGACGGCCTGTCCGACGGCGCCACCGTGACGATGCCGCTGGCTGAGGCGCCCTGGGGCGGCCTGTTCGGCATGCTCGTGGACCGCTTCGGCGTGAACTGGATGCTCAACGGCGACCCGACCTGACCTGTCCTCGGCGACCGTTCGACGACGCCGAGACCCCCTGATACTGCCGAGACCCCCACGTATCGACACGAATACGTGGGGGTCTCGGCGCGAAACGGGGGTCTCGGCGACGTGCGCGGGGTCAGCGACGTGCGCGGGGTCAGCGCAGCGCGTGCTCCTCGATGAAGGCGCGCAGTGCGGCCGCATCGTCGGACAGTTCGGTGACCTGCTGAGGGGCTTCGAGCATGGTGCGCAGCTCGGGCGAGTAGTCGAGCTCGACGCCGATCGCCTCGCGGATCGTCTCGGCGAACTTCTGGGGCTTCGCGGTCTCGAGCACGAGCATCGGCACGCCGGACTCGATGTACTCGCGTGCGACCTTGACGCCGTCGGCCGTGTGCGGGTCGATGATGTCATCCGATGCCTCGTGCACCGCGCGGATCGTCTCGAGCCGGTCGGCGTGGGTCGAGGTGCCGCTGACGATGCCGAACTCCTCTTCGAAGCGGGCGAGCTCGTCCGTGAAGTCGACGCAGCCCTGCTCGTCGAGATCGCGCCAGGCGCCGACGACACGAGCCGGGTCGCGGTCGACCAGCTCGAAGATGAAGCGCTCGAGGTTGGACGCCTTGGAGATGTCCATCGACGGGCTCGAGGTCGCCAGAGTCTGCTGGGCGCTGCGCGGGCGGTAGATGCCGGTGCGGAAGAACTCGTCGAGGACGTTGTTCTCGTTGGCCGCGAGCACCAGACGGCGCAGCGGCAGGCCCATCTGCTTGGCGTAGAAGCCCGACAGGATGTTGCCGAAGTTGCCGGACGGCACGGTGATGCTCAGCTCGGTCCAGCCGCCGGCATCCGTCGCCCGCAGCCAGGCCCAGAAGTAGTAGACGACCTGCGCGGTGATGCGCGCGAGGTTGATCGAGTTCACGGCGCCGAGGTGCTGCGTGCGCTTGAAGTCGAGGTCGCCGGCGAGCTCTTTCACGAGGTTCTGGCAGTCGTCGAAGACGCCGTCGACAGCGATGTTGTGGATGTTCTCGTCGTCGATCGAGAACATCTGCGCCCGCTGGAAGGCGCTCATGCGGCCCTGCGGCGAGAGCATGAACACCGAGATGCGCTCCTTGCCGCGCAGGGCGTGCTCGGCCGCGGAGCCGGTATCGCCCGAGGTCGCCCCGAGGACGTTCAGCACGGATCCCTTGCGCTCGAGCGCGTACTCGACGACCTGCCCGAGGAACTGCATCGCCATGTCCTTGAACGCCAGCGTCGGACCTTCGGAGAGGCCGACGAGCGTGATGCCGCCGTCGATCTCTCGCAGTGGGACGACCGATTCGGGGAACGGCGCGTACGCGGCCTCGGTCATGCGCGCGAGGTCTTCGCGCGGGATGTCGGTCGCGAACAGGCCGAGAACCTCGGTTGCGAGCTGCGGGTAGGTGAGTGCTCGCCAGCGCTCGAGGGTCTCGCCGTCGACCGTCGGCATGACCTCCGGGACGGCGAGTCCGCCGTCGGTCGCCAGGCCTTCGAGCAGGGTGTCGCAGTACGGCAGCGGCTGCATGCCGCCTCGGGTCGAGATGTACTGCACGGGGGCTCCTCAAGTCGGAATCGGCGCGGGACTTCCATTCTCGCAGGTGCCGAGGAGCGGATGACACGGGGCGGATGCCGCGGCATCCGCCCCGTGTCGCATCACGGCTGCGGCGCCTCGTCGACGACACTGACCTCGATCGCCCACGTCGTCCACGGGATGTCAGCCGGAACGACGCGCGTGGAGCGACCCGTCGGATACGAATCGCGGTAGCCGACGATGCGACCGGAGTCCGTGTCGATGTCGACCTGCTGCACGTGCTCCTCGCCGAGATCCGATCCCTCTCCGAGGCGGGTGCGCAGCTCGAGAGTCGTGACAGTGCCCGTCTGCCCCGCCACGTCGACGCCGCCGAGCAGCCCGAGCACGTGCAGCGTGGCCACGCGCAGATCCGCCGGCATGAGGTCTGTGCCCAGAGCGCGAGTGATGTAGCTGAAGAGGTAGCCGCTGTCGTCCGATGTGGAGAGGTGCTGCCGGTACCAGGAGAGCAACCGATCCGGGTCACGTGGCATCTCGTCGTAGAACTCGCGGAACGGATCGAAGAACTGGTCATCGCTCGTCGTCTCCGGATCCCACGACTGCAGCCCCGCCGGCAGCCGCTCCAGTCCGCCCGGATCGGCGTCGCGCTCGGGGTAGGACTCGACCAACCGCTGATAGGCCGGAAGGGCGGCCTGATCGCCGTACACGTCGAGCACCTCGTTCACGAACCGGTCATCGAGGATCCAGTCCCCCGAGCGGTCGCTCGGCACATACAGGTCGCGCACTCCGCGAGCGCGCACAGCGCCCTCGGAATTCTCGAAGGTCGAGGTGTTGAATCCTGCGACGTACTCGTCGGAGGTCGCCGGATCCGCATCGGCATCCCACAGCGACACCAGCTCGTAGGTCTCGCTGACCTTCAGGTACTGTCCCGGCCCGACGACGGGATCGGTCCCCGCCAGCACTTTTCCCGCGGCGTCGTTGAGAACCGCGACTGCGGCAGCGGACGCCGTCTCCGGTACGACCGGCGCGACGGTCCCCACGATCACGATGGTCGCGACGGCGGCGGCTGCGGATGCCGTACCCAACGCCCCTCCCCATACCCAACCACGGCGCACACGGCGCGGCGGTCGCTCCGCCATCGCGGCGACGAGGGTCCGACGTGAGGCGGCGATGCGGGTCGCCGCGGTGTCATCCGGCGTGTTCTCGATCTCACGCACCAGCTCCAAGACGTCCATCTTCCAGCTCCTTTCCGATCCAGGTGAGGCGTGTGAGCTGCGACCCCGGCGGGGCCAGCTTGCGACGGACGCGGTTCAGCCGCGACCACACGGTGCCGACGGGCACTCCGAGCGCCTGGGCGATCTCTTCGTGGCTCAGTCCGCCCCATGCGAGCAGCAGCAGCGTCTCGCGGTCTCTCCCCGACAGCGCGGCGATGCGCGGGGCGAGCGCGGCGATCGCCGCGGCGGCATCCATGCGCACCCCCGCCTCGTCGATGCCGCCCTCGGTCGTGTGCTCGCCGCCCATCGATGCCGTGATCGCTCGCCAATGCCGCGCCTCGGTCGCCCGGTGCCGCGCGGCGACCCGCGTGGCGATCCCGAGCAGCCAGGGCCGAGCGGAGTCCCACGCGCGATCGAACGAATCGCGTCTGCGAAAGGCGATCAGGAAGGTCTCGCTGAGGGCGTCTTCCGCAGCATCCGGTCCGAGCCTTCGTCGGAGGAAGGACTCGACCGACGCCGCGTGCCGGTCGAACACCTCGGCGAACGCCTGCGGTGTCCGCTCGGATCGGCGGAAGATGTCGCTGTCTGTGCTCACACCAGGTATTCCTCGATCGCGCGATTCCGCTTCACGTTCTTCTTCGCAGCGGATGCTCAGAACAGAGAAGTCGGCAGCGCTCCCTCGTGCTCGAGCAGCCAGCGCTTGGTCTCGAGCCCCTGCCCCGGCTCGCCGCCCGAGTAACCGCCCAAGCCGTCGCCGGCCACCACACGATGGCAGGGAACGATCAGCGGAACGGGGTTCGCGCCCATGATCGCGCCGATCCCGCGGGCTGGGATCGTGGTACCGCTGCGCACGGCCAGTTCTCCGTATGTGACGGTGTCTCCGGACGCGACCGTCTCGAACAGCGCCGTCAGCACGGCACGGGTCGCATCGGTCTGCGCGCCGAGATCGATCGGCAGGTCGAAATCGCGCCTCTCGCCGTCGAAGTACTCACGCAGCTGTGCGATCGCCTCATCGAGCAGGGCGTCCGGCCCGGCATCCGCTCCGACCGGCGCCGTCGACCGCCAGGTCACCTGGGTGATCGCCGCGCCCGAGCTGACGACGCCGATCACGCCGACGGGCGTCCGCAGGGTTCCGAATGAGGGCATGGGGTGAGACTACGCCCCACCGGCGACAGCCGGATCATGCGTGTGGCAGAGGGACCGACCGGCCGCATCGACGTGGCTGACGAGCACCGGCTGACCGCCGGCGGAGAAGATCTCGAAGAAAGTTTCCGGAACCCGCGTCATGATCCGTTCGTGAGCGCGTCTTGCTTGTGTGACGAAGATCGATTCTTGGGGATAATCCTTCGCATCGACGTCTGGGCCGCCTCTCCCCTCATGTGCGGCCCGCGGGTGGGGCCTCCTCCCATGGCCCCACCCGCCTTCTCTTCTCACGGGTCATGCAGACGTGCGGTCACCGCTCTGGGGTATTCTCGGCTCACCGGCACCCGAAGCCGGTCGCTCACCTTGAGGTCTGATGGACGAACCACGCGACGCCCCGGAGTCGGACAACGCCCTGCTGCTGCGCAGCCGCAGCGGTGACCGCCACGCGTTCTCCGAGCTCTGGCGCCGGCATTCGCCCGTCGCCGTCGCCTACGCCCGGAGCCTCGGCGCATCTCCCCCCGACCCGGAGGACGTCGTCTCCGATGCCTTCCTGAGCATCCTCCGGCAGCTCCGCAGCGGCAAGGGACCGCAGCGCAGCTTCCGTCCCTACCTGCTCACGACCGTCAAGAACACCTGGATGGGCCATGCTCGACGAGCGCCGATCACGATGCCTCTTGACGACGCCGAGCATCCGCCATCTCTGATCGGATCGATCGACGTCGAGGCGATGGTGAACTCGGCGGCCGTCGTCGAGGCGTTCGGGTCGCTCCCCGAGCGCTGGCAGCATGCCTTGTGGCTCAGCGAGGTCGAGCAGCTGCCTCCCCGGGAGATCGCGGAGGTCCTGCACATCCGCCCGAACTCGGCGGCCGCGCTCACCTACCGCGCCCGAGACGCCCTGCGCAAGGCGTGGATCCGCGCGCACCTGCGCACCGCACCGATCGGCAGCGAGCACGCCCGCGTGATCGAGCTGCTCGGAGCCTACGCGCACGACGACCTCGCGCCGCGGTCGGAGCGCTTCGTCACCGCGCACATCGACGAGTGCGAGACCTGCAGATCCGCCGCCGGCGAGGCCAGGCGTCTGGCGCGCGCGATGTCGCTCGGCCCGCTGCTGGCCGGCGGCACCGGACTCGTGCTCCTTCCCGCCCTGTTCCCGACCGAGCAGGCCGCGGCCGCGGCGACCGGACTCGCCGGATGGGCCGGACTTCCGGCCCACGTGCAACCGGCCCTCGACGCGGCAGGGAACACCGCCCCCGTGCTCTGGCCGGTAGCCGCAGCCACCGCCGTCGCACTGTCGATCAGCGGCAGCCTGTTCGTGCGCCCAGTCGCCGAGCCGGATGCGACGGCCGCACTCGCCCCGGCTGCGTCGGCGCCTGCGCGTCCGGCTCCCGCGGTCCCCTCTTCGGTGCCCGCGCCGGCGGTCACCGCACCCGCGCCGGTCGCGGCGGCGCCCGTTCCCGTTCCGGTCGCACCGCCAGCGACCACGAACCCGACCCCCGTCGCGCCCGTCGTCGAAGAACCCGGCGAAGACGCGGTCGACAAGACCGTCACGATCCTCACGAAGACCGACCGCGGTCGGGATCACGACGACGAGGATCCTGGCGGCGACGAAGGCAACGCGTTCGGTCACGACAAGAAGGGCGACGTCACTGCGGAAGACGTCGGCGACATGATGTCCGCCCGAGGGTCCTCCTGGTGGACGACCGCGGTCATCGTCTACGTCACAGCAGACGATGAGAGCATCAGCGTGGCGGTGTGGGGCGCGGATGAGACCGAGGTTGCACTCGTCGTCGACGATCAGACGATCGGAACAGCGTCGGACGAGGCGGTCGACTTCGATCTCGCGCTGCCCGAGGGCGAGCACACGCTCGAGGTGTACTACGTCGACGACGAAGGCGCTGTGGGAGACCTCGCGGCCGAGACAGTCGTCACGACGGGCAAGGCGCCTTCTCGCGAAGACGGCTCCACCTCGAAGTAGAGGTGCGCATGCAGTGCGCAGCCGGGGTTGAAGCTCGACGCGCACGACGGGCAGGCGGTGACCTCGAGGTACTCGGCGATGGACAGTTCGTCGCCGCACACGCCGCACAGCACGGCGCGCGCGCTCCTCGCCTCGATCGGCCAGGGGGAGCTGTCATGTCCGGCGACCTCGGCGTGACACAGATGGCACGGATAGTAGTCGCCGCAGCACGCGAAGCGGATCGCGACGATGTCGAGCTCCGTGCGGTAGTGGACGCACCGCGTCTGCCCGTCGACCACCGGCCCGAGCACGGGTGGAGGCGTGGAGAGCGGATGCGGCGGCATCCGCTCATCCTGGCATGCGCGCCGCCGCGTCATTCGCGCAAGGCGGGCGCCGGGAGGTACACGGTTCCGCCCGCTTCCCGGAACGCGTCCGCCTGCTGCTGCATGCCGGCGATCGCCGTCTGCTCGTCGACGCCGCCGAAGCGGTCGCGGATGTCCTGCGAGATGCGCATCGAGCAGAACTTCGGACCGCACATCGAGCAGAAGTGCGCGGTCTTCGCCGGCTCTGCAGGCAGCGTCTCGTCATGGAAGGCCTCGGCCGCCTCGGGATCGAGCGACAGCGCGAACTGGTCGCGCCAGCGGAACTCGAACCGCGCCCTCGACAGAGCGTCGTCGCGGTCGCGGGCACCCGCGTGACCTTTCGCGAGGTCGGCGGCGTGGGCCGCGATCTTGTAGGTGATCACGCCGGTCTTCACGTCGTCTTTGTTCGGCAGTCCCAGATGCTCCTTCGGCGTGACATAGCAGAGCATGGCGGTGCCGTAGCGAGCGATCTCGGTCGCCCCGATCGCCGACGTGATGTGGTCGTAGCCTGGCGCGACATCTGTGACGAGCGGTCCAAGGGTGTAGAACGGCGCGCCATGGCAGAGTTCCTGCTGACGTTCGACGTTTTCGCGCACGAGGTGGAAGGGCACGTGTCCCGGCCCCTCGACCATCACCTGGACCTCGAACGCCCACGCTCGCGCCGTGAGCTCGGCGAGCGTGTCGAGCTCGGCGAACTGCGCCGCGTCGTTGGCGTCGGCGATCGATCCCGGCCGCAGCCCGTCTCCGAGCGAGAACGCGACGTCGTAGCGCGCGAAGATCTCGCACAGCTCATCGAAGTGCGTATACAGGAAGTTCTCCTGATGATGCGCGAGGCACCAGTCGGCCATGATCGACCCGCCGCGCGAGACGATGCCGGTCACCCGGTTCGCGGTCAAGGGCACGTAGCGCAGCAGCACCCCGGCATGGATCGTCATGTAGTCGACGCCCTGCTCGCACTGCTCGATGATCGTGTCGCGGAAGATCTCCCAGCTCAGCTCGTGCGCCTTGCCGTCGACCTTCTCGAGCGCCTGGTAGATCGGCACTGTGCCGATCGGCACCGGCGAATTGCGCAGAATCCATTCGCGGGTGGTGTGGATGTCGTCTCCGGTGGACAGGTCCATGACGGTGTCGGCACCCCACTTCGTCGCCCAGCGCAGCTTGTCGACCTCCTCGGCGATCGAGCTCGTCACAGCCGAGTTGCCGATGTTCGCGTTGATCTTCACGAGGAAGGCGCGACCGATGATCATCGGCTCCGATTCCGGGTGATTGATGTTCGCGGGGATTATCGCCCGCCCGGCGGCGAGTTCCGCGCGCACGAGCTCGACGTCGCAGCCCTCACGGAGAGCGACGAATCGCATCTCGGGCGTGATCAGGCCACGGCGCGCGTAGTGCATCTGGGTGACCGTACGGCCGTTCAGGCTGCGCCGAGGCGGGCGGCGGGTGCCGCGCCATTCGTCTGACGCAGCTCCACGCCGCGCCGCCCCTCGTCCGTCGTCGTTCAGATCGCGAGCGCGCCCTTCGTACTGCCCTGTGTCACCCCGTTCAACTATCCACGTCTCGCGCAGCGACGGCAGGCCGTCCTCCGGCTCGCAGGCCGGCCCCTCGGTGCGGTACACGTCCACTGGAGGGTTGGTGGTTCCGCCCGGTGAATCAGACAGCGGGATGCGGGTGACGGGCACGAAGATGCCGTGTTCTTCGTCGTGATGGTGCGCGAGTTCGCGCACGCGGGAGAGCGTGCTCACAGGACTCCTACTTCCTACGCCGGCATTACCCGGACAGGTTCGACGGTCGCAGGCAGCATCAGCCAGATCTCAGCCCGTGCTCGGGCACCCGTGTGGTCGGGACGAGAGTAGCACGGCCTCGGAGCGCGTCATCACGCCGACTCGGCCAGCAACCGGCCGCTGATCGCGAGAGTCATGCGACGCGGCATGAGGCCGACGAGCTTGCTCGTCACGGCGTTCGCGGCACCCGACACGATGCTCGCGGGTGTGCGCCGACGATCGAGCGCTGCCATCGCCTGCGCGACCACGTCGGTCGCGGACTGGAAGCGGCCCACCGCTGCGGCCTCTGTGCCGACGACATCGAAGAACTCCGTGCGGGTCGCTCCGGGGCTCAGGGCGAGCACGCGCAGACCGGACGAGCGTGTCTCATGCGCGATCGACTCGGTGAAGCTCAGCACGAAGGCCTTGGATGCGCCGTACACCGCCATGCCGGGGCACGGCTGATAGGCCGCGACGCTCGCCACGTTGACGAGGGCGCCCCGGCCGTCGCGAGTCAGCTCGGGGAGGAACTCGCGCGTGATCCCGACGAGCGAGGCCACGTTGACCTGCACCATCTCGGCCATACGCGCAGCGTCCGCCTCGACGAAGTCCCCCTTCGCTCCGAAGCCGGCGTTGTTGATCAGCGTCTGGATGCGGATGCCTCGCTCGTCGAGCGCGGCGCGAAGACGTGCCGGGGCGCCGGCGTCGGCGAGATCGAGGGCGATCACGGTCGCCCGCACCCCGTGCTCCCGCTCCAGGCGGGCGGCGAGATCCTTCAAGCGGTCTTCGCGCCGGGCCACGAGCACGAGGTCGGCGCCGCGGCGGGCGAGCTGGGTGGCGAACTCGGCGCCGAGGCCCGAGCTGGCGCCGGTGACGAGGGCGGTGGTTCCGGTGTGGTGAATGGTCATGATCGCAAATGTAGACACTGACAGCATTGTTGTCAATGTCTACTTAGATCGATAGGGTTCAGATGTGACCGAACGCTCGTACCATCACGGCAACCTTCGAGAGGCGCTCCTCGACCGCGCCTGGGAGTCGATCGACGCCGGAGGCGTCGACGCGCTGTCGCTGCGTCAGCTCGCACGCGACGTGGGCGTGAGTCACGGCGCATCCGCACGCCATTTCAGCGACCGCACCGCCCTCCTCGACGCGGTCGCGGTGGCCGGATTCACACGAATGAACGAGGCGCTGGCTGCGGCCGTGGAGCAGGCTGCCCCGTTCGGCGAGCGGCTGCGCGCCGCGGGTCTCGCGTACATCGGCTTCGCGGTCGCGCACCCGGCGATCCTCGAGGTGATGTACAAGGCGAAGCATCAATTCGATGCTTCGGGCGAGCTGCGCGAACGGAGCAGGGCCAGCATGTCGATGGTCGTAGCGTTCGTCGCCGCAGCTCAGGCGGCGGGTGAGATTCCCGAAGGAGACGCGGAGCGGCGCGCGCTCGTGATCTTCGCATCCGTGCACGGTGTCGCAGCCCTCGCCACGGCAGACCTGCTCGACGGCGTCCCGTGGCAGGACGCGGCGGAGGCCACGATCGAGGTCATCCTCGGATCTCTCGGGGTCGAGTGACGAACGCGGCTGTGAGCGCACCCAGTTTGGCGGCGTAACGTCAGCACATGAACGCACAATTGAAGATCGCGGGGCTCAGCCCCGAACTGCTGGGTCTGGAATCCGTCCTCATCGGCTCGCTTCCGGCGACATTGATGACCGACGACGCACCAGACCGTTACACCGTGGAAGCGGTGTTCACGCGCAAGACCGATCGCGACGAGGTCGCCGCGATCCAGGGCAGCGAAATGCGCGCCCATCTGTCCGCGAACGGGTTCCCGACGGTCGAGCTGCACGTCGCGGATCGCAGGCTCGAGATCGCGAACACAAACCTCGAGGAGCTTCGTGACGGCCTCGCCGCCGTCATCGCGGAAAGACTCGCCGAGATCAGCGCCACCCTCCTGGAGGAGCGCGCGATCGTGGCCCATCGCTTCCAGGACGCCTCCGATCGGGAGCAGCACCGGGCGGCCGCTGTCGCCGCTCTCGCCGAATCGGTGGCGTTCATCCCCCGCCGCGCATCGGGTCTCCCTGACGACGACGCGCGCATCGACGACTGGGTCGAAGAAGGAGGTGCCGTCCTCGCGTAGGGCGACGCCGGAGAAGAGGTCATCATGGGCGGCATCCGTCCGACCGTGCACACCCGCCCGCGCGACGACGCGGTCCGCGCGAACAGCGCTTTCACCGAACTGGCGCAGCAGATCCGCGGACTCGGTCTGCTGCGTCGTCGCTACGGCTACTACTGGACCAAACTCATCGCGGCTCCGCTCGCGGTGGCCGTCTGCCTCATCGCCTTCGTGTGGATCGGCGACACGTGGTGGCAGCTGTTCACCGCCGCCGTCCTCGCGATCGTCTTCACGCAGATCGCGTTCCTCGGACACGACGCCGCCCATCGGCAGATCTTCGTCTCGGGGCGCTGGAACGACTGGATCAGCCTCGTCCTGGGCGATCTCCTGGTCGGCATGAGCTACGGATGGTGGCAGCACAAGCACACCCGTCACCACGCGAATCCGAACAAGCTCGGATCCGATCCGGACATCGAGCTCCCCGTCATCGCGGTCACCGCAGAGACGGCGGCTCGGCGTCACAGCCCGCCGGTCGCCTGGCTGCGGGCGCATCAGGGGCTCCTGTTCTTCCCCATCCTCCTCTTCGAGGGCCTCTCGCTGCACGCATCGAGCGTGCGTCGCGTGGTCGCAAAAGGGCGGCTCGAGCGCCGGTGGGCGGAGATCGCGTTCCTCAGCATCCGCATGATCGGCTATCTGGTGCTGGTGTTCATCGTGCTCTCGCCAGGCATCGCGTTCGTGTTCCTCGCCGTGCAGCTGGGACTCTTCGGGTTCTACATGGGCATCGCCTTCGCACCGAACCACAAGGGAATGCCCGTCGTGCCACGTGACATGACCCTGGACTTCCTGCGCCGCCAGGTGCTGATGAGCAGGAACATCCGAGGAAGCAGGTTCCTCGATGTCGCGATGGGCGGCCTGAACTACCAGGTCGAGCATCATCTGTTCCCGTCGATGCCGCGCCCGCAACTGCGCAAGGCGGCACCCGTGGTCGCGGCGTACTGCGACGAGCACGATGTGCGGTACACGCAGGTCGGACTGTTCGCGTCCTACGCGATCGTGGTCCGCTACATCAATCGGGTGGGACTCGGCGAGCGCGACGTGTTCACGTGCCCGCTCATCGAGCAGAGGAGCCTTGCGGGAAACTCAGGCGGATGACCGCAGATGCGTCAGCTACTCCTGGGGCGTATCGAGAACTTCGTCGACGAGCATGATGCCCCCGGTCGAGTTCACCGAGTGCATGAGATCTTCGATCCACTTCGCGTTGAGCTTGGGCGGCTCCGGCTCGTCGAACGTGAAACGCAGCGGGATCGACGGGTGGATCCAGATGGTCGACCGCCCGCCGGGCTCGCCCACCGGGTGCTTCCACGACAGCGTGAAGCTCTCCTGGCGGCGGAGCTTCGTGGCGATGACGACTTTGAGGTGTGCGAGAGCACGATCCTCGATGTGGATCGGGACGTGCGCAGCGCCGTAGTGCAGAGTGGCCATAACGCAACCATAGCGGTCCTCTAGCTTCCGCGAGCACGAAGATCAAGCCCCTTCGAGGACGACCGGCGCACCTCATAACGTGGGGTCGCCGCATCGACGAAGGGAAGCGAAATGCCGCAGACGACTCTCGAATCTCCTCAGGACCTCCTGCGATTCCAGCTCCGCACGGCGCTGACGATGGAGGACGATTCTCTGGCCGCGCTCAAGGAGCTGGCCGGGGCCGCACGATCCGCCGACATCAAGAAGCTCTTCCGCCATCATCAGGACGAGACGAAGGAGCAGATCGAGAACCTCCGTCGTGTCTTCACCCTCCTCGAGCTGCCGGAGTCGACGGCGCCGTCGCCCAGCACGAAGGGGATCTCCAAGCAGGCTCAGTCGCTCCTCAACCGGTCGGCCGCCTCGCTTCACGACCAGGTGGCGCTGTCGTGCGCCCTGGGCAATGAGCACTACGAGATCTCGGCCTATCAGAGCCTCATCACCGCCGTCACCCCCGTGCATGCAGAAGCCGCAGCGCTCCTGCAAGCCAACCTCGACCAGGAGACGCACACCAGCGAGGAGCTGCTCACCCGCCTGCAGGAGATGGCGGGATGAACCCTCCGCGCTCCGTTGAACATCGCCGCTCTTCTTCTTATAATGCTGGTGAAACTCTGGCGGGCAGAGGACGCCCGTCGACCGGCGGTGACGTTCTCCCGCTCGGACGCGGTGCGCTCCTCCGGCCGGCCGGCTCTGGCTACGACCGATGGGAGTATTGAGATGTCTGCGATGCCCGATCCCC
This sequence comes from Microbacterium sp. ZW T6_19, assembly GCF_044987465.1. NCBI lineage: Bacteria > Bacillati > Actinomycetota > Actinomycetes > Micrococcales > Microbacteriaceae > Microbacterium > Microbacterium sp. ZW T6_19. The sequence goes on along the minus strand of NZ_JBJDRH010000006.1, from coordinate 176,131 downwards.
GGTTCCAACTCCGGAAGGTCACAGACACCGAGTGGCTGATCCTCGACCACAAGTACGGCCCGCACGATGCGCGCAGGACCGTCGCGTGCATCTACAAGCTGGATGCCGTGGAATACGAGGTCCTCTGGTTGCGTGACCTGCCGCTGGCGAGCTACTACATGTCTGCCGAGGAGGTTCTCGACGACGTGCAGCGGTTCCACAACCCGCCGAGCCGGTCCGCCGCGCCGATCAAGATCCCTCACCTGCCGCCCCTCGCCGCAACCGCCTGACGGCAACAGGTCGGCTCGGGCACGGCCCCGGTACCACCGGCATCCCGTTTCTCCGGGCTGAGCGACGACGGAAGGCGCGACGCCCGACGGCGACTACGCTGTCCGGATGGACGACCGACGGCCTGCATCGCTCGGGATTCTCGGCGCGGGGCGCGTGGGCACGGTGCTCGCGCGCCTCGCGGTCTCTGCGGGATATCGCGTGCGCATCGCCGGATCGGGTGATCCCTCCCGGGTCGGTGCGGGTGCTCTCGCGACGACCGCGACGGCGCAGTGGGCGGGCGACGTCGCGCAGGAATCGGATGCTGTGATCCTCGCGATACCGCTGGGGCGGTATCGGGAGCTCCCTGTGGCGCAACTGCAGGGCCGACTCGTGATCGACGCGATGAACCACTGGTGGGAACTCGACGGCCTTCGACCAGATCTCGCGGACCTGCGCACCTCGACGAGTGAGACCGTGCAGAAGTTCCTCGGCCGAGCGCGAGTCGTGAAAGCGTTCAACCACATGAGCGCCCGCGACCTGGAGGAGGAGGCCCGCACTCCCGGAGCGCCCGGCAGGAAGGCGATCGCGATCGCCGGCGACGATCCGGCCGATGTCGAGACAGTCGCCGGGATCGTGGACGACCTGGGCTTCGACCCGGTCGTGGCGGGTCGCCTCGCTGCGGGCGCGATGCTCGAGCCCGGCACCGACGTGTTCGGAGCGGCCGCGTCGGCCGAGCACCTGCGCGAGCTCCTCGCCGGATTCGCCACCTCACAGCGGGGAATCATGCAGGCGCGCGCCCGAAGGTCGTGATGCAGGGGCCGCGAGACGCTCGCGACCCCTGCCCACAGCACGGCCCCCGCCGTCGGGACCGCGCCTGCGACGTTCGCCTCAGTTCTCGAGCGCCGCCTTGAGGAAGGCGACGGCCTGCGCGATCGCGGACTTCGCCGCGTGGGTGTCGTGCATCGAGTTCACCATCACGAAGTCGTGGACGATGCCCTGATAGCGGACGGCGGTGACCGGGACCCCGGCTCGACGCAGCTTGGCCGCGTACGCCTCACCTTCGTCCCGGAGCACGTCGGCCTCGCCCGTGATGACCAGGGCCTGCGGAAGACCGGCGAGCTGCTCGATCGTCGCACGAAGCGGGGATGCCGTGATCTCTGCTCGTTCCGCGGCATCGGTGGTGTACTGATCCCAGAACCACTTCATGCCTTCGAGCGTCAGGAAATAGCCTTCGGCGAACTCCTCGTATGACGCGGTGTCGAAAGAAGCGTCCGTGACGGGGTAGAACAGCGCCTGGGCGCGGAACACCACATCTCCTCGCTGCGCGGCCATGATCGTGAGCACCGTGGCCATGTTGCCGCCCACCGAGTCGCCCGCGACGACGAGGCGACTTCCGTCGAGACCCTTCTGCGAGCCGTCGTTCGCGACCCAGCGCGCGACGGCGTAGGACTGCTCGTTCTGCGTGGGGTATTGCGCTTCAGGGGCTCGGTCGTACTCCGGGAACACGACCGCCGCTCCCGTGCCGACCGCGAGGTCCCTCACCAGCCGGTCGTGCGTGTGCGCGTCCCCGAAGACCCAGCCTGCGCCGTGCGTGTACAGGATGACGGGGAGGGTGCCTTCTGCGCCCGCGGGTCGGACGATACGTACGGGAACGGTCCCGGTGGGGCCACCGTCGACCGTGATCCACTCCTCGTCGACCTGCGGCTTCCAGATGGGTTCGTCCTGCACCCCGTCCACGGCCTTTCGGCCGTCTTCCGGGGTGAGCTGGTAGAGGTAGGGCGGGTTCGCGGTGGCTTCCACGAAGGACTGGGCGGCGGGTTCGAGGGCGATGTCGTGGGGGTTGGCGCTCATGGCGGTCTCCTGTTCGAGAGGGTCAGTCGAGTTCGGCGATCGCGTCGGTGATGACCTTCGCGACCTCGACGGGGTGGGTCTGCATGACGAGGTGAGGAGCGTCGATCTCGACGACGGCGCGCACGCCTGCGCGCTGATAGCCGAACCGCTCGACCTCGGGGTTGATGGTGTGGTCGGAGGACGAGACGATGCCCCACGCGGGCTTCGTGCGCCACGCTGCCACCGAAGCGGCTTCGCCGAAGGCGAGCGCGGAGAGCGGGCGCTGCGACACCGCGAAGACCTCGGCAGTGCGAACGTCCACGCCGGCGGCGAAGACGGCCGGGAAGGCGTCGATCTTCACGGACACGTCGGTGCCGTCCGAGCCATCGGGCAGGGTGTACGGCTGATACACGAGGTTCGCCGCGAGGTCGGAGTCGGGGAATCCGCCCTGCAGTTGGCCGAGGCTCTCGCCCTCGACGAGCGCGTACCCCGAGACGTAGACGAGACCGACCACGTTCTCGGCTGCACCGGCAACCGTGATGACGGCGCCACCGTAGGAGTGGCCCGCGAGCAGTACAGGACCTTCGATCTGCTCGACGAAGCGTCGGATGTACTCCGCGTCGCCGGACAGCGATCGGTTCGGAACAGGAGGAACGAGAACCGCGTGCCCCTGGTCGAGCAGCTGGCGCGTCACCGGCGCCCAACTGCCGGCGTCGGCGAATGCGCCGTGGACGAGGACGATGGTCGGCGTGGTCATGATTGCCTCTTTCGAATGGTCGAGGCGCCGTGTCCCGCCGCGAACGGCTTGATGCGGCGCCGTTGCGAGAGGAGCGGATCGGTGATCCTGCTCCTCTTAGACGCTATGCGCCGGGTGCGTTCGGCGGACCGCCCGGGCGTACCTAGATCACGGGAATCGATGACCTAACTTTTCGGCCCGACGCCGGTTACGCGATCGGGCTCGATGCAGTGCATCATGTTCTGGTGCCTGAGTCCCCCCGCATCGTCGGCCGCAGCGATGAAGTCAGCGCCCTGCAGCGCTTGGTCGCGGACCTTCACCGTTCCGGCGGATCGGTCCTCATCACCGGCCCCGCGGGCATCGGCAAGACGACCCTGATCGGGGACGTCGCCGAGCACGCCAGGGCGGCGGGCGTGCGCGTGCTCGAGTTGACGGCGGCCGAGGCGGAGTCCCAGCTGCCGTTCGCTGCGCTGCACCAGCTCCTCTTCGCGTTCCGCCACTCCATCGCAGAGCTCCCCCCGCCGCAGCAGCAGGCGCTGCGGCAGGCCTTCGGCGAGGCCGACGGGGAGACGCCGAGCGTCTACCTGGTGGCGCTCGGCGCACTGACCGTGCTGTCGAACGCCGCATCCGCCGAGGGGCTGCTCATCACGGTCGACGACGCGCAGTGGCTCGATCCCGGCTCACAACAGGTGATGGCGTTCATCGCACGCCGTCTGTCATCCGAATCGATCGCGCTCGTCGTCGCGGAGCGTGCCGCCGAGGCGACGGGAGTCTTCCCGGCCGGTGTCCATATCGCGCTGCACCCCCTGGACGACTCCGATTCACTGCAGGTGCTCGCCGACGCAGGCGGCCGTCTCACACCCCGGCAGCGCCGCGACGTGCTCGCCTACGCCGGGGGCAATCCGCTCGCATTGACCGAACTTGCCACGCGACCGGAGCTCGCCGCACCCGGTGACCACGCGCTCCCCCTGTCAGAACGGCTCACCGCCGCTTTCGCCGCTCGTGTGAACCATCTCGATGAGGCCGCGCGGTCGCTGCTGCACGTGGCGGCATTGAGCGCCGACGGCGCCGCGAGCGAGATCCTGGACGCGACCTCGCGCCTCACGGGCGTGCACGATCTCCAAACGGCGCTGGACGCGATCATCACCGAGCATCTGCTGCACTCCGACGGCTCGACCATCCGATTCCCGCATCCGCTGGTACGGGCAGCCGTGCTGTCGGCAGCGACGCCCGGCCAACGCAGCAGAGCCCACCTGGCGATCGCCGCCGCGTTGCGCCCCGGAAGCGACCAGCGGACCTGGCATCTGGCCAACGCCTCCACGGGACCTGACGAGCATCTCGCCGCGACGCTCGAGGAAGGCGCAGAGCGGGCACGCCGCACCGGCGACGTCTCTGCCGCGATCTCGTCGCTCGAACGCGCAGCCGATCTGAGCGTCGACAGATCCGCACGCGTGCGGCGCAGCACGCGCGCCGCGGAGATCGCACTCGACGCCGGACGGCTCGACGCCGCTTCGGCGATCATCGATCCACTGGAATCCGGCGACGCCGACGACACGGTCCGCGCGCGACTGGCGTGGGTGAGGCATCTGCTCCCCGGCGCCGGGCGAGACGGCCAGGTGGAGACCGGCCTCGAGATCGTCGACGACATGGCTCGCGCCGGCGACGTCGAACGAGCCATCGACACCCTCCTCACCATGGCGTTCCACTTCTGGGGGTCGACGCCGACGGGTCTGCCCTGGCATCGGTTCATCGAGCAGGCGTCCCGCTACGGCGTCGAAGACGCAGACCCGCGGATGCTGTTCCTGATGTCGTGGGGAAGTCCGGAGGAGCACGCGGGCCGGGTACGGCGGGCGGCGCTGGCGATCGATCCGTCAGAGCTCGCCTCGACCGAGCGCAGGCGTCTCCTCGGTCTCGCGCTGGGCGCCGCCGGCATGCAGACCGACGCTGAGAAAGTCCTGTCGGGTGTGGCCGACGAACTCCGTGAGCAGGGCGAGCTGTCGCTCCTCGCGATCACCCTCACCAGCTTGATCGGCAGCCGCTTCATCATGGGGGACCTTCGAGGCTCCCTGATGGCCGGGCTGGAGGCGCGCCAGATCTCGGAGGAGACGGGCGAGTCGTTCATCGGTCTGACTGCGGCGGTCCTGCAGGGCTTCGCAGAGGGAGTGATGAGCGGGAGCTTCGACGGCGCGGCGCTCGCCCGTGAATTCCCGTCCGCGGCCTTCGCCCTCCCGCACAACCCCTTCCTCGTCCAGACCCTCATCGCGGAGGGGATCAGTCTCAGCGCTGCCGGACGGTTCGCCGACGCCGACCAGCGCTTCTCTCGGGTCGTCGATCCGGAGGATGCCGCGCACCATAGATCGTGGGCGATGCTCGCGCTGCCGTTCTACGTGTTCGCCGCGGCCAGGTCAGGACGAGCGGAGGACGCGGCCGTCGTCGTCGAACGGATGCGTGATCTGGGCAGCCTCGTCGAGGGCGACCTGCTGGCGTGGGGACTCGCGTTCTCGGACAGCATCCTGGCTGCGGACGAGGATGTGGAGCGCCGCTTGCTCGCGCTCACGCGAGAAGGACGGAATGCTCCTGCGCTGCTCGTGGCACTCGCGGTGCTCGATCGCGGCGAACGGCTGAGCAGGATCGGTCGAACCGCGGACGCGGCGACGGCGCTGCAGGAGGCGCGCGCACGTCTCGACGCCTTGGGAGCGCGCGCCTGGGCCGACCAGTCGCGTCGCCTCCTGCAGTCCCTCGGCGAGCGTTCGCCTCGTGCGCGCCCCGACCTCGGCCAGGCGCTCACACCACAGGAGCAGAGGATCTCGGCGCTCGTCGCAGAGGGACTCACCAACAAGCAGATCGCCGCTCAGTTGTATCTCTCGCCGAAGACGATCGCCGCCCATCTGCACGCGGTGTTCCGCAAGCTCGGCGTCTCCTCGCGTGTCGAGCTCGCGATGATCGACAAGGGCGGGAGCCTCCCGATGCCCTTCCCGACGACGGGAACCGCGAACCGACGTTGACCACCGCTCGCCGTCCTCCATCACGAGGACAGGGGCCGCAGGGCGCGCCCCGAACATGGACTCGGTGACGTCAGCGCCCGAGCCATCCTCCGTCGACCGGCAGGATCACTCCCGACACGTAGTCGGATGCCGGTGCGGCGAGGAACACCGCGGCCCCGCCGATGTCGGATGCCGCACCCCATCGCCCTGCCGGGATGCGCTCGAGGATCGCCCGAGAGCGCTCCGGGTCGTCCTGCAGCGCCTGGGTGTTGTCGGTGGCGATATAGCCGGGAGCGATCGCGTTGACGGTGACGCCGTGTGCCGCCCACTCGTTCGACAATGCTTTCGTGAGGCCGGCGATCGCAGACTTCGCCGCTACGTAACCGGGCACGTTGATGCCTCCCTGGAAGGCGAGCAGGGAGGCGGTGAAGATGATCTTTCCCCGCCGACGCTCCAGCATGCCGCGCGCGAGGGCCTGGGTGAAGGCGAACTGGCTCGACAGATCGACCTGGATGACCTCGTCCCACCATTCGAGCGGGTGCTCGGCAGCGGGGGCGCGACGGATCATGCCTGCGTTGTTGACGAGGATGTCCACGGGCCGGTCCCGGAGCCGGGCGCCGAGTGCGGCGACTGAGGAGGGGTCCGCGAAGTCGCAGGCAAATGCCTCGAACGCGCGTCCGCGTGCGGTCACGGCATCCCCCACCGCGCTTCGCGTCGGGTCGATGGACGCGCTCACCGCGATGATGTCAGCCCCCGCTTCGGCGAGCGACTCGGCGATCGCGCGGCCGATGCCTCGGGATGCTCCCGTCACGACGGCGAGCCGTCCAGTGAGGTCGAACGGGCCGCTCACTCGCCGGCCCCCACGTCGACGAGGATCTTCAGCGCATTCCCCTGCTCCAGGTCGTCGAACGCCGACTGCACCTGCGAGAGCGGGACGATCTTCGTGATCAGCAACTCTGTCGGGATCGCTCCCTCCGCGAGCAGTCCGACTGCCGTATCGAAGTCGCGACGCTCGTAGACGCGTGCGCCGAGCAGGCGCAGCTCGCGCCAGAACACCCGCTGCAGGTCTATCGGGCGCGGAGTCGGGTGGATCGCGACCACCACGACCGTTCCGCGGACCTTGGCCAGCGACGTCGCTCCCAGCACCGCGGCGGCCGCACCGGAGACCTCGAAGACGACATCCGCCCCTGCGCCCCCGGTCCATCGCTCCACCCAGGCGTCTTGATTCGTCACGCGCGGATCGAGCGTCTCGAAGCCCAGCTCTGCGATCTGCGCACGCCGGGCGGGCGCGAGCTCGATCACGACGACCTCGGCGCCGAGATGACGAGCGACGCTCGCGATGAGCAGTCCGATCGGTCCGCCGCCGATCACGACGACCTTGTCGCCTGGGCGGAGTTCGGATCGGCGCACATCGTGCACGGCGACCGCGGTCGGCTCGGCGAGGGCCGCGATGTCCAGGGGCATGTCGTCGGGCAGACGGATCAGCCACTCGGCTCTGACGTTCCAGCGCTGCTGCAGAGAACCCGGCGAGTCGATCCCCACGAAGTCGAGGTTCTGGCAGATGTGTCGATGCCCGGCAAGGCACGCGGGGCAGCTGTCGTCCCATTGCAGCGGCATGACCGTGACCCGGTCACCGACCGACCATCCCTCGACACCCGCCCCGATCTGCTCGACGATGCCGCTCATCTCGTGTCCGAACACCAGAGGTGTCGTCACCCGAGCGTCCATGGATCCGTGGATGATGTGCATGTCGGTGCCGCAGAGGCCCGTGAACGCCACGGACAGCTGCACCTCTCGCGCGGCGGGGACAGCCGCCGGCTGTTCTGAGACCTCGACCCGACCTGATCCGATGTACGACACGCTACGCATGGCAACTCCTGCGGCATTGAAAGATATGATGAATTCACTGTAGCGCGAACGGAGGATCATGAACGGTCGACTTTCGCCCGCGGGGCTCTCACTCCCCCGGCTCGGTCTCGGCGGCAGCGCGTTCGGCAACCTGTACAGGGCGACGAGCGACGAGGACTGCGCCGCCGCCGTGGATGCCGCATGGGACGCGGGCGTGCGCTACTTCGACACCGCGCCCCACTACGGACTCGGACTGTCCGAACGGCGGGTGGGTGCACTTCTGGCCGATCGCCCTCGCTCGGAGTGGATCCTGTCGACCAAGGTCGGACGCCTCCTCGAGCCCACCCCCGAGCACGCCGACCGTCTCGACGACGACTTCGCGGTGGCAGCCACGCACCGCCGCGTCTGGGACTTCTCTCGCGACGGGATCCTGCGCTCTCTCGAAGCGAGCCTGAAGCGACTCGCGCTGGACCGGATCGACGTCGTCTATCTCCACGACCCCGACGATCACTGGGAGCAGGCGTCCACAGAGGCGGTCGACGCTCTCGTGGAACTGCGGGATCAGGGCGTTGTCAGGGCGATCGGCGCGGGCATGAACCAATCGGCGATGCTGGCGGAGTTCGTGCGCCGCTGCGACATCGACGTCGTCATGCTCGCCGGCCGCTACACGCTGCTGGATCGCTCCGCGGAAGCGGATCTGCTCCCTCTGGCGCAGGAGCGAGGCGTCGCTGTCGTCGCCGCCGGCGTGTACAACTCCGGCCTGCTGAGTCGCGCGCACGTCGACGCGGCCTCGCGGTTCGACTACCGGACGACGCCGGATCATCTCGTCAGGCGGGCGATGCGTCTCGCCGAGATCTGCCGAACGCACGGAGTGACGCTGCCCGACGCCGCCGTCCAGTTTCCCCTGCGGCATCCTGCGGTCGCGTCGGTCGTGATCGGCGCGCGAGATCGACCGCAGGTCGAACAGGGCATCGAGCGCGCATCCGCACCGATCCCGGAGGCCCTGTGGGACGAGATCGATGCGTGGCGAGAAGCTGCGGATGTAACGTGAAGGCGAATTCATTCGATGATTCTCGATAGGCTGTGATCGCGTAACCGTTGCATTGTCCGCAGGGAAGGAATCACGCCGTGTCCGACAGAACCGGGTTCTGGAGCTCATCCGCTGCTCTCGATTGGGAGCACGGTCTCGTCGCGGGCACAGGCTCGCTCGGCGCGGTGCTGTCCGGCACCCCAGCGCGTCATGTCGTCCACGTCTGCCATGAGGAGTTCTTCCTGCCCGTGAACTCGGCGATCGCCGCGCCCCGCATCAGCACCGCGATCGCTGACGTCCGCGCCGCCGTCGTCGCCGGCGATACGGATGCCGCGGCGGAGATCACCTCCCGCACCGCTGCGGAGGACGGATACGACGGACGGCTGATCTGGACCGATCCGTTCGTGCCGGTCGCGGCGCTCTCATGGACGCCCGACGACCCGATCGAGGAGTCGACCTACCGCCGGGTCGGAGACTTCACGACGGGTCGCGTCGAAGTGGAATGGTCCACCTCTTCCGGCGAACGGAACAGCATCGCACTGGTTCCCGACCGCGCCGCGGGGAGCCTGGCGATCGAGCTCTTCTCCACCCAGGATGTGATGGGCGTGCTGTCTCTCGATTTCGGCCCCGACGAGCCGGGAAACGGAGACTACCCCTCCACGGACTACGGCGTCTTCCTGGCCCCTTCCGAGCCCGCGTTCGAGGGCGGTCGCCTGCTGATCGAGGTGGACGTCGATGCGGAGAAGCTGTCCCCGTTCGTCCGCGAGCACGCGCCGAGCCCCTGGCAGCCCACGGGTGCGCGGGTCGAGGTCGACGTACCCGCCGATCTCGATCCGCACCCTGCGGACGGCGGCGTGCGAGTGCGGATCCCGGCCGGCGTGGCCGTGAGCCTGCCGATCCGCGTAGAGCTGTCCGGCGGACTCGTCGGTGCGGCTGCGCCCGAGACGGCCTCGCACGCGTCCTTGTTCGCGGCCTCCGCCCTCGATCTGTACAGCGGCGTGGCCGACTCGGTCTCGTACGACGCCGTGCTCGAGAGCGCACGGGCAGGGGAACCGGACGGCGTCCTCGCGGCGCTCGAGCTCGCCTTCGCAGCGGGTCGGCACACGATCATCTCGTCCACCGGCGTGCTGCCGCCCACGCTGGTCGGCATCTGGCAGGGAACCCGACGGCCGGCGTGGTCGGGCGACTGGACCCAGAACGGCAACGTGCAGCACGGCGGTGTCGCCTCCCTGGTCGCATCCGGCACCCCCGAGCTGTTCACGTCCTATCTGCGGGCGATCTTCCGCCACCTCGAGGATTACGCCGAGAACGCAGAGCGGGTGTTCGGCGCCGAGGGATGGCTGCTCCCCGCCCGCTTCGATTCGCACGGCCGCAGCAATCACTTCGCCACGGCGTATCCGCACCTCTACTGGATGGCCGGGGGCGCGTGGGTGCTGCGCCTCGCGTGGGATCAGTTCTGCGCGACCGGCGACCTCGAGACGCTGCGCGAGTACGCGTGGCCGCTCGCCCGGAACGTCATGGCGTTCGCGACATCGGTCGCGTTCACGGACGACGCGGGTACCCTCCATCTCGCACCGTCGTACTCACCCGAGAACACTCCGGCCAACCGCAACAATCCGCTCGCGGTCGACGCGACCATGGATGTCGCCGCGTTCCGGGACGCCGCTCGCCTCAGCATCCGGATCGCCGATCTGCTGGGCGAGGACGCCGACCTCGCCGCATGGAGATCTTTCGCCGATCGACTTCCGCCGTACCGTGTCGCGGATGACGGCACGTTCGCCGAGTGGCTGGATCCGGCCTTCGACGAGCAGCTCGCGCACCGTCACGTCTCGCAGCTGTACCCGTTCTGGTACGAGGAGGATCCCGCGGCTCAGACACCCGAGCTCCGCGGGGCGGCGCTCGAGACGATCCGCAGGAAGCTGGACTGGCGAGACGAGAGGCCCTGGGCCGGGCCCGACGGCCGCCAGGAGATGGCGTTCGGTCTGGTCGGACTGGGGCTCGCGGCAGCCCGGCTCGGAGATGCGGATGCCGCGTTGAGGTGCGTCGAGTCCCTCGCCCGCGACTTCTGGCGGCCCAATGCCGTATCCACGCACGATGGCGACTCGATCTTCAACGTCGACGCGAGCGGCGGGCTTCCCGCCGTCGTGATCGAGATGCTGGTCCAGTCGCAGCCGGGATCGCTGACGGTTCTCCCAGCGCTGCCGGCGTCGTGGCCGTCCGGCTCGATCCGCGGCGTGCGAGCACGCGGCGGCATCGTGATCGACCAGTTGACCTGGGACGCCGACGGCGCGACGGTCTCGCTCGCGCTCGTGCCCGGCTCGGATGCCGCCCGCCACGGCGACGTCGTCTCGGTGACCGGTCTGGGGAGCACCCGGTCGGTCGATCTGTCGCACGGACCGCGCACCATCAGACTCGAGCGCCTCCCCGAAGCCGCCCCGGCTGCGGGGTACTGAAACGAAAGCCCACATCATGACACAGAAGAAACAGGCCCTCATCGTACGCGGCGGATGGGATGGCCACGAGCCGGTGCAGACCACCGACTCGATGATCCCCTTCCTCGAAGGAGAGGGATTCGAGGTCAGAGTCGAGGAGGGGACGGCCGTATACGCCGACGCCGCGATCATGGCCGCCGTCGACCTCGTGGTGCAGGCGAACACCATGAACACCATCGCCGACGACGAGCTCTCGGGGCTGATCGCTGCCGTCGTCGCCGGCACGGGTCTTGCCGGATGGCACGGCGGGATCGCAGATTCGTATCGCAACAGCGCCGACTACCTTCAGCTGATCGGCGGGCAGTTCGCCCATCACGCCGCGGTGCCGAGGGAGGAACGGACGGGCGAGCAGTCCGACAACTACCTCGACTTCACCGTGAACATCGTGCCCGAGCGTCGCGATCACCCGATCGTGTCGGGTGTCGAGGACTTCCGCCTCCACACGGAGCAGTACTGGGTGCTGTCCGACGCCTACAACGACGTCCTGGCGACGACCGAGATCGTGCACCGCGACTTCGACGCCTGGCATCGCCCGTTCACGACGCCGGTGGTGTGGACGCGGCTGTGGGGCGCAGGACGGATCTTCGTCTGCACCGCCGGTCACAAGCTCGACGTGCTGGATGAGCCGCCGGTGCGGACGATCGTCGAAAGGGGGCTTCTGTGGGCCAGCCGCTGAACGGGGATCTGACGCTCCGCTGATGCGGGCCGGCTTCTCAGCCGGCCCGCACCTCCACGTACGCGGACGGCAGGCCCGGCGTCGAGGCCGTCACCACGATGCGGCCCGACCCGGTCGCGCGGATGACGGCGAGGGCACGCCCGTCATAGAGGCGGTGGCGGGAGTCCACGAACGACTCCTCGGTCTCGGGACGTGCACTGCCGAACCCCTGGAGCACTCCTGGACCGTCGATGGCGACCGCGACCTCGAGGTCGCCATCGGTCGCCCGCACCCCGGCGTCGTCCACGAGCTCGACGACGACGAATGCGAGCCGGTGGCCCCCGGCATCCTGATCTGAGAGCTCTGCGCTCAGCGCGAGACGACGGTCGGTTCCGGCCGTCCGCAGCACCGTCCGCTCGGTCGGCACTCCGTCGCGCACGGCGAGGGCCTCCAGCCTGCCCGGGGCGTACGGCACCTCGAACAGCGCGCGGTATCCGTGCGCAACGCCGGCGGGCTGTCGTCCGAGCGAGGATCCTGCGGCGAACAGCTCGACCTCTGCCGCGTCGCTGTAGACCTCCACCTCGAGCGGGTCCGAGCCGGCATCCGGCCACGTCCAGGAGGGGATGCTGTCCGTCCACGACCACGGAGCGGCCTTCATCTCACGGCCGCGGGTGTGCGGTCTCCGCACAGCGATGAAAGGTTCGGAGCGCAGGCCGAAGACGATCTCACGAAAGTAGGACGCGGGGCGTCGTTCGCCCGTGATGTCGATGTCGCCGGCGAACGAGATGAGGAAGGGGTAGGCGCCGAGCGCTCCCCCGCCTGGCTCGCCGTCCCGGTAGTGCATGCGTCCCAGGCCCGGCTCGCCGAGATAGTCCCAGCCGGTCCACGTGAAATCGCCGATGACGTGCGGGTTGGCAAGGACCAGGCCCCACAGACGGTCGATCCGGGTCGGGAAGGTCTCCGATCCGACGATGACCCGATTCGGGTACCGCTCGTGATCGAGCACGTAACGGGCGTCCTGGTAGTTCATCCCGGCGATGTCGAGCGCTCCGTAGGCCTCTTCCGTGAGTTCGGCGACGGCATCCGTGAGAGCCAGAGCGCTCATACGGTCCTCGAGGCTCATCGAGCGGGCGTTGATCTCGGCCACCGCATCCAGCGACGCGCCGCTCAGCCGCTCGGGATCGACATCGACCGCGCCATCCATCACGAAGAGCGCGCCGTTGACGGCCGCCGTCACGTAGCGCGTCGGGTCCAGCGCGCGGGTCGCCGCCGCCATGGCTCTGGTCAGTTCGCTGCCCGATCGCGTCGCCGCCTCGGGGATCTCATTGCCGATCGAGTACATGATGACGCTGGGATGGTTTCTGTCCTTGCGGATCATCGCCTCGAGGTCTGACGGCCAGCGGTCGAGGAACACGTCGGAGCCGTCCTCGGGCGCCTTCGCCTTCGTCCACACGTCGGTGAGCTCGTCCATCACGAGCATCCCGATCCGATCGCAGGCGTCCAGCATGGCCCTGCTCATGGGCTGGTGGGCGCTGCGGATCGCATTGAACCCGGCGGACTTGAGGATCGCGACCCGACGCTCCTCTGCGGCGTCGAACGTCGCCCCGCCGATGACCCCGTTGTCGGCGTGCACGCAGGCGCCGCGCAGCTTCACCGGCTGACCGTTCACCCGCAGGCCGCGTCGGGGGTCCAGATGAAGTGAGCGGATGCCGAAGACGACGTCGCTCCGATCCGCCTGGGTCTCGTCCCCCGCACCCGAGGTGAGAAGCGATGTCGCGCGGTACAGCTCCGGGGTGTCCACGGACCAGCGCCGAGGCGCGTCCACCAGAATGCGCTGACTGACTTGCACCTCACCGCATGCGGGCACGCTGACTCTGGCCCTGTCCACGCCGACCACGTCACCCGACGGGCTCGAGAGGCTCGTCTCCAGCCACCGCACGACGGGGACGGGTGCGAGATTGCGCACAGTCGTCATGATCTGCACGAGGGACGACTCCGCATCGTGCTCCGGAGTGGTCACCACGACGCCGTCGAGCGGAATGTGCGCCCGGGGGGCCACGACGATGTGCACGGGTCGGATGATCCCGCCTCCCGTGTACCATCGCGCGTCGCGGTCGGCACGAGTCTCGACCACGACCTCGTTCTCGACGCCGTATCGCAGGAACGCGTCGAGCTCCACCACGAGAGAAGTGCTTCCGGACGGCTGGCGCCCCGCGAGGTCTCCGTTCACGAAGACCACGGCTGAGCGGTGTACGGCTTCGAACTCGAGGACGACGTGCCGGTCTCGCCAGTGCGCGGGAGCGAAGATTCGGGTGCGGTACTCCCACTTCCCACCAGGGAAGTATCCCGAGGCCATCTGACGGGGGTCCGCGACGCGCGGCAATGCGAGCACGGCGTCGTGAGGGACGACCACCGGGCGGAGATCCCCTGGTGTTCCCGTGGTGAGATCCCGGTACTCCCACGGCTGCGAATAGACCTCACGGTGCATCCCGGTCTCCTTCTCCGTCGACGAGACGCCACGCTAGCATCGCGGCGAGATTGTGTAAACATCTGATGTTTATCGGCCGAATGCCGCTAGCATTGGAGCAGTCGCACTCGTGGTGGCGGGGAACCGGAAGGCTCCAAGACGGCGAAACATCGACGAAATCAAATGAAAGCGCGGTTCGAGCGTTCGGACGACGCTCCGTTCGCCGTGGAGAGAAACTCTCCGCGAAACAAGGATAGATCGAATGATGTTTGCTCTATCGCCAGCAAGAAGGGACGACTGATGGCGGTCATCACCGGCGTGCGCGTGCACGACATACGCTTCCCCACTTCGCTTGAGGCCGACGGCTCCGACGCGATGAACAAAGACGGCGACTACTCCGCCGCCTACGTCATCCTGGAAACCGACGGCGACCTGCACGGTCACGGCTTCACCTTCACGATCGGGCGCGGGAACGACCTGTGCGCCGAGGCGGCCAGGCAGCGCGCCCAGCCGCTGATCGGCCGAGATGTGGACTCGCTGCTGGACGACCTCGGCGGGATCTACCGCGAGCTCGCATCCGACTCGCAGCTGCGCTGGCTCGGGCCCGAGAAGGGCGTCGTCCATCTTGCGATGGCGGCGGTCATGAACGCCCTCTGGGACATGGCCGCCCGGCGTGCCGAGGTGCCACTGTGGCGGCTCCTCGTCGAGATGACCCCGGAGCAGCTCGTAGATGCCGCGGATCTGCGGTATCTCTCCGACGCCTTGACCCGCGCAGAGGCCCTCGACCTCCTGCGCGCCTCGGCGCCCCTGCGCCAGCAGCGCATCGCTGAGCTGGCCGACCGCGGGGGCTACCCCTGCTACACGACAAGCGCCGGCTGGCTCGGCTACTCCGACGACAAGCTGCGCGCACTCCTGCAAGAGGCGGTGGACGACGGCTACCGCCACTTCAAGCTGAAGGTCGGCGCCGACCTCGAGGAGGACCGTCGGCGACTGCGTGTGGCCCGCGAGATCGTCGGATGGGACGCCGAGCTCATGATCGACGCCAATCAGGTCTGGGACGTTCCACAGGCGATCGACTGGATCAACGAGCTGGCGGAGTTCCGGCCCCTGTGGATCGAGGAGCCCACGAGCCCCGACGATGTTCTCGGGCACGCCGCGATCCGCAAGGCGGTGAGCCCGGTCGGGGTCGCGAGCGGTGAGCACGGCATGAATCGCGTGCTGTTCAAGCAGATGTTCCAGGCCGAGGCGATCGACTTCTGCCAGCTGGACTCGGCCCGCCTGGCCAGCGTGAACGAGATCCTGTCCGTGTACCTCATGGCTCACAAATTCGGCGTCCCGGTGTGCCCGCACGCGGGTGGTGTCGGGCTGTGCGAACTCGTGCAGCATCTGTCGATCTTCGACTTCGTCGCCGTATCCGGATCGCTCGACAAGCGCCTCACCGAGTACGTCGATCACCTGCACGAGCACTTCGTCGATCCCGCAGTCGTCGTCGCCGGGCACTACGTGCTGCCCTCGAAGCCGGGCTACAGTGCAGAGATGCTCGAGCAGAGCATCCAGCGCTACGAGTTCCCGACCGGGAGCTACTGGGTGGATTCGAGGGCCGAAGAAGTACTCGTCGGCTCGCGGCCGCTCAGCCCTGCGGTGCTGGAGGCTCGTCGTTCTTGACGGGGTGATCGGCGGCGAACACCTCGACGCCGAGCAGATGCGCAGCCATGCGGATGCGAGCACGCTCAGCATCGCGTGTGCGAAGGGCGGCCAGGATGGCCCGGTGGTCGGCGTGCGCCTCCCCGAGGGAGTCCCGTTCAGTGATCGCGCGCCACAGTCGCCCCCGCAATGTGCGAGTCATGAGGCTGTCGATGAGTGCAGCCAGCGCGGCGTTGCCGCTGGCGACGGCGATCCGGCGATGGAACGCGGCATCGGCGTCGATGAAGGACTCCGGCTCGAGTCGGCCGGTGACCAGTCCCGCATCGATTTCGGCGAGGATGCTCTCCAGTTCGTCGAACTCCTCCTCGGTGAGCCGTACTGCCGCAAGACCCGCCGACTCGGTCTCGAGCACGCGTCGGACCGCGAGGAGGTCGACCGACTGGTTCGCCTCCTGCAGGCCCGCCCAGAACTCGAGGTGTCTCAGGAGAGAGCTCGCGTCGAGCTGTGTGACATACGTGCCGTCGCCCTGTCGCGTCTCGAGCACGCCGAGCGTCGCCAGCGAACGCACGGCTTCCCGAAGCGAACCACGGGAGACTCCCAGCTGCGCGGCGAGCTCCTTCTCGATCGGCAGCCGATCCCCCGCTCGCAGCTCGCCCGAGGCGATCATCCGCTTCACATGGTCGATGACGTGATCCGATCGAGAGAGGGAACCCGTCGGAAGGTCTTCGGTCTCAGCACTCACGTGGCCAGTGTATGCGGCAAGACGGGAATAGGTACGACCTGGACGCTCGCCGAAGCCCGGATTCACGGGGTGCCGCGCACCGGGCATGCGATTTCACCGAAAGATAGAATCAATTTGGTCCTCGGTGACTCGGAATCAAGATCCCGCAGGGAGCCCGTCGGCGAGGGTGGGGCGGATGCCGCACGGCACAGAGCAGACGGAATTCACGAGAAAATAAGGAAACTGGGCGCACAGAGCCGTTCTTCGCCGCCTCGACCTTACTCCGCCACGGCACAGGCTGGCGCTCGACCCTGCGAAGCGATTGACACATATTGATCTGACGTTTATCGTGAAGTGTGCCTGCATCGAAGCAGAGAGGAGACCTGATGAACACCCGCCCCAGGTTGATCGCCGGTTCCACTCCCCCTCCTACGAACTCGACCCTCAGACTCGCGAGGTCCGCGTGGTGAGCCCGCCCGGTGTCGGCCTGGATGTCGGCGGCGTCACCCGCAGACTCCGGGACCGGGGCAACAACCCCCGCGGGTTGCGTGGCCTGAAGCGCAGCTGGCGTCGACATTGGCAGCTCTATCTGCTGATACTGGTCCCGATCGCCTACTTCGTCATCTTCAAGTACATCCCGATGGCGAACGCCATCATCGCGTTCAAGGACTACAACGTCGTCGACGGCGTCTGGGGAAGCGACTGGGCCGGGACGAAGCACTTCGAGCGCTTCTTCAACAATCCGATGTTCTGGCCGGTGCTCCGCAACACCTTCGTGCTCTCCGCCTACGTCGTCCTGGCGAGCTTCCCGATCCCGATCATCCTCGCGCTCGCACTGAACGAAGTCCGCCTGAGGTTCTTCAAGAACACCGTGCAGATGGTCACGTACGCCCCCTATTTCATCTCGACGGTGGTGGTGGTCTCGATGACCATCCTCTTCTTGTCGCCGCGGTTGGGCATCGCCGGACATGTGACGCAGTTCTTCGGCCTGGGATCCATCGACTTCCTGAGCGACCCGGACTTCTTCCGGCACATCTACGTCTTCAGCGACATCTGGCAGACGATGGGATACTCCGCCGTCATCTATCTGGCCGCGCTGGCGGGGATCGACCCCACCCTCTACGAAGCTGCGCGAGTCGACGGCGCGAGCCGCTGGCAGAAGATCCGCAATGTCGATCTGCCGGGCATTCTGCCCACCGCGATGATCGTCCTCGTCCTCGGCGTCGGCAACGTCATGGCGATCGGCTTCGAGAAGGCGTACCTGCTGCAGAACAGCCTCAACATCTCGCAGTCGGAGATCATCGCGACGTACACGTACAAGGTCGGCCTGCTCAGCGCCGACTTCAGCCAGGCCGCGGCGATCGGATTGTTCAACGGAGTCATCAACCTCGGGCTGCTGCTCGGCGTGAACGCGATCGTGAAACGACTGACGGGAAACGGACTGTGGTGAGCTCGATGCTGAAAGAAGCCCCCGGCAAGAAAAGATCACGACTCCCGGAGCCGCGAGGAGGGCTGAAGCCCACGCGCATAAAGGAGCCGGTGGTCGACCGGTGGTTCATGGCCGGCGTCTACATCCTGCTCACGACCTTCCTGCTGGTGGTGCTGCTGCCGCTCGTCTACATCGTCGCCAGCTCCTTCAGCGATCCGCTCGCGGTGTCATCGGGTCGGGTCACGTTCTGGCCGATCGACTTCACCCTCGAGGGCTACCAGCGGGCGCTCAGCGACAGTTCGATCCTCACCGGATTCGGCAACTCCCTGTTCTACACGATCGCCGGTACGGCGATCAGTCTCGTGCTCACGGTCGCGATCGCCTATCCGCTGTCACGACAGGACTTCTGGGGCCGACGCGGCATCACGGTCTTCGTGGTGTTCACGATGCTCTTCGCCGGCGGCATCATCCCGATGTATCTCGTCGTCCAGAACCTCGGTCTCCTCGACACCCGGTGGGCGATCATCCTCCCGCAGGCGATCGGCGTCTGGCAGGTGATCATCGCTGTCGCGTTCTTCCGGTCATCGATCCCCGACGAGCTCTACGAAGCAGCTCAGCTGGACGGCGCGAGCGATCTGCGCTTCCTCTTCTCGACCGTGCTGCCGCTGTCCAAGCCGCTCCTCGCGGTGATCGCGCTCATGTACGCCATCTTCCAGTGGAACTCCTACTTCGACGCGTTGCTCTATCTGCGCAACCCGGATCTCTTCCCCCTTCAGCTGGTGCTCCGCAACGTGCTGATCCTCAACCAGGCGGCCCCCGGGCTGGACGCGGCCGCAGCCATGGAGCGGCAGCAGCTCGCCGACCTGATGAAGTACTCGCTCATCGTCATCTCGACGGTGCCCGTGATGCTCGTGTACCCGTTCGTGGCCCGCTTCTTCAACAAGGGGATCCTGATCGGGGCAGTCAAGGGGTGAGCGTGGGTGAACTCATCACCTGGCGCCCCGGTGCCGTCGAACTCGACATCTCGTCATCCGCTGACAGGCCGCCGATGGTCCAGCGGTTCACGCGGGTCGGCGACGAGAGCGTCCCCGAACCCGCATCCGCTCTGCCGATCGCCGAGATCCACCTCGGCGGGGAGGGCTCGGGCGTCTCGTCGTCGGAACGCCTCATGGGCAGCGCCGTGGGACGCCGGCTGCGCTTCGTCGACCACCGGGACTGGCACCAGGACGGGATGGCTCATCTCGAGGTGACCGCGCAGGACCCGGTGACGCAGATCGTCGTGATCTCGCGCTGGTCGAGCTGGCCTGACCTTCCCGTCGTCCGATGCGAGACCGAGGTCTGCGCGGGAACGGATGCCGTCGAGCTCCGCGCAGTCTCCTCCGTCGCGCTCGGCGGCATCTCGTCGCCGGGCGCGCACTGGTGGCTCGATCACGAGGTCGGATTCGCGCACAACACGTGGTTCCGCGAGATGGTCTGGCAGCGTCGCACCCCGGCCGAGCTCGGACTCGACGACGCGGGACTGGACTCGTGGGGCATCACCAGCTCCCGCGCGTCGTTCGCCATCGGACAGCGCGGAAGCTGGTCGACCGGCGGTCATCTGCCGATGGGCGTCCTGCGGGCCGGAGCTGAGCAGCGATCCCTGTTGTGGCAGGTCGAGCACAACGGCGCATGGCGCTGGGAGCTCGGAGACCAGGCCGGCGCGCTGTACCTCGTGACGAGCGGACCGACGGACCAGAGCTCGGCGTGGATGCGGCGGCTCTCGCCCGGCGAGCGGTTCTGCTCCGTCCCGACGACCCTCGTCCTCGCGGGCGATGACGATGAGCTGTTCGGCGCACTCACCCGCGCCAGGCGCCGCGTGCGTCGCCCCCACCCGGACAACGACGCGCTGCCGGTGATCGTGAACGACTACATGAACGCTCTGATGGGAGATCCCACGAGCGAGAACATCCCGCCGTTCATCGACGCCGCCGAGCGAGCCGGCGCGGAGATCTACTGCATGGACTCGGGCTGGTACACAGACGGGGCGACGTGGTGGAACGACCTCGGCTCGTGGGAGCCGTCGCTGCGCCGATTCCCCGAAGGCCTCCGCGCGATGACGAACCGGATGCGGGACGCCGGGATGATCGCGGGGCTCTGGCTCGAACCCGAGGTCGTCTCGGTCTCGAGCCCGGTGGCGCACACCCTGCCGCCGGAGGCCTTCTTCCAGCGGGACGGGAAGCCGGTCATCGAGTCCGGCCGACTGCAGCTGGACTTCCGGCATCCGGCCGCACTCGCCCATGTCGACGGCGCGGTCGAACGACTCGTCGTCGGTCTGGATCTCGGATACCTGAAGTTCGACTACAACATGGACGTCACGCAGGGCACCGACGTGGATGCCGACAGTCCCGGTGACGGGCAGCTGGGCCACCAGCGGGCGCTGCTGGACTGGGTGCGCGACCTCATGGACCGTCACCCGGGACTCGTCATCGAGAACTGTGCGAGCGGCGGACAGCGGATGGATGCGGCGACCCTCGCGGTGCACCCCGTCCAGTCGACGAGCGACAACCAGGATCCGCTGTTCACCGCGTCGATAGCGGCGGCTGCACCCACGGCGGTGACTCCCGAGCAGGGCGCCGTGTGGGCCTACCCCGACCCGTCCTGGTCGGCCGAGAGGATCGCGTTCTCGCTCGCGAGCACGCTGTTGGGACGCGTGCATCTCGGTGGTCGCCTCGACCTTCTCTCGTCACCGCAGATGGAGCTGGTCCGGGCAGGGCTGGCCGCGTACCGCGAGACGCGTGACAGACTTCCGGCGGCCGTGCCGTTCTGGCCCCTGGGCCTGCCCGGCTGGCACGATCCCGTCGTCGCCCTGGGCATGCGCGACGACGCGGGCGAGCTGCTCACCGTCTGGCGCCGTTCCGGTCCCACCACCGTGAGGATCCCGCTGGCACGGCACGTGGGGCGCGAACTCGATGTGGAGATCGTGTTCCCGAAGAACCTTCCCACGCGGGTGATGTGGCATGCCCCCGCAGGCGAACTCGTCGTCGAGCTGCCGGACGAGCCTGCGGCGCGCACGCTCCGCCTGCGGCACCCATAGTCATCCCACCCTGGATGCGCCTCTGGCGAACCGCCTCCGCTGAGGCGATCCGCCAGAGGTTCTCTGCCGTTCTGTCTACGCGTCGGCCACCGGGCTCGGCTGTGGGGCGACAGCAGGCGAATAAGGCAGCTCGGTCTCGACGAAGGCCCTCGCCGCCTCGCCGGGATCTTCACCTGCACGCAGCGGCAGCATCCGGTAGAGATGCTGATACGGGCCCTTGGCCGGTGCGTTGCTGTACTTGTCGGGGCGCGTCATGACGTCCCAGTTGCCGCCCTGCATGCCTTCCTGCGCAGCATCGACGCGGACCACGGTGCGATGCGAGATCGGGACGTCGTGCCAGTGGCGGCGGTCCGCGAGCTCAGCCGGACTGTGGGGCTGGGCGTTGAAGAACATGGTTCCGCCGGCGACGAACAGCACACCGGCACCGTCATGATCCACGACCGCCGCCCAGCGGGTATCCGCTTTGTTAGCCGAGTCCTGGGGGCGGCTGTAGCGAGTGACCTGATCCGCGACGGTGCCGGAGTACCGCCCGAAGAAAGCGGAGGAGCGACGATCGGCGGTCGACTCCAGCGGTCCGCGACCGTACCAGTGGATGGTGTCGAGCTCTTCGCGGAGTCCGAGCGTGGTGCCGATCACCTGAGCATTGGGCGTGCCCGTCACCGGCGCGAACGTCGACAGGACGTCGACCTGTCCGTTGCCATGGATCGTGTAGACGATCGACTGCGGCGAGGTGGTGATCTGATCGCTCGGGCGGAACGGCACCTTCGTGGTGACGGTGCCCTTGACGGTGACCCGCACAGCCCCGGTCATCGGTCGCACCTCGACCTCGTCGACGGCCCATTCCTCGCCGACGCCGCGCCACGGCTGCGACGGCTCTGGACGCTTCAGACGGATGTCAGGGATCGCCAGCTCCGGGTCGTTCGGCGTGCGCCAGAAGTTCGGCATCAGCTCGCTCGCGAGCAGTTCTCGTCCGTCGTACTCCAGCGATGTGAGGCGCCCCGTGTCGCGGGAGACCACGACTTCGAACCGGTCGCCGCTGACGTGGATCGAGCCGGCGTCATCGACCACGCGGACGCGCGGCAGATCCTCGGCGGCGACACGGGTGGCGTCGGGTGCAGCGACCGGGATGTCGAACTGTGCACGTGCGACGACGTGCCCCTGCTCGGCCCAGGGTGTGGCCGCTGCGAGGGCGAGAGCGATGTCCAGCCGGTACTCCGCCTCGGGGCTAGGGCTCCCGGGAATCTCGAAAGGAAGCGTGATCTCGGAGCTCTCACCGGGCCCGATGGCCAGTTCCGCGCCCGGAACGGCTCCCTCCTGTAGCGGGATTCCGTCCTCGGTCAGCGACCATTCGAGCGTGTGACCCTCGAGGCCCGTGAACAGGTGTTCATTGATGACCGTGACAGTCGGGGACGGCAGGGCGTGAGCGGTGACGGTGATCGGCTGGTACGCGAGCTTCGCTTCGGCGAGCTTGGCCGTGGGGGTGCGATCGGAGAGGGTCAGGCCGCTCATGTGCGCGCCCTCCTCGTTCGGGTCGTCGCCCCAATCGCCGCCGTAGGCGATGAACTCGACCCCGGGACTCCCCGGCATCGGCCACCACAGCCCCTTGTCGGCCCAATCCCAGAGGAAGCCGCCGCACACCGACCCCGGGTGCTCTCGGATGGCGGCCCAGTATTCGTCGAGGTAGCCGGAGGTGTTCCCTTGGCTGAAGGCGTATTCGATGAGCAGGTACGGCCTGGGGTCGCGCTGCGCTCGGGTGATCAGTTGGCCGACGGGCGGATAGAAGTCGCCGTCGAAGTCGGAGAGCTCCGTCGGGACGATCGGCGATCCTGAGCCGGTGGGGTCCTGGTAGCTGACCGGACGGGTCGGGTCGTGCTCTTTGGCCCAGTCGTACATGGCTCGGAGGTTGGATCCCACGCCGGATTCGTTGCCGATCGACCAGGAGATGACGCTCGCGTGATTCTTGTCACGATCGACCACGTTCTTCATCCGCCACAGCAGCGCGTCCCGCAGTTCCGGTCGATCACCGGGAATGTGGGGCTTGCCTTCTGCGTCGACGCTGTTGATGTGGGACTCGTTGTTGGCCTCGTCGAAGATGTACAGCCCGTACGCGTCGGCGAACTCGTACCAACGGGGATCGTTCGGGTAGTGCGAGGTGCGCACGGCGTTGATGTTGGACTGCTTCATGAGGCGGATGTCGGCGATCATGTCCGCGCTCGAGAGCGTGCGCCCTGTTCGCGGGTTCCACTCGTGGCGGTTGACGCCTCGGATGGACAGCGGTCGGCCGTTGAGCAGGAGTGCGCCGTCGACGATCTCGACCCGTCGGAAGCCGACGCGTGTGGAGATGCGCTCGACGATCGATCCGGTCTCGTCGCACAGCTCGAGGACCAGCGTGTAGAGCTCCGGGCGCTCGGCCGACCACAGACGCGGCTGCCGGACGAGCGCCGACAGACCGACGGAGGAATCGACCCCGACGTCGGCCGGCTGCACGCGGGAGGCCTCCGTCCACACCTCGGCCGCCGATGGCGCTGTGCCGTCGAAGAGACGCGCCTTCACGCTGTGATCGAGGCCGGTGCTCTCACCGGCGTAGTCGCGGATGTCAGCGGTGACCTCGAGCACGGCGTCGGCGAACGCGTCGTCCAGCTGGGTGCGAACGGTGAAGTCGCGAATCAGCACCGGCGATCGGGAGATCAGGGACACGCTGCGGAAGATGCCGGACAGCCGCACGTTGTCCTGGTTCTCCAGGTAGGAACCGGTGCACCAGCGATAGACCTCCACCGCGATGAGGTTGCGTCCAGGGCGGAGGTGAGCGGTGATATCGAATTCGCCGGGCGTGTAACTGTCTTCGCGGTAGCCGATCTTCTGGCCGTTGATCCAGACGTAGTACGCGGATTCCACACCGTCGAACCGGATGAAGGTACGACGAGGCGCCCATTCCTCCGGAAGCTCGAAGGTCGTGCGGTACTGGCCGACCGGGTTGTACGCGGTCGGGGCGTGCGGGTAGTCGCCGCGCGGATCGGGCTGTTCGCCTTTCCCGTTGGCTCCGGTCCACGGCAGGACGGTGTTCGTCCCGATGGGGAAGTCGTAGCCGTGCAGCTGCCAGGAGGAAGGAACCGGGATCGTCGCCCAATCCGCGTCATCGACACGGTCGTCGGCGAAGTCGAGCATCCTCTCCGCCGGGTTCTCCGACCAGAGGAACTTCCACTCGCCGTCGAGGCTCAGGCGATACGGCGAGTCGAGCCGATCAGCGTGCAGGGCCTGCGCGTGCGTCTCATAAGGCATGAGCGAGGCGTGAGCGGGTTCGGTCCCCCATTCGTAGACGGCAGGGTCGTTCCACTCCGGTGTGTTCGTCATCTTGCGTCCTCTGCTGGTGTCGACGCGCCTCTGCCCGAGGCGTGAGTCATCAGATGTTTAGACTAGCGGACTGCAATCGATCACGCCAGAATATGCATATTGACACCGAATGATCAGACGTTTAGCGTGAAGGCATGCCTGCAAAGCCGCAGCCATCCCCGGATGCCGCTGATGCTCCACTACCCCGTCGTCGCCCGATCATTCGGCCCGGGCACTCCCCGCAGACGTCGTCAAGGGATGACGCGTCGCAACCCGCGCCGCGTCATCGACTCCACAGCACGCCCGTCCCACCACAGAGAGGCAAGACATTGTCCAGACAACACCTATCCGACACGATGCGACACAGCCGTCGCTCCGTCGCCGGCATCGCGGCGGTCGCGGTACTGGCCGCCGCGCTGGTCGGCTGTTCCCCCAGCGAAGAAGACGACCAGAAGGTCATCACCATCTTCGGAGAACAGAGCGGCCAGATGGATCTCAACACAAACTCGTTCACCCTCCTCATGGAGGAGAAGTTCGACGTCGACATCCAGTTCGAGACGACCGGCTATGAATCAGGGGCGGCGAACGAGGCTCGCCAGGTCTCCTTGGCGGGTGGCGACCTGCCCGAGGCGTACATGCTCGTCCCGTGGGCGTCGCAGTTCAACAAGGCCGAGCTGCAGCGCTACGGCGATCAGGGCGTGATCCTGCCCCTGAACGATCTCATCGACGAGTATGCGCCGAACATCGCCGACGCCCTCGCCGCCGAGCCCGGCTTCGAGTCGCTCGCCACGGCACCCGACGGAAAGATCTGGGGCCTTCCGCAGTGGAACGACTGCTACCACTGCTCCTATCCGTACAAGTTCTGGATCAACCAGGAGTGGCTGAACGCGCTCGGACTCGACGCGCCGACGACACCCGACGAGTTCTTCGATGTCATGATGGCGTTCAAGACGGGCGACCCCAACGGCAACGGCGTCGCGGATGAGATCCCGATCACCGGCAGTTCGCAGTGGTCGATCGTGCCGTACATCATGAACGCGTTCGTCTCCAACTCCTTCAACACCGGAGCCGGTGCAAACGGCCAGCCTGTCTCGCTGGGACTCGACGGCGACACGGTGCAGATGCAGCCGATGCAGGACGGATGGCGGGAAGGCCTGAAGTTCCTCAACAAGCTGTGGGCGGCAGGCCTCATCGATCCCGCGGCGTTCTCGCAGGGTGACGACACCATGCAGGGCACGGGCAACAACGCCGACGCAGTGATCGTCGGCGGCGCCACGACCATCCATTCCGGGATCTTCGTGAGCGTCGGTCAGGAAGACGGTCGCGACAACCAGTACTTCCCGATTCCTCCGCTCGAGGGACCAGGGGGTGCGAATGCGACGTACCAGCTGCCGAGCATCCCCGGAGCCACCTTCGTCGTCACGAAGGCCGCCGACGAGACGGAGCAGAAGGTGATCATGGAGATGATGGATTATCTCTTCACCGAGGAAGGGCACATGCGCGGTGAGTTCGGCGAAGAGAACATCGGCTGGCGAGCTGCGGAGGAGGGAGAGGTCGCACTCGACTCCGAGCTCGACGCGACCTTCTTCGACATCCTGGTAGATGAGGAGAACGAAGCCGACTACAACGGCAGCTGGGGTCCGATGGCTCAGGTGTTCGAGACGACGGAGTTCCGCAATGCGCAGGTGGCGCCGCTCGACATCAACACGCAGCCGGGCTACGAGCGTCGGCTCTTCGAGGCGACCGAACTGTACGACGGCAAGGACTCCGACGCGATCTTCCCGTACTGGGACCTCTGGGTCCCCGTCGAAGACGGCAACGAGCTGTCCACGCTGACCGCCAACATCGAGAGCAACGTGGCGACATCGACCGCCGAGTTCGTCACCGGAGTGCGTGACCCGAACAGCGACGGCGACTGGAACGGCTACCTGGACGGCCTCAACGGGCTGGGCGTCGACCGCTACCTGGAGATCTGGCAGGCGGCATACGACGCGAGCTGACCAAGAGCGCTGATCGGGGGGCGAGGCGCAGGCCTCGTCCCCCGATTCGCTCACTCCCCCCTCACCCCCACCGAAGGATCTACCCATGCATACTCGTACAGTCGGCAACGACACCGTCGGCCGCATCGAAGTCGGAGCGATCGGGCTCGGCCTGATGACCTTCGACCAGACCGGCCACCAGCCCCGCCCGCAGCTGCTCGACACCGTCCGCGCCGCGCTCGACGCCGGCGTCACGCTCTTCGACACCGCCGACGCCTACGGACCCGGCGACGAGCTGGGTGCCGGAGCCCAGGGTGAGAACGAGAAGCTCGTCGCCTCGATACTCGACGAGCTGGGCGTCCGCGACCGCGTTCTCCTCGCTACCAAGGGCGGTGCCTTCCGCACCCAGGGTGGCGGCTGGGACCACGATGGCCGGCCCGAGCATCTGCACCGCGCGGTCGACGCCAGTCTGTCCCGGCTCGGAGTCGAGCAGATCGCGCTCTGGCAGCACCACCGCCCCGATCCCACGATCGACTATTCGGAGACGATCGGCGCGCTCACCGAGATCGCTGCCAGCGGCAAGGTGCGGATGATCGGGGTCTCCAACGTCGACCCTGCTCAGATCCGGGCGGCGCACGAGGCGCTGGGCGACAGCCTGGTCAGTGTTCAGAACCAGTTCAGTCCGAAGTTCCGCAGCAGCCGACCCGAGATCGACGTCTGCGCCGAATTGGGTCTGGCCTTCCTCGCCTGGAGCCCGCTCGGCGGCCTGTCGGATGCGAAGGAGCTGGCTGCCCGCCACCCGGCCTTCCGGCAGGTGGCCGAGGCCCGCGGCGTGAGCGCCCAGCAGGTCGCGCTGGCCTGGGAACTGGCGCAGGCGCCGGCGGTCATCCCGATCCCGGGGGCCAAGCGGCCGCAGTCGGTCGTCGACTCCGCCGCCGCCGCCGACCTCGAGCTGACCCGGGACGAACTGGCCTCGCTCGATCAAGACTGAGGCTCTCGGCACCCCGGCCCACAGAGGACGCCCGCTCAGCGCTCGGCGCTCAGCGGACGTCCTCTGTCTTGGTCGAGAAAGCGGAGTCGAACGAGGCGTCCGGCGGAGTGATCGCCGCGAGCTTCCGCACGAACGCGAGAGCCTCGGGGGCGCCGTGCAGCCGGTCCATGCCGGCATCCTCCCACTCGACGCTCGTCGGGCCGGTGTAGCCGATCGCGTTCAGAGCCCGGAACAGCGGCTCCCACTTCACGGCGCCGTGCCCGGTCGAGACGAACGTCCACCCACGCCGCGGATTGGCCCACGGCAGGTGCGACCCGAGGACTCCGTTGCGGCCGTCGAGGTTCGTGATCGACTCCTTCACGTGCACATGGAAGATGTGATCGGCGAAGTCGAGCACGAACGCGACCGAATCCAGCTGCTGCCAGACGAAGTGCGAGGGGTCGAAGTTGAAGCCGAAGCTCTTGCGGCGCCCGATCGCGTCGAGCGTCGCCTTGGCCGTCCAGTAGTCGTACGCGATCTCGGACGGGTGCACTTCGAGCGCGAACCGCACCCCCACCTCCTCGAAGACGTCGAGGATCGGGTTCCACCGATCGGCGAAGTCCTGATACCCCGCCGCGATGAACTCATCCGACGCCGGCGGGAACATCGCGACGGCCTTCCAGATGCTCGACCCCGTGAAGCCGTTCACCGTCGTGACGCCGAGCTTCGCGGCGAAACGGGCCGTGTTCTTCAGGTCTTCCGCCGCCCGCAGCCTGACGCCCTCGGGTTCGCCATCGCCCCAGACCCGATCGGAGAGGATGTCCCGGTGGCGCGCGTCGAGCGGGTCGTCGCACACCGCCTGTCCGGTGAGATGGTTCGAGATCGCCCACACCTGAAGGCCGTTGCGCTCCAGGATGTCGCGGCGCGACTGCACATACGCCTCATCATCCCAGCGGGACACATCGATATGATCGCCCCAGCAGGCGATCTCCAGGCCGTCGTAGCCCCACTCCCCCGCAAGACGAGCGACCTCCTCGAACGGAAGATCGGCCCACTGACCGGTGAACAACGTGATCGGACGTGCCATGAACGACTCCTTCGTAGAAACGTGGCGGGTGTTGCGAATCAAGGGTGCGCGTCAGCGCACCCGGGTGTAGCGACCTTCGTCGCGGGCGCTCTCCTCGACTGCTGCGAGCACCCGCTGCACCTGGTACGCGTCGGCGAACGTCGGCGGTTCCGGCGTGCCGTCGATCGATCGCACGAAGTCGACGACCTGGTGAGTGAACGTGTGCTCGTAACCGAGCCCGTGCCCGGTGGGCCACCACGCCTCGGCGTACGGGTGCGCGGGATCGGTGGCCTGGATCGTGCGGAATCCGCGGCGATCGTCGGCGTCGTCCTCGCTGTAGTACTCGAGCTCGTTCATCCTCTCGAAGTCGAACGCGATGGAGCCACGGTCGCCGTTGATCTCGATGCGGTTGGCATTGCGATGCCCGAGCGCCATGCGCGTCGCCTCGAACACCCCGAGCGCACCGCCGCTGAACCCGGCGATGAACGCCGCCGCGTCGTCGACGTCGACCGGCAGCCGCTCGGCGTCGAGGTCGCCCGTGCCACCGAGACCCACCTCGGCGCTGCGTCGGGGGCGCGAAGTCACGAACGTGCGGAGGTGCGCGGACACTCCCTCGATCCGTTCGCCGGTCAGCCACTGCGCGGTGTCGATGCTGTGCGCACCGATGTCGCCGAGAGCACCGGAGCCTGCCGAGGCCCGGTCGAGACGCCAGGTGTGCGGGGCGTCCGCGTCGCTCAACCAGTCCTGCAGATACTGCGCCCGCACGTGCCGGATGGTGCCGAGGGCCCCCTCCGCGATGAGGCGGCGAGCCGAGGCGAGCGCGGGCGTGCGTCGATAGCTGTAGCCGCACATCGCGACGATGCCCTGCCGTGCGGCGGCATCCGCGGCGGCGACCATGTCGGCGGCATCGGCCGGGTCGTTCGCGAGCGGCTTCTCGCAGAGGACGTGCTTGCCGGCGCCGAGAGCCGCGATCGCGATCTCCGCGTGGGTGTCGCCTGGCGTGCAGATGTCGACGACATCGATGTCGTCACGTTCGATGACGGCCCGCCAGTCGTCCGACCAGCTGTCCCAGCCCCAGTCGTGCGCCGCCTTCTGCCCGCGCGCCTCTTCGCGCGACACCAGCACCGAGAGCCGCGGATCCCGCGGCAGGTCGAAGAAACGCGGTGCGGTGCGCCAGGCGTGCGAATGCGCCCGCGCCATGAAACCTGCACCGATCACTGCCACCCGCAGCGGACTCGTCGTCATGACGCCACTTCCTCTCGCTCGATCGCCGGGATTTCCGGCTCCAGTTCCAGTTCCACCGTCGCGAAGGAGTGCGGCGGCATGGTCACGGTCAGCATCCCGTCGCGCAGCACGGCGTCGAGCGCGCGCGGGGCCACCCGGTCGGGCGTCGCGGCGTCGTTGAAGGCCGAGGCGTCATCGCCGGTGAGCACCCGAGCGCGGGACACTGTCGCGCCCCGGCCGCGCAGGTCGATGCTCACCGTGCAGTCGGCGTCGACCGCGAGATGGCTGAGCGAGATGAGCGCGGTCTCTTCGCGAGTCGACGCCGACATCGAGATCAGGGGCAGATCCTCACCGCGCACCCTCGTCGTCGGCAGATCCCGCACATGAGCGGTCAGCTGCAGGGCATCCTGGTGCCCCTTGTTCATCTCGAACACGTGATAGGTCGGCGTCAGCACGAGTCGATCGCCGTCGGTCAGCACCATCGCCTGCAGAACGTTGACCGTCTGGGCGATGTTCGCCATCGACAGACGCCGCGCATAGCGATGGAAGACGTCGAAGTGGAGTCCTGCCACGAGGGCGTCGCGCACGGTGTTCTGCTGGAACAGGAAGCCGGGGTTCGTGCCCTCCTCGACGTTCCACCAGGTTCCCCATTCATCGCAGACCAGCGAGACGCGGTTGTCGGGGTCGTAGGAATCCATCACGGCCACGTGTCCGCGCACGACCCGCTCGACATCGGCGGCGTAGGCCATCGTCTCGTAGTACTTCTCGTCACTGAAGGGGGCGGCGTCCTCGGTGTTGATGCCCGATCCGGAGTGCGTGTAGTAGTGGAAGGAGATCGCCTGGTACGGGAGGTTGCCGTAGAGCGTGCAGCCGTGGCAGTCCATGAGCGTCTTCATCAGCACACGGGTCCAATCGAGGTCGTCCTCGTTGGCGCCGGCCGCGATCCGGGTGAGGCGATTCTCGCCATGGTTGTGGGTGAAGGTGGCGTATCGCCGTGCTTCCTCGGCGTAGTGCGCGGCGGACATGTTGCCGCCGCATCCCCACGCCTCGTTCCCGAGGCCCCAGAACGGCACCTTCCACGGCTCGTCCCGGCCATTCTCGCGCCGCAACCGGGCCATCGGGCTGTCGTCCCCGCGGGTGAGGTACTCGACCCACTCGGCCATCTCCTGCACGGTGCCGCTGCCGATGTTGCCGTTGACGTAGGCGTCGGCGCCGAGAAGGTCGCACAGGTCCATGAACTCGTGAGTGCCGAAGTGGTTGTTCTCCACCACGTCGCCCCAGTTGGTGTTCGCGATCCGCGGCCTCTGCTCGCGCGGACCGATGCCGTCGCGCCAGTGATACGTGTCGGCGAAGCATCCGCCGGGCCAGCGGAGGTTGGGGATGTCGAGGGCGCGCAGAGCCTCGACGATGTCGAGTCTGATACCGCGCACGTTCGGGATGGCCGAGTCCTCACCCACCCAGAAGCCGTCGTAGATGCAGCGCCCCAGATGCTCGGCGAAGTGCCCGTAGATGTGCCGGTTGATGCGATGACCTGTCACATCGAGGTCGATGATCGCGCGGGCGGTGGTGGTGGTGCTCAACGCTGCCTCCAGGCGTTCTCGGGAGTGAAGGGGATGAGCGCGGGACGCTCCGGCGCAGTGGTCAGATCGATGCGGCGCCCGCTGCGCGCGGACTCCGTCAAGGCCGTCATGATCTCCAGCACGTGCAGGGCGATGTCGCCGCGTGCGCTCCCGGCCCCGGTGGCGAGTCGGTCGAGCACGCCGATCCCGCGGCCGGCGTTCTCGTAGCCGGCGCGCTCCGTCACCGTGCTCCAGGCGCCCTCTCCCGGCCGACGCACCCGCACGACACCCTCGAAGAGGTTCGGGTCGGGCACCGACAGCGTGCCGGTCTCGCCGTGGATCTCGAGCGGGGCAGCATCCGTCGCCGCTCCGTCGAAACTGAAGGTGACGGTCGACACCGCTCCGCCGACATGCTCGAGGATGCCGGTCACGTGCGTGTCGATCTCGACCGGGATCTTCTCTCCCGCACGGGGACCCGAGCCGATCGTGCGCACGGCCTTGGGGCGGGAAGACGCCCCGGAGACGCGGGCGACGGGCCCCAGCAGGTGGAACAGCGTGGTGAGGTAGTACGGACCCATGTCGAACAGCGGCCCCCCGCCCTCGCGGTAGTAGAAGTCGGGGTGCGGATGCCACGCCTCGTGCCCCGCGGAGACCCACGTCGCCACCGCGGCGACCGGCCTGCCGATCCCGCCGGCATCGACGACGGCGCGCGCCGTCTGGATGCCGGTGCCGAGCACTGTGTCCGGAGCACAGCCCACCCAGGCGGAGCCGGCCGCGGCCATGACCCGCCGGGCATCCGGCAGCGTCGCCGCCAGCGGCTTCTCGCCGAAGACGTTCTTGCCGCCGGCGAGCGCGGCGAGCGCGACATCTGCGTGCGCGGCCGGGATCGTGAGGTTGATCACGGTGTCGACTGCCGCGTCGGCGACGAGTTCATCGACGCTGAGCGCACGGCATCCGGGATACCGCGCCGCGACCGACTCGGCCCTGGCAGCGTCGAGGTCGGCGGTGGCGGCGATGCGCACACCAGGGTGCGCGCCGAGCGTGTCGAGGTACTGCGCCGAGATGACGCCGAGACCGATTATTCCGATGCCGTGCGGCTGGCCCACAGCATCCCCCTTTCGATGATGGTTCGCACGCTCGTGTCCCGGAGGACGACGAGGCTGTGCCCTGGTGTGGCGACGAAGACGCGGCCCTTCCCCCACTGCCGCGTCCAGACGGCAGGCGAGGTGATCGGGCGGTGCCAAGGATGGAACGGCTGCACGGGATGAGTCGTCGTGGCGAGCACGTCGTTGAGGTCGTCGGTGAGCACCCAGTACTGCTCTGTGCGCAGGGTGAAGTCCTCGACACCGGTCATGATCTCGTGCTCGCGCCCGAGGTCGGTGAGGTCGACGGTGTAGCAGAGGAAGTTGTCTGCCTCTCCGCCCTCCCGTGCGTCAGGATGCTTGGCCGGGTGCGTCGCAAACTGCCCGCCGACCAGCTGCAGGTAGTCCGAGCTGTTGCGGTAGGAATCGGCGATGCCGCCGTGCCATCCGGCGAGACCCGTGCCGCGTTCGACCGCACCACGAAGACCGGTCAAGGCCTCGTTCGAGATCTCCGACATCGTGACGCTCTGCACGATGAGGTCCGTGCGGTCCATCTCCTCGCGATCGGCGTAGATCTCGTTGGAGTCCTCGACCCGCACCTCGAAGCCGTTGTCCGCGAGGAAGGGCAGGAACAGGTCTGTGGCCTCGACCGGGCGGTGTCCGTCCCACCCCCCGCGCACCACGAGGGCTCTCCGCGCGGTCACGACCGCGTCTCCTGCCGGGCCGCCGGGGTCTCCCGGCACACCTCGGCTCCGCGCGCGATCAGCGCTGTCGGCAGCGTCGTCTTCATCGACTCGTCCCTCCGCATCGACGGGCATGTGCAACGACCGACACGATGCCACCGCCGGGTGGCGAAGCGGATGCAATTTGCGCAAAATGGTCGGGTGCCCTCTCTTTCCCGCATCACGCTCACCGACGTCGCCGGCCGGGCGGGGGTGAGCGTGGCCACGGCATCGCGCGCCCTGCGAGCGCGCGGCGAGATGGCAGCAGATACCAGGTCCCGCGTGCTGCGGGCCGCGTCCGAGCTGGGCTACTCCACCACCGGACAGGTGCGGGGCCGCCCGCGACGCGGCACCTCGCTCATGTTCGACCTCGTGCTCGGGCACTTCCACGATCCGTACACCGAGGAGATCACCGCGGGCGCCCGCACGACGGCCTCCCGGCTCGGGTACGACCTCGTCCTCACCGCGGAGCGCGACGAACCGGCCGACGACTGGCCCGAACGGATCCGCTCGCGGGGCTCCGCCGGGGTGATCGTCGGCCTCATCGTGCCCACCAGCACCCAGATCGCCGCGATGCGCAGGGCAGGGATCCCGCTGGTGCTGATGGAACCGCCGTCCGAGGCGTCGAGCCCCCTGCCGAGCCTTCGGACGACGGACAGCGCGGGCGGCGCCGCCGCCGCCCGGCACCTGGACGAGCGCGGTGCCCGACGGTTCGTCGTGATCGGAGGAGCACCGTCGTACCGCTATGGACGTGCACGCGTGGACGGCTTCGTCCGCACCGTCGACGAGATCGCGCCAGGGGCGCCGTGCGTGCGCACCAGCGCCGACTGGAGCGCATGGGACGCCAGACGTGCATGCGCGCGAGCGCTGGCAGAGCTCCCGGGTGACGGTCCGATCGGTGTGTTCGCCTGCTCCGACGAGATGGCGGCCGGCGCATACCGGGCGATCGCGGACAGCGGCCGCGCCATCCCCCGCGACGTCCTCGTCGTGGGGTTCGACGATGTCAGAGGGGCACGCTGGCTGCATCCCTCTCTGACCACGATCCGTCAGCCGATCCGCGAGATGGCATCGGAGGCCGTCCGCATACTCGCGCACGCCGCAGCAGGCGGCGAGGTCTCGACGGAGGCCATCGTCATGCCCACTGAGCTCGTCGAGCGCGGCTCGACCCGGGCACTCGTCAGGGACTGACGGCCGCGCGCACCGGGAAGTACACCGAGTACCGCTCGTCGGTCACCTCGTTGAGCGGGATGAAGCGGATGCCGGCGTCGCGCCCGACCGTGCGATACCGCACCAGCCACTGGGCCCACTGACGCTCATCGTCGGCAGCGAGGAGCGTGGACGGATCGGAGGGGTCGCCCTGCAGGGAGACCTCGCGGTCGACGAGGCCGGCCAGCACGATCGGGCCTTCGACGAAAGCGACGGTGCCCGGCTCGTCGGGGATCGGCACCGTGCGCAGCTCGTGCGGGAACTCGAGATCGACGGTCGACTCCCCGCCACGGTGAGCGAGCTCGATGAACCGGCCGTCGCGCGTCCATGATGCGCTCGTGGTCACGACAGGCTCACCCGACGTCCATGCCGGGATCCGCAGCCGCACCCGCGTCGACGTGCCCTCGCCGGAAGTCACAGACACCTGCACCCGCAGCGCCCGCGGGCGGTGCATCTCGCCGCCAGGGCCGCCGTTCGCGTCGGGGCCGACGTAGCTCGCGTCGTCTCTCAGCCCGACGTCGATCGTCACCGGGCCGACCGCTGCGGTGACCTGGGCGCGCACCGGCACGTACTGCGCGACCGTGAGCGCCTCGTCGTCGGCATACACCGCGAGCGGCGCCACTCTCGTATGCGCCTGCACGAGCGTGCCGTGGCAGCACCAGAAGTCCTCAGTCGGTGTGCCCCACTGTTTGCGGGCACCGCCTTCCAGCGGCAGGAAGTACGCGACCATCCCCGTCTCCGGATGCTGCTGCGCGAGCAGTCCGTTGTGCAGGTTCGCCTCGATGTAGTCGAGGTGTTCCGGGTCGCCGTTCCACCGGTACAGGACGTCGGCGAGGCGGATCATGTTGTAGACCGTGCAGTGCTCCTGGGTCTTCGAGCCCCGACGCGCGGCGAAGGAGAACGGCGGCGTCCAGA
Source organism: Microbacterium sp. ZW T6_19 (assembly GCF_044987465.1). Lineage (NCBI taxonomy): Bacteria > Bacillati > Actinomycetota > Actinomycetes > Micrococcales > Microbacteriaceae > Microbacterium > Microbacterium sp. ZW T6_19. Next base: position 140,920 of record NZ_JBJDRH010000006.1, on the reverse strand, counting down.
TCTCTCCCGACGTCTGGCCTCCGGTGCAGAAGGCGCCGCGGCGGGTGACCGCCCACTCCCAGTACTGCTCGACGACGAGCCGCCAGCGCTCGTCTCCCGTGACCTCATAGGCGCGGGCGGCGCCCAGCACCTCGGGGATCGTCGTGTTGGCGTGCATGTTGGTGAGCGCGTCCTCCCCCGCCAGCAGCGGATCGAACAGCGACGCATGCCAGTAGCGGTCGAGGAGATCGCGGTACAGATCGTCTCCGGTCGCATCGAGCAGATCCGCCCAGACCTCCAGCATCCCTCCGGTCTCCATATCGAGGATCTCCTGGAAGCGCTCCTGGTCGAAGTCGCGCGCCCAGGCGGCGATCGCTCCTGCCGCACGATGCGCGATCTGCAGAGCGCGCTCGTCGCCGAGGTCGCGGTGCACGTCGATGAGGCCCATGAAGGTCTTGTGGATCGCGTACTGCGGCGCCCAGACGTCACGGCCCTCCGCCAGCCGGCGCAGGAACGAGGGCGGTGTCGCGAAGACCCACTCGCCGCCGTTCTCCTCCTGGCATCGTGCGAGCAGATCGAGCACGCCGTCGAGCTTGGCGCGCAGCATCGCATCTCCGGTGGCAGCCGCCTCACGCGCAGCCGCCGACATCCAGTGCCCCAGGAAATGGCCGCGCAGCAGCGACCCCGGAGTCTCCCATCCCCAATGCCGGTCGAGGCCGCGATCCGCGGCGGACGCGCCCGACGGATGCAGGTGCCACGCCTGATCTCCGATGCCGGCCTCGATCAGGTGGTTCTGCACGAGATTTCGTTCGGAGAGCGAGAGGAGGTAGTCGCGGTTCCGACGCCGACGTCGGTCGAAAGTGCCCGCCGTCAGTCGGATGGCAGCGGGCGGGAGTGCGTGTGCGGACATGAATCCTCCTGAGAACGTGAGATCGATCTCTGACTGTACTGCAGCGCAGCGACCGTGCAGAATGGTCCCCATGCAATCCGTTCGCGTCATCCACCTCGCCGCCGACGACGTCTCCCTGGTGCTGGCGTGCTTCGCACACGAACTTCCGCTCGTCCTTCACTGGGGTGCGCGGATCACGGCGACCGACGACGATCTGCTCGCGTTCGCCCTCGCGGAGCAAAGGCCAGGTCTCGACGATGTTTCCGATCTCCCCTATCGACCTTCTGTGCTTCCAGAGCACAGCCGGGGGTGGTTCGGGCGCCCAGGGTTGAGCGCGCATCGAGCCGGTGCCGGCTGGGCGTCGTCCTTCCGTGTCGACACGGTCGTCGTCGATGGAACGTCCCTGTCGGAGGGCGTCATCCAGACCGGAGCCGCGTCGGTCACCGTAGAGGCTCAAGACGAGCAATCCGCGATCCAGCTTCGGACAGAGATCGATCTCACGGCGACTGGGTTGCTGCGCATCCGCGCCGGGGTGCGCAACGAGGCGCGCGAGGGATCGCCGCTCGAGGTCGAGGACCTCTCGGTCGCGTTGCCCGTGCCGACCCGCGCGACCGAGATCGTCGACTTCTCCGGACGGTGGGCCCATGAGCGCCAGCCGCAACGGCACCCCGTGGTTCGCGGCATGCACGCCCGCCCCTCGCGGCGGGGACGGACCGGACTGGACGCCACGACGGTCATGCTCGCCGGCACGCCGGGCTTCTCCTCCGATGCGGGCGAGGTGTGGATGTTCCATGTCGGATTCAGCGGGGACCACGAGCATGCCCTCGAACGCGGCGATGGGACCCTGGCTTTCCGCGGCGGCGAGCTGCTGCTGCCGGGCGAGATCCGTCTCGCGCCCGGCGAGGAGTACACGGGTCCGTGGGTGTACGGCAGCCATGGCGAGGGCTGGGACTCCGCGTCTGCCCGATTCCACGCTTTTCTGCGCGGGGTCTCGCGGTCAGCGAAACGGGATCGACCGGTCACTCTGAACGTCTGGGAGGCGGTCTACTTCGCGCAGGATTCAGCCACCCTCATCGATCTGGCCGAGCGGGGCGCCGCACTCGGCGTCGAGAGGTTCGTGCTCGACGACGGCTGGTTCCGCGGGCGCAGCGACGATCGCGCCGGGCTCGGCGACTGGTCGCCCGACCCGGTGGCATGGCCGGAAGGGCTGCGGCCGCTCGCCGACCGGGTCAGGGAGCTCGGCATGGAGTTCGGGTTGTGGGTCGAACCCGAGATGATCAACGAGGACTCCGACCTCGCACGCGCCCATCCCGACTGGATCCTGCGAGCGAGGGAGGAGCTTCCCGCCCGATACCGCTTCCAGCAGGTGCTGGATCTCACGCAGCCCGAGGCGTTCACGCACATCCTGGAGACGCTCGACGCGCTGATCCGCGACATCGGCGTGAGCTATCTGAAATGGGACCACAACCGCGACCTCGTCGCAGCGGGCAACCCGGCGACGGGCGCCCCCGCGGTGCACGCACAGACCCGCGCGCTCTATCGCCTGCTGGACGAGCTGCGCGCCCGCCACACCGACCTCGAGATCGAGAGCTGCGCCTCAGGGGGCGGACGCGTCGACCTCGGCATCCTCGAGCGCACCGATCGCATCCATCCCTCTGACAACCATGATCCGATCGACCGTTTCGAGATCCTGCGCAGCACCGGACTGCTCGTCCCGCCGGAGATGATGGGATCGCACGTCGCCTCGGCGGTGTCGAGCGTGACCGGACGCTCGTCTGATCTGCACTTCCGTTGCGCCGTGGCGTTTCTCGGCCACTTCGGAATCGAGTGGGACATCCGCGACCTCAGCGACGCCGAGCAGACCGAGCTCGCCGCATGGATCGCCCGCTTCCGTCGTCACCGCCGACTCATCCAGACCGGGCGAACGGTCGGCGGCGGGGAGAGCGATCCGTGGGCGCCGTCGATGCGCGGCGTCGTCGCGGAGGATCGCAGCGAGGCGCTGTACACGATCGTCACACCGCGCTCGACTCCCGACACTCTTGCACGCATCCGCTTCGGCGGGGTCGACCCGGGTCGCCGGTACCGGCTGTCCGCCAGCGTGCCGGACACGCTCGGACCGCCCTGGCAGATCCCGGACTGGCTGCGCGCGCCCGATCTCGACGGCGACGACGGTCGTGCTCCGGTGTTCCCCGGCGGCCTGCTGTCGACGGCCGGGTTGGAGTTCCCCACCTTCCACCCGGAGCGAGCCGTGGTCGTTCACCTCCGCGCGGTGGACGCGTCGTGAACGGTGCTGCCGCCCGCCGTGACGCGGCGCTCCTGCCGCCGATGGGCTGGAACAGCTGGGACTGCTTCGGTTCCTCGGTCACCGAAGAGGAGGTCGTGCGGAACGCCGAGTTCCTGGCCGCGCACCTCGCACCGTACGGCTGGGACACCGTCGTGGTCGACATCCAGTGGTACGAGTCCGACCCGGGCCACCACGACTACCGCGAGGTGTCGCAGCCCGAGCTCGACGAGTGGGGTCGCCCGCTGCCCGCGGTCAGCCGGTTCCCGTCGGCAGCGGGCGGTTCGTTCCGGCCGCTGGCCGACCGCGTCCACGCGCTCGGCCTGCGCTTCGGCGTGCACATGATGCGCGGTGTGCCGCGTGCGGCGGCCGAGCGGCAGCTTCCCGTGCTCGGCGCCCCTGGGGCCACCTGCGCGAGCATCGCGGATCGCGGGAACGTGTGCCCGTGGAACCCGGACAACTTCGGCGTGGACATGGATTCGGCAGGCGCTCAGGAGTACTACGACTCGCTCGCGGCGCAGTTCGCCCAGTGGGGCGTCGACTTCATCAAGCTCGACGACGTGCTGTATCCCCCGGTGCAGACGGCGGAGATCGCCGCGTTCTCGCGAGCGATCGATCGCAGCGGACGGCCGATGGTGCTGAGCCTCTCGCCGGGAAAGCAGTTGTCGACCGCGCACGCGGAGTCCCTGCGCAGTCACGCGCAGCTGTGGCGGATCTCGGACGATTTCTGGGACGAGTGGCCGCAGGTGCTCGAGCAGTTCCAGCGCGCCGCGCGGTGGGCGCCGTTCCAGCGGCCCGGGGCGTGGGCGGATGCCGACATGCTGCCGTTCGGGCGGATCGGCATCCGCGGGCATGTCGGGCGTGACCGCCTGAGCCGACTCACGCTGGAGGAGCAGCGCACGGTGATGACGCTGTGGTGTCTGCTGCGCTCACCGCTCATGTTCGGCGGTCATCTGCCGGACACCCCGGACGACACCCTGGCGCTGCTGAAGCGCCTCGACGTCCTGGCGCTGCGCGAGGGCCAGGACGCACGGGAGATCGTGCGCGACGGCGACTTAGTCATCTGGAGCGCGCACGCCCGCGGTCGGGAGTACCGCGCTTTGTTCTGGCTGGGGAGTGAGCCGCGGATGCTGCGCGCCCACGTGGATGACCTGGACGTGAGGGACCCGGCCGTGGCGGAGTGCGAAGACGCGTGGTCCGGTGAGGCGGTGCCGATCGACGGCGGCTGGGTCGAGGTCGACGTTCCCGCGCACGGGGTGCGGCTGCTCGTCTTCGGGTGAGTGACGATGGCGCGGCGGAAGTCCGCCACGCCATCGCACGAGAGTCGCCCCCGGATGAGTCAGCGCGGCGCACCACCCGCCCACTCCCGCAGCTGATCGATGATCGCAGTCTCCCCCGTCGCCTGAGCCTCGGCGAGCGCGGCAGCGCCCGCCCGCGCGAAGACCGCGTCGAGATCGACGCGGCTGCCGGTCGCCGCCGACTCTCCCGCCGCCTCGACCATGGCCAGGCTCCAGATGTTGCTCCTGATCTCTCCCGACGGGGCCTCGCCTCCGTCCAAGGCGGTCAAGAACTCCGTAAGCGCGGCGTCCAGCCCTTCGCTGCCTTCTCCCATCGGCACATCCCGTTCAGGACCATCTTGACCCTGCACGCGCACGGCGGTCTCACCATCCCACGTCGCTGAGCCATCAGGGGCGCTCGCCCGCCAGGATCCGTTCCACGACGTCGTCAGCCCGTCGGCGCACCAGCTCCCCGCGTAGCCGAAGCGGGAGCCGTCCGAGAACCGGAAGATCGCCTGCGCAGCCGCTGCCCCTCGGTACCAGCTCCACGAGGGCGAGAACTCTTCGCAGTAGACCGATACGGGTTCGCTGCCGAGCAGGAAGCGCGCCTGGTCGAACTGATGGATCGCCATGTCGACCAGCAACGGCGAGGGCATCTCGTCCCGGAACCCGCCGAACCGCGGATTCTGGAAGAACTGCGTCTCGAGCTGCCCTGCGCCGCCCAGATCGCGCACAGCATCACGGAATGCGCTGATTCCCGACGAATGCCGACGCGATTGGCTCGTCGCCAGCAGCACCCCGCGCGAGACGCTCAGTGCGCTGAGCCACATCGCATCGGCCACCGTGGGCGTGACGGGCTTCTCGCTGAGCACCGGCACTCCGGCGCGGAGCGCCGCGTCGCTCACCGCGCGGTGCGCCTCGGGCACCGTGACGTTCAGCAGCAGATCGGCGGGTGCTTCGCGCAGCGCGGCGGCGACGTCGGAGAACACCGGCACGTCCCAGCCGCGTTCGGTCGCGGCGCGACGAGCGGCGGACGCGTCGAGATCGACCACTGCAGAGGGGCGGACACCGTCCCGCGCCTGAACCACATCCATCCATGCCCGGCCCATGCCGCCGGCGCCGACGACCACGACGTCCCGCACAGCATCCGTCATCGCAGAGATCCGTCCCACTCGCGCGGCGTCTCGAACTCGCCGACGTGATGCATCGTGATCTGCGGCGCCTGCCGCGGCCGGTCCTGGAACGCCCAGCCGACGGCGTTGGCGAGCACGCGGCGGATCTCCGGCTGATGATAGACCGGATAGTCCTGGTCGCCGGGCGAGAAGTAGAAGATGCGCCCGTGGCCGCGCGAGAACGTCATGCCCGAGCGGAAGACCTCGCCGCCGGAGAAGCTCGAGACGAACACCAGCTCGTCTGGTGCCGGCACGTCGAAGAACTCCCCGTACATCTCCTGCGTCGGGATCACCAGCGGGTGCGGCACACCCTGAGCGATCGGATGGGTGGGGGCCACCGTCCATACGAGCTCGCGGTCGTCGCCCTGCCGCCAGCGCAGGCTGCACGTGGTGCCCATGAGACGGATGAACACCTTGGAGAAGTGGGCCGAATGGAGCGGTATGAAGCCCATGCCGCCGAGCACGTGTCGATGCACGCGTTCGACCACTTCATCGTCCACGGCGTCATGCCGCATGTGCCCCCACCACAGCAGCACGTCGGTGTCGGCCAGCCGTTCCTCACTGAGGCCGTGCTCGGGATCGTCGAGCGTGGCGGTCTCGACCACGGCTCCGTCTCCCAGGAGCTCCCTCAGGCCGGCCGCGATCGTGCCATGCATCGTGTCGGGATAGATCCGCTGCGGGATCTCATCGTGCTTCTCGTGGTGATTCTCGCCCCAGACGAGCACCCTCATCGGTCGTTGTGCAGTCATTCCTCGTCCTCTCCATGATCGATGTCCCATGCGGTCCTTCCGGCGCGGGCCAGAACCAGGTGCCGTGCACCCGTGATCCGCACAGCGGTGGCGCATGCGCGGTTCGCGACCGAGGGCCCGGCGGCGAGCATCACGGTACCCGGGTCCACGCTCAGCCGCCCGTCGATCCCCGTCGCGGCCAAGCGCGCCGCCTCGAGCGTGAAGCGCACCGTCTTTCGCGCCCCCGCGGGGACGCGGATGCGGGCGAACCCGATGAGCTGCGCCTCCGGACGGACGACAGAACCCGCGGGGAAGGAGGCGTACAACTGCACCACTTCGACCGCCGACGCCCCGCTGTTGCGAACGGTGACGGCGATCTCGGCAGCGCCGTCGGTGCGGAACTCGGCGGGCGCCTCGATCGTCTCGTACTCGATGCGGCCGCGGGTCAGACCATACCCGAACGGGTAGAGCGGCGTCGGGTCGGCCACGGTGATACCGGCGTTGTGCCGGCCGAGCGGCGGTTCGAGATAGGTCGTCGTCGCTGTGGCCGAACGCGGGATCTGCACAGGCAGCCGCCCGCTCGGCGCCACACGACCCGACAGGATGCCGGCGATCGCACGGGCGCCCTCGGCGCCGGGGAAGAAGGCCTGCACGATCGCGCGGGCCCCGCGGTACTCCCCCAGCGCATACGGGCGCCCCGAGACCACCACGAGCACGGTCGGCACTCCCGTCGCGAGCACCGCCAGGACGAGCTCATGCTGGCGTCCTGGCAGCCGCAGATCGGCGGCGTCGCATCCCTCGCCGGAGGTGCCCGCGCCGAACAGTCCGGCGACATCGCCCACGACGACGACCGCGACATCGCTCTCGCGCGCAGCCTGCACGGCCGTCGCGATGTCGTCGCTGTCGTCGCTGTCGTCGACGATCTCGCAGCCGCGGACGAACCGGATCTCTCCGATCCCCTGCTCGCTGCGCAGTGCCGCCTCGATCGTCGGAATGGAGATGCCCGGTTCGTGGCCCGGGTACTTCGTGAGCACGTGATTGGGGAACGCGTAGCATCCGAGCAGGCTCCGATACTCGGCGGCGGCCGGCCCGATCACCGCGACTCGGGAGTGCGCGGTGATCGGCAGGATGCCGTCGTCCTCGAGGAGAACGACCGACTCCTCGGCGATGCGGGCGGACAGCGCCCGGTTTCGGTCGCTGTCGAGCTCGACCTCCTCCGCGCCCTCCGGCACGACGGAGGCCTGATCGAGCAGACCCGCCTCGATCTTGTGCCTGAGGTGGCGCACGACCGCGCGATCGATGTCGCTCTCGTCGACGACGCCCTCACGGACCAGACGCGGAAGTGCGGCGTACGCGACGGTCGAAGGCAGCTCCACGTCGACGCCGGCACGCAGGGCGAGCGCCCCCGCCTCGGCGGCATCCACCGCCACCCGGTGCATCGACACGAGGAACGGGATCGCCCAGTAGTCTGCGACGACCGTGCCGTCGAAGCCCCACTCGGTGCGGAGAGTGCCGTCGAGCAGCGCACGATTCGCCGTGCTCGGGATGCCGTCGACATCCGTGTACGAGGTCATCACGCTGCGCGCGCCGCCCTGCCGCAGCGCGGTCTCGAACGGTGGCAGCACGGTGTCGGCGAACTCACGCGGCCCCATGCTGACCGGCCCGTGGTTGCGTGCGCCGCGAGAGCCCGCGTATCCGGCGAAGTGCTTCAGCGTGGCGATGATGCCGGCGCTCTCGAGCCCTGCCACGTACGCCGCGCCCAGCTGTCCCACGAGATAAGGGTCTTCGCCGAGGGTCTCCTCGACGCGCCCCCACCGGTAGTCCCGCACGACGTCGAGCACGGGCGCCAGCCCTTGATGCACGCCGATCGCACGCATGTCCTCCCCGATCGCGCGCGCCATCTCGCGGACGAGATCGTCGTCGAACGTCGACGCCCACGCCAGCGGGGCCGGGTACGCCGTCGCACCGAACGCGGCCAGCCCCGTCAGGCACTCCTCGTGCACGAGAGCGGGGATCCCCAGACGCTGGTTCTCGATCACGCGGCGCTGCAGGCGCCGCAGGGTCTCCACACCCTCCTGGAGAGTGATCGGCGCGGTTCCGTAGACCCGCGTGAGCTGGCCGAGTCCGTGCTCGAACGGATCGACGACAGCGTCGGCGGAGTCGTCCGACAGACGCGGCGCGAAATCGTCGGCGCTGTCGGTGAGCCACACGGAGCCGAGCTGGGCCACCTTCTCCTCGAGAGTCAGCTCATCGACCAGCGCCTGCGCCCGCTCGCGCGCGCTCAACGTGGGGTCGCGCCATCGATCCTGGTCGACGGCGCTCAGCTCGGCGGTCATCCCTTGAACGCCCCGTCCATGATTCCCGCGACCATGCGGCGTCCGACGAAGAAGAAGACGATCAGCAGCGGGAGGGTCGCCATGAACGATCCGCCCATGGTCAGTGCCAAGTCGATCGTCCGGTTCGCCTGCAGCTGCTTCAGCGCGATCTGCACCGTGAACAGCTCGGGAGACTTCAACACGATGAACGGCCACATGAAGTCGTTCCACACCCCCGTGAACGTGATCAGTCCCAGCACGAACGCAGCCGGCCGAACGACGGGGAATCCGATGCGCCAGAAGATCTGCCAGCTGTTGGCGCCGTCGATGCGCGCCGCGGCCATCAGCTCGTCGTTCAGCGTGGTCGAGAGGTGCTGACGCATCCAGAAGATGCCGAACGCGCTCGCGAGGCCCGGCAGGATGATCGCCTGAAGCGTGTCGACCCAGTCGAGCCACGAGATGATCAGGTATTGCGGGATCACGCTGAGCTGCGCCGGCACCGTCATCGTCAGCAGGACGATGAGGAAGAGCGCGTTGCGGCCCGGGAACTGCAGCTTCGCGAACGCGAACCCTGCGAGTGCGCACAGCAGCGACGTCACGACGGCGACCACCAGCGACACGATCACGCTGTTCAGCAGCGACTGCAGGAACGGCACGGTCTCGAAGACCTTCGCGGCGATGTCGAAGAAGTTGAGACCGGGGTACAGCCGCGGTGGGATCGATGTGACGGCCGATGCACCGACCGAGGCGATCACGAACATGTAGTACAGCGGGAAGACGCTGATCACGACGGCGATGATCAGGAGTGCGTACACGGGCCACGACACCTTGCCGACGCGGCGGGAACGGGCGCGTCGGCGACGAGTGGACGCTTCCGGCTTCACCGGCGACGCCGTGGTCGCCTCCTGGGTCACGTGGGTCATGCGCGTGCCTTCCTGGTGCGGGTGGTGAGATAGAAGTTGATCAAAGACACGACCACGACGATCACGAACAGCGCCACCCCGATCGCGGAGCCGTAGCCGAACTCGAACTGGCCGAAGCCCTGCTCGTAGAGGAAGAGGGCGAGAGTCTGACACTGTCGTCCACCGCCGCAGGTCAGCCCGGACTCCGGAGCGACCAGCAGCGGTTCGGTGAAGATCTGCAATCCGCCGATGGTCGACATGATCACGGTGAAGATGATGATCGGCCGCAGCGACGGGATCGTGAGGTGGATGAACTGCTGCCACCCCGATGCGCCGTCGACGGATGCCGCTTCGTACATCTCCCGCGGCAGGGCCTGCAGTCCTGCGAGGTAGAGCAGGGTGTTGTAGCCGAACCAGCGCCACATGACCATCGACGAGATCACGATCCAGGAGCCGAGCTGCGACGACAGGAAGTTCACCGCGGGCGCCCCGACGAGATCCAGGATCCAGTTGATGAGCCCGAAGTTCTTGTCGAAGATCTGGGAGAACACCAGCGCGGTCGCCGCGACCGAGGTGATGTACGGGACGAGCAGCGCCATGCGGAAGAAGTTCGCCATCTTCAGCGTGGCGTGATTCAGCAGATGCGCGAGCCCCAGGGCGAGCAGCAGCTGCGGGATCGTCGAGATCAGGAAGATCCCGAAGGTGTTCACGAAGGCGTTCCAGAACCGCGGGTCCTGGAAGAGCCGCTCGAAGTTCGCCAGCCCGACGAAGGTCTGCTCTCCGATCGGATTCCAGTCGAAAAGCGCCACGTAGAACGTGAACAGCAACGGGAACAGGCCGAAGACGGCGAAGATCACGAAGAACGGCGCGACGTAGAGGTACGGCGCGATGCGTTCGGCGAACGGCTGACGGATCTTCTGGGTCGGCGGCCGGTCGCGCCGGCGGATCTTCTGGACGGGGATTGCGGTCGCTGTCGCGGTCATGGTCCTACCTCGGTGAGGATGGTGGCCCGCCCCTCCCCGGCACGGGCCACCATCGATCGATACGGTGAGTCAGCCGCCGATCGCGGCTTTGGCGCTGTCCAGGCCGGTCTTCCACGCATCAGCCGGCTTGACGTTGCCGGCCTCCATGTCGACGAGGGCGTTCAGCAGCGCGGCACCGATCGCACTGGTGTCGGGGCCGTTGTAGAACGAGCTGAACTGCAGCACGGATTCGCTCATGGTCGCCCCCACGGGGGAATCGCCGAAGAAGGGGTCGGTGTAGCTGCGCACCTCGTCGCTCTCGAGCGCGTCCTTCGCGGCGGGGAAGGTGCCGGTCGTCGCGAAGTGCTCGGTCTGCCCCTCGGGCGAGAGCATCGTCTTGATGTACTGCCACGCCGCCTCGGGGTTGTCGGCGCGGGCGGGGATCGCGATGACGCTGCCGCCCCAGTTGCCGCCCACACCCGGGATCGACGCGATCCGCCACAGTCCTTCGGTGTCCGGTGCGTCGGTCTTGAATCCGGACAGCATCCACGAAGGAGCGGTCGTCACGGCGAAGGCGCCGTTCGCCTTGCCCGGCGCCCACCCGGACGACCACGCGGGGATGCTGGCGCTGATCCCGGCCTCGTAGGTGCGCACGGCGACGTCGAACGCCTCTTCGACCTCAGGGTTCTCGTCGTAGATCAGCTCGCCGTCCGGCGAGTAGTACTTCTCGCTGACCTGGTTGACGGTGGAGAAGAACACGCTCGTCTCGACGTTGTCGACGAAGGGCTCGCCGGTCGCCGCCGTGTACTTCTTGCCCATCTCGATGAACTTGTCCCACGTCGACCACATCTCAGCCACCTCGGCGGGGTCGGTGGGGAGACCAGCCGCCTCGAAGAGGTCGGCGCGGTACGCGAAAGTCAGTCCGCCCACGTCGGTGGGGATGCCGATGACCGAGCCGTTCTCGGCGGTCGCGCCGTCGATGGCCCAATCGAGGTAGTCGTCGCCGATGTCGTCACCGCCGAGCGTGCGCAGATCGACGAAGTTGCCGGGGTTCTCGACGAACTTCGGCAGATCGTCGTTCTGGATCATGACGAGGTCGGGAACCCGTCCGCCCGCGAGAGCGGCGGTGAGGGCGGTGGCCGTCTCGGTCGTGCTGCCGACCTCGCTCAGCTTCACCTTCGCGTCGGGGTTCTCCTCGAGGTAGCGAGCGACGGAGTCCTTCTGTCCGATGCCGGTGAACGACCAGAACTCGAACTCGGCATTCGGATCACCGGATCCGGATTCCGAACCTGAGCCGCCGGACGAGCATCCGGAGATCAGCAGCGCGAATGCGCCGACTGCGGCGATGGGCAGGGCCAGTTTGCGACGGTTCACAACAGCTCCTCTTCTTCGGGGACATGTGAGTGCTGACGACTCGATTGATTCGCTGAGAGATCGATCTCTCGTTCGGGTCACAGTAGCCAAGATCCCTGGAGAGGGCAACCCCTGCGAGGAGGTGGACGCGAGGCTTAGCCGATGCACGACCCCCAGAAGATTGCGACGAGCCTGCGCGAAAATGGGCAGAATCCGTGCAATGATCTCTTCATTGAGAGATCGATCTTCGACCTCCTACAAACTTCGCGGAGAGAGCCATGGTCAGACCCACCATCGTCGACGTCGCGCAGGCCGCGGGGGTCTCGCGGGCCACCGCGGCGCGTGTCCTGGCCGGTGCGACGAACGTCGACCCCGCGATGACCCTGTCCGTCGAGCGGGAAGCGCAGCGCCTCGGGTACGAGACGAACTTCGCCGCGCGCGTCCTCCGCGGCGGCCGCGCCGGCGCAGTCGGCCTCGTCATCGCCTTCGACGAGCTCGGCAGTCACAGCGGCACCTTCTTCACCGCGGTGCTCAAGGGCGCGGCGAAGGGCCTGTCGGCTGGCGCGGTGCAGCCCGTGCTGCTTCCCGCCGACGAGGAGGACCTCGACCGCATCCCGCGCTTCCTCCGATCAGGAGCCCTCGACGGCGCGATCGTGATCCTGCAGCACGAGATCACGCATCTCGTGGAGAGTCTGGCCGACTCCCCCGTTCCCATCGCGTGGGTGGGACGCCCGCACGCCGACATCGGCCCCGACCCGATCGTGATCGACTCGGACAACTACGGCGGCGGAGTGCTCGCTGCACGCGCGCTCGTGGAGGCCGGGCGCCGGTCGATCGGGATCATCACCGGCCCCCTCGACCTCGAACAGGCGAGGGATCGCACGCGCGGATGGACGGACGAACTCGCACGCCACGGCATCGCTCCCGGTCCGATCGTCCACGGAGACTTCACGCTCGACAGCGGAACCGCGGCGATGGCTCGTCTACTGCAGCGTGCCCCCGACCTCGACGGGATCTTCGCCTCCTCCGACCTGATGGCCGCGGGGGCGCTGCGCGTGCTCCAGGCCGCCGGGCGCCGGGTGCCGACCGACGTCTCGGTCGTCGGCTTCGATGACATCCTGATCGCCAGCACGTCCGACCCGCCGTTGACCACCGTGCGCCAGCCGCTGGAAGAGATGGGCAGAGCGGCCGCTGACACGCTCCTCGCCACCATCCGCGGACTCCCCGCCGAGAAGGTGCAGCTGCTGCCGACGTCCCTCATCCACCGCGAATCGCTCTGAGCCGCACCGACGTCGGCGCAGGCGCGTCGCCTATTGCGATTCCCAGCCCGCTGCGGCGATGACCACCGGCGGATCGGCGCCTCAGAGAGGAAGGATCGCCGTGAGCTGCTCGGTGATCTCGGCGACCAGCTGATCGATCGACTGCTGCGCGTTCACGCTGGCGGCCATCGTGAGGAACATGACGGCGGAGACGATCCGCGCGAGAGCGCGGGCCTGGTCGACCGAGACCCCCTCCAGCCGCGCGATCACCTCGGCGACGAGCTCTTCGGTCCTCACGGTGAGGTCGAGAGCGTCTCGGTGATGCGGTTCCCCCGGGTCGCCGAACACGATCTCGCGGAGATAGGTGCGGCCGTTGTCGATCTGCTTGCGGTTGCATTCGACGACGGGCCGGACGACAGCCAGCACGCCGTCGAGAACGCCGTCAGCGTCTTCGGCTGCTGCACGACCGCGGTCGAGAGCCTCCGCGTACATCGAGTTCTGCACGAGCAGAAGCAGCTCGCCCTTGGTCTTGGCGTACAGGAACAGGGTTCCCGTGCCGATATCGGCCTTGTCGGCGATCTCCTGAGTCGTGACGTCGTCGACGCCGCGCTCGGCGAACAGCTCGCCCGCCGCCGCGGTGATCCGCGCGAGCTTGTCGAGCTTGTTGCGTTCGCGCCGACCGATGGGGTGGGTGTCAGCAGTCATGGCATCCTCCGGAAACGAGCTCGATCGTGAGCGAAATCGCCAGCGCGGGCTCGGGAACATCTGGCCACATTCTCCCATGCGCCCGCGCGAGCACCCGCGTCACGGATTGCTGATGACGGCCTTCCCACGGATGCCGCCCTTCGCCAAGGATTCCATTCCGGCGACCGTCTCATCGAACGGGAAGACGCGTCCGACGATGGGACGGATGGCACCGGCATCGACCAGACCGGCGATGTTGCGGAGCTGATCGCCGCTGGCGCGCATGAAGAGGAACGTGTAGTCGACGCCGAGGCGCTTCGCCTGCGTGCGGATGCGGCGGCTCAGCCCCGCTGTGGCGAGCCTGAGGATCAGGCTGAGGCCGGCGGCGCGCGCGAACTCGGGGGTAGGCGGACCGGAGATGCCGATCGCCTTGCCCCCGGGGCGAAGGATGCGCAGCGACTTCTCGAGGTTCTCCCCTCCCAAGCTGTCCAGGACCACGTCGTATCCGCTGAGCACCTCCTCGAAGTCCTCGGTGCGGTAGTCGACGACTCGATCTGCGCCGAGCAACCGCACGAAGTCGGCGTTCGCGGCACTGGCGGTCGTGGCGACCTCCGCCCCGAGGTGCTTCGCGAGCTGGATCGCGATCGAGCCGACGCCGCCGGCTCCGGCATGGATGAGGACCTTCTGCCCCGGGCGGACGTCGGCGATCTCGACCAGGGCCTGCCACGCCGTCAAGGCGACGAGCGGAAGCGATCCGGCCTCGTCCATCGCGATCGAGCTCGGCTTGAGCGCGACGTCGCGCTCGTCGATCGCGATGCGCTCGGCGAAGGTGCCGATGCGGTGGTCGCGCGGACGTGCGTAGACCTCGTCGCCGGGTTTGAAGGCGCTCACGCGGGCCCCGACGCGGATGACGGTGCCGGCGACGTCGTGCCCGAGGATGACCGGCAGACGATACGGGAGGATCGCCTTGAACTCTCCGACACGGAGCTTCTCGTCGAGCTGGTTGAGGCCGGCGGCCTGGACGCGCACGAGGACATCGCGCTCGCCGACCACAGGCTCGGGCACGTCTGCCTCGTGCACGGCGGTCTTGTATTTCGAGAGGACGAATGCCTTCATGGTCTTGCTCCTTGGATCAGGTCGTGCGGGGCGATGTCGCGCGCGTCACCGGTGCAGGAACGCCCGCACGGCGACGACGACATCGAGATGGTTCTGGAAGACGACGCCGTGCCCGGCATCCGGGAAGACCGTCACCGTCGCAGTGGGGAACACGCGGGCGAGCGCGCTCGCATTGCCGACGGGGACCATGCGGTCGCTGTCGCCGTGCAGGATCAGCACCGGCCGGTCGAAGGACGAGGGGCCCGTGGGCGACTGCTCGCCCCAGCGATGGACGGCGGAGAGCTGCGCGCGCAGGACGCGGAGGGCGACGCGGCCGTCTCGATCGGCGCTGCGTTCGCGGAGTCGGCCGAGGTAGTCGCGACTGGCCGTCTTCCCCGCGGCGCTGCGGGTGAAGAAGAGCCGTGCCTTCGGATCGGCGAGTGCGAGCGATGCGCGCACCGCTCCCCCGACCATCACCCTGGTCATCTCGGTGAGAGCCGGGCCACCGGCCGGACCGCTGCTGATCAGGATCAGTCGGTCGACGAGCTCGGGGGCCCGCCGCACGACATCCTGCGCCACCATCCCGCCCATCGACAGGCCGAGAAGATCGACGCGAGGCAGATCGAGCACGCGCAGTGCGGCGATCACGTCATCCGCCATCTCCTCGATCGCGTCGCGCGCCCGTCCTCCGGATCTGCCGACGCCGCGATAGCCGAGCAGGATGAGCCGGCGGTCCAGCGCGAGCCCGTCGGCGAGACGGGGATCCCAGTCGTCGAGGTTGGCGCCGAGGTGGTTGAGAGCGACGAGGGGGATGCCGGTTGCCGGACCGAGCTCGCGATAGACCAGCTCGACCCCGTCGACGAGAAGCACGCGCGTCTCGGCGCTCCGAAACCGCCCGGGACGTGTCGCGGAAGCGGTCATGGCCGCGGCGCAGGCACGTCGGCGGTGAGGAATCTCACCGCGACAGGGGCGAACTTCTCCCAGTACTGGAAGATGCCGCCGTGTCCGGAGTCGGGGTAGATGGTCAGCTCGCTGCCCGGTATGCGCGCGTGCAGGTCGTGGGACAGGACGGAGGGGACCATGCGGTCGTTGTCGCCGTTGGCGATCAGCGTGGGTCCGGTGATGACGGAGAGGTCGGATGGCGCGGACCGGCCGAACCGTGCGATCGCCGTCAGCTGAGTCTGGAAAGCGGAGAGCCTGATGTCCTTGTCGCGATCGACGGAGCGCTCCTTGAGTCTGTTGATGAACGCCTTACCCGCCTTCTTCCCGGCGGCATCGCGGTTGAAGAACAGGAACTCCTTCGGGTCCGAGCGCGTGAGAGTCGCACGCAGCACGTCCCAGTAGGTGGTGCCGATGACCTTGTCCATGTCCTTCCCGCCGCGCGGACCGGTGCCCGTGAGCACGAGTTTGCGCACGAGATCCGGGTGCTTCACGATGAGGTCCTGAGCGATCATGCCGCCCATCGAGAACGAGAAGACGTCGATCTTCGAGTAGCCGAGGGCGGTGATGAACGCGTAGGCGTCGTCAGCCGCTTCTTCGAGCGTGCGCGGCACCGTGCCGGAGGACCCGCCCACGCCCTGCTGATCGAAGGCGATCACGCGCCGATGCTGGGCGATCGCATCCACGATCCGCGGGTCCCAGTTGTCGAGCGTGCCCGCGAGGTGCACGAAGAACACCACCGGGACCTCTTCTTCGGGACCGAGCGCGCGGTAGGCGAAGGTGATGCCGCCCGCAGTCAGGGCTTTGTTGGGAGCTTTCGCGTACGAGGTGTTGACGGGTGCGCTGCCGGTACCGCTCATGAGATCCTCCAGTGTTCGTCGTCGAAAAACGACTACACTTTATTATGAGCGTACTCAGTTTTATTGTCAAGCGATGCTGCCTCCGGGATCAGCGGGCCCACGACACGGGAAGTGGTCCTACATCACGCTTCTCACGATGCGTACGGACCCCGCACGCCCTTCTCTGGTCGGCGTGAGCGGATACACGTGCACCGCGCCTGGACATACCGTCAGTTCGAAGGGCACGTCTTCTGCGGCCGCCCGGTCGCGCAGCAGCAGGACGTCCGGGAGCAAGATGTCCCGAGTGCCGATGTAGACGTCGATCGGGGCGAGGCCGGCGAGGGGTCCACGGATCGGACTCAGCTGCGGGAGTTCGACGTCGTCTCCCTCTGCCCAGACCCGTCCGCATTCGCGCGCTCCCGGAACCGCGAGCCAAGGATCCTTTCGGGAGAGACTCGTGATGTCGGGGTTCCGGAGTGAGATGTCGACCCACGGGGAGATGAGCACGAC
Source organism: Microbacterium sp. ZW T6_19 (assembly GCF_044987465.1). Lineage (NCBI taxonomy): Bacteria > Bacillati > Actinomycetota > Actinomycetes > Micrococcales > Microbacteriaceae > Microbacterium > Microbacterium sp. ZW T6_19. The sequence continues at coordinate 123,736 of NZ_JBJDRH010000006.1, read as the reverse complement.
GCGACCCGGTTGCGGGAGGTCGGCGCTGAGGAGCGTCTGGGCGAATCCGAGCGCGAGGCCCCCGCCCGCGGAGTCCCCTGCGAAGACGACGTCGGACGGGGCCGTCGACTCCAGAGTCTCGCGGTAGACGGCGATGAGCAGGCGGTAGGCCTCTTTGTAGCCGTGCTGCGGGGCGAGGCCGTACACGGGGACGATCACGCAAGCGCCCGCGTCGGCGATCTGCTCGATGAGTTTCCAGTGCTGCGGGGAGATCTCGTTGACGTAGGCGCCGCCGTGCAGGTAGATCACCGTCCGCCCACTCCGCGACTTCCGAGGCGTGACGGTCCAGCATCCGAACCCTTCTCGCACCCCGAAACTCACCGCATGTCGAGTCCGGAGCCTCTCCGGCGGTGTCCCTGCGGTCTTCTCCCGCGCCAGCATCCGGCGAGCGCCGTGAACGGTGGCGAAGTGCCGCTTGCTCCTCACCCGCAGATACAGGCTCACCAGCCGCATCGACAGGCTCACGAGCACCCCCGCGAAATCATCTGGCGAACCTCCGCGATGGTTACAGCTGCGGACGGTGTTCGGCGGTGTACGCCCAGGGGCGCAGGGTCTCGATGGCCCTTCCGAGACGGAACACCATGGCGTCGTCATAGGTGTGGCCGACGATCTGCACGCCAGTGGGCATCCCGTTCCCCGCGTGGCCGCTGGGCACGGCGAGGACGGGGCAGCGATTGCTGATGTTGAACGGGAGGGTGAGGGTGCCTTCGAGTCCCGAAACGGTGCGGCCGTCGATGTCAATCCCGCCGATCAGCGTGTCGGCCGCGGGGAGCCCGATGGCCGCCGTGGTCGGGCAGAGCAGGGCGTCGTATCCCGACATCACGCGCGCGAGCTCACGCTGGACCGCATACTCGGCTTTCGCCGCATCGAACATCGACGCCCCCGCACGGACGACGCGGGTCTGCTCGACGAAATCGCGCGCGTAGTCGCTGAGTTCCGCTGTCTTCCCACCGATCGCGTCGTTCACCATCGAACCCATCATGTGACCGAAATGCGGCATCGCCGCGGCGACGATCAGTTCACGCGTCCAGGCGAAATCGACTTCCACGACCTCCGCCCCGGCCTTGGCCAGTTCCTCCGCGACTCGGCGGGTGTTCTCTCGGATCTCCTCCGCGACGTGAAAGCCGCCGAGATCGAGACTGAGAGCGACCCGAAGGCCCTCTACCCCTGCGAGATCAGATGGGATGACGACTTTCGGCCGCAGTGCGACGTGGTCACGCGGGTCTGGCCCGCTGATCGTGTTGGTGAAGAGCAGGACGTCGTCGACGGTGCGTCCCATCGGTCCGTCACCGCGGTAGTAGTCCACGCTCATGGGGCCGACTCCCGGAATCCGTCCATACGGCGCCTTGTAACCGACCGTGCCGGTGAATGCCGCCGGCCCGCGAGTGGACCCGCCGATGTCGGATGCCGTGGCGAGAGTCGTCATTCCGGCCGCGAGGGCCGCCGCGGACCCTCCGGAAGACCCGCCCGGCGAGAATGCGGTGTTCCACGGATTGCGTGTGACTCCCCAGCGATCGGAATGGGTGAAGGCGGCGATGGAGAACTCGGGGGTCGCGGTTCGTGCATGGATGATGGCGCCCGCATCCAGAAGCCTGTCGATGATGGGCGCGTTCTCGAGTGCGGTGTATCCGTCCCAGGCATTCGAAGCCTCGACCACGTCCATACCCGCGATCTGGTGCTTCTCCTTCGCGGCGACGGTGACACCCTCGAGCGGTCGCGCCGTACCGTCGCGGTAGCGCCGCTCCGACTCCTGCGCGCGCTCTCGGGCCGCATCGACCATCGTCTCGGTGAAGGCGTTCAACGAGTCGTCGACGAGTGCCGCTCGGGCGAGCTGGGCGTCGAGGACGTCTACGGGTGAAAGTGAGCCAGTGCGGTACCGCTCGATGCATTCAGTGGCGGAAAGGTAGATGAGGTCGTTCATCGGTGTGTCCTTACGTGAGAAGTCAGGTTGTGCCGCGCATCAGTTGCCGGGAGCTCGATGGCGTCTCACGAAGCCTGAAGCCAGTGCAGTGCGGCAGTGCTCATGGCGTGGATGCCTGCGGGGAGGGCCCAATCCAGGTCCGGGAGGTACTCGGGCGAGTGGTTCATGGGAATGTGCGCGGGAAGACGTCCCTCGGTCAGAAGCGACGAGAGTTCCTCCGGACTGTATCTGTCGGGTGCTGTCCCACCCCAGTGCCAGAAGACGCTCGGACAGCCGAGGGCATCGCCGATGACCCCGAAGTCCTCGCTGCCGGTCATCGGCTGAGTGACGATGTGGGCGTCCAGTCCGGATTCGCCGATCGCGCCGAGGGTGCGGTGTGTGGCGCGCGGATCGTTCAGGAGCAGCGGAGCTCCACTGATGCGCTCGACGCTCGGGCTTTGTTCCATTCCCGCTGCCGCGGCCTCGGCGTCGACTATGCGACGCATGGCGTTGATGAGGCGGTGCCGGGTCGAGGCGTTGAAGCTCCTCAGGTTCACGGTGAGCTCTGCCTCGTCGGGGATGGCGTTCTCGGCGTGACCGGCGTGTATCGAGGAGACGGTGAGCACTGCAGGTTCGTGGGCTGCAGTCTCGCGTGAGATCACGGTTTGGAGCCGCATGACGATCGCCGCGGCCACGATGATGGGATCGACCGCGGCTTCCGGGCTCGAGGCATGACCGCCGACTCCGTGGATGCGAATGCGGAAGTTGTCCGAGGCGGCGCCGTACACGCCTTCTGCGGTCACGACCGCACCCGCCGGCACCGGCGACACGTGTTGACCCAGCGCGACGGTCGGTGTGCCCACGATGCCGGCGAGTCCGTCCGCGACCATGGCGAGAGCGCCCTCGCCGGTCTCCTCCGCTGGTTGGAACACGACAGCCACGGTTCCTGCCCACCGGTCGCCACACGCCTGCAGTACGTCGATCGCGCCGATGAGCGCTGCGGCGTGCAGGTCGTGGCCACAGGCGTGCATGACGGGGACGGTGGTGCCGTCCCCGTCATGCACGCCGGTGGCGGCTGAGGCGTAAGGCGCCCCCGTTGCTTCGCGGATCGGAAGACCGTCGATGTCTGCCCGAAGCAGCACCGTGGGACCATCTCCGTTTCTCAGCATCCCCACGACACCGGTTCCGCCGACACCATGCGTGACGTCGAACTGCCGGAGAGAGAGCTCGCTCGCCAAGCGTGCCGCCGTGCGCGTCTCTCGACCGCTGAGTTCGGGATGACGGTGCAGGTCGCGATAGAGGTCCGTCACGGAAGGGGACGGCGAGGACCACCGCTTCATGTCAGGCGCCATGGACGGCCACCGTCTGGCGACGAGCGAAGCTGGCGAAGAACTCGTCCGGCCCCCGAGGCACGAGCGCCGCTGCGATGATGCAGATGACGCAGCCGGCGATGAGGACGCCGAAAGCGGCCTCCCAGCTGACGTTCTCGACCACGACGCCCATGAGGGTCGGGGTGAGGATGCCGGCGACCTGACTGCCGGTGCTGATCGTGGCGTAGGCGGTTCCGACGACGGCTGTGGGCAGGCCACGGACGGGACCTGCGAACACAGGCATGTAGCACATCCCGCTGAAGAACGAGAGCAGCCCGATCAGTGTGATGAACAGCGGCACGGGGAGTTCCTGAGTCATCATCGCAAGGGTGAGTATGCAGGCGAGCATTCCCGGGATGACGATGAGCCGGTGCCGACCGCCGAGGCGGTCGACGAGCCGGCCGCCCAGCACAGAAGCCACACCGCCGACGGCCACCGGAATGACTGCGGCAGCTGCGACCACGCCGAGGGGGATGCCGCGTGCGTCCACGAGATAGCTCGGCACCCAGGCGCTCATGCCCCACGCGACGACGCCGTAGCCGAAGAACATCGCGACGTGCCCCCACAGCGCTGCAGATCGGAACAGATCCTTCGCGGTGATCGTCGATGTCGGCGACTCTTGCACTTCGAGGGTCTGAGCCGCTGAGGCGTCCGCCTTCGGGAGGAAGATCCCGATCGCCAGAGCCACGAGCAGACCGACGGCCCCGATGATGAAGAAGGCTCCCTGCCAGCCGATGGTTGCGATGAGCGCCGCTCCCGCGAGAGCGGCGACGATGGTGCCGACCGCGTTCGAGCTGTACATCCACCCCGTCGCCGTCATACGCTGCGCGGCGCTGGTCCGCTCGGCGACCGCTTTCACCGAGGCAGCCGGATACACCCCTTCACCGATGCCGAACAGCGCACGGATGGCGAGCATCACGGCGAAGGAGCCCGCGGTTCCCGTCGCCACGGTGAACACCGACCAGGCGAGCACTCCGGCCACAGCCGTGCGTTTGGCGCCCAGCTTGTCGACGAGCATGCCGCCGGGGATCTGCACGATCGCATAGGTGACGAAGAAGGCCGAGATGAGCATGCCCTGCTGCGTGGGACTGAGCGAGAGATCCTTGCCGATATAGGGCAGGGCGAGGGTGATGAGCTGCCGGTCGGCGTAGCTCATCACCCACCCGAGGAAGAAGAGGAAGACGGCGAGTCTCGCGTCACGGCTCAGCCGCACTCGTGGCGTCTTCTGAACCTGGTTGAGCGCGGGCTGTGACGAGGTGTTGCTCACGATGCTCCCTGGTGACGATGGACGCGGCGCGTGTTGCACCGCGTGAGGTCTGTCTCGAAGTCCGAAGATTCCCCGAATCGTATGCAGAACCCCGACAATCTGTTCGCTGAGATCGGCTATCGATCCGGATATGGGCTAAATTCAGACTCATGCTGCAGGAAACAGTCATCGATGCCGTCGACAGGCAGCTGGTGAACGCTCTGCAGATCTTTCCCCGGATCAGTTGGATGCAACTGGGCAAGATCCTCGGATACGACGCCACGACGCTGGCCCGCCGCTGGGCACGTCTGCGCAACGAGGGTCTGGTGTGGACAGTGTGCTACCAGCAGCCGGAGCATCTCGAGGTGGAGCTTCCCGCAATGGCTCTCATCGAGGTCGATGTTCGAGCCGGTCAACGCGAACAGGTCGTCGCCGCGCTCGCACCGCTCGACGAGGTCATCGAGATCGATCGCACATCGGGCTCACGCGATCTGCTGCTCACTGTGGTGCACTCGAGCATCGCGACCGCCGACGCGTTCGTGGCGCGCAACATCGCTGGCATTCCCGGCATCCGCGCGACGCGGACCCGGTTCGCACACACCCTCTACAAAGATGGGGCGCGATCGCATCTGGACGCTCTCTCTGCCGATGTCCTGCTGGCGCTGAGGCGCGCCGCAGAAGGCTTCGCCGGTGAACCGTCCGTCCCCACGCCGCTGCTCGTCGACGTGATGCGGAGCATGCTCCCAGACGCACGCCGTCCCGCGCCCGAGATCGCCGCTGAGCTCGGGATCTCGACAACCAGCGTGACCAGGGCGATCCATCGCCTGTTCGGTTCACCGTGGTTCACGGCGAAGACGGACTTCGCCCATCACGCGCTCGGATACACGACCGCCGCATCCCTTTGGTATCGCGTCCCCACACCCGAACTGGCCGCCGTCGGCATCGACGTCGCGGGGGTCCCTGGGGTGCGCATGTCCGCTGCCATCCTCGACAGGATGAACCTCGCCATCACCGTGTGGCTCCGCCATACGCACGACCTCGAGTCTCTGCTGACCCGGATCGAACACGCCCATCCGAGGATCGAGCTCTGCGAGACCTGGCTCATCCCGTCCGTTGCGAAGCGTTCGGGGGCGGTGCTCACCGATGACGGCAGGTTCTCCCACCAGATCTCGACATCTCACGCGCTGGCGCCGATCGGAGCACAACGACGGGAGCGTTGAGAACGCGGACAGTCGTGCAGCGCACGCGATGCTCGGAGAACATTCGTTGCCATCGGGCGCACTCGGGCCACTGTCGTTTCGTCAGGCCAGGCGGCCCTCGCAGTGGCCCACCCTCTCGACGCCGGAACGGTGCGGATCAACCAGCACGGCGCTCTCAACCCTCAGGTTCCGTTCGGAGGAACCAAGGCCTCGGGCTATGGACAGGAGTTCCGCGCCGCCGGTGTGAAGGCAGTCACCGCACCCAAGGTCATCAGCCGGTGACGTCCGCGGGTGCCGAGGACGACTGCTCCCAGGTCGCCGCATCCGGATCGATGCCGTGGTGGCGCGCTGGCTCGTCGACGCTCCACGGTTCTTCGCGGCTTCGACAGCATCGTCGGCCTTTGACGTCTAGTACTTTGAATTCGATCGTGGCTGGTCTTCATGACCGTGGTTGCGTGATCGGGAAGGCGCACGGCAGGGGGAACATGGGCACGTCGATTGGTGAGCTGCTTCTCCGAGCACGAGGTCTTGTCGAGGAAGGCGAGCAGGGGGCTGCACGCTTCGCGCTTGCTACGTGGTTTTCTCAGGCCGTCCCTGCGCACAATGCGGAGGAAGCGCGGATGATCGCGGAGGCGACCCGAATTCTGGTGAGCCTCGACGTCGGCGTGGAGCCGTCGACGGTCGTCGACGAGCATCTCGAGCGGATGTCTGCTCTGACACGGGGTTTCGAGGATGAGGGCTCCGCAGAGGCGCGTGCCTTTGCCGCACTTGAGCGGATCGAGTTCATTCATGACGTCGAGGACCTTGACCCGGTTCTTCACGTCGAGATCCTGCAGCGCGCGACAGCTCTCGACGAACGGTTGCGCGATGCACCGCAGGCCGGAGTCCGCAGAGCTGCGGCGGAGGCTGCTCTGACTGCGCAGATGATTCGGCGTTGGTTGAGTCAGGACGAGGCGTCCATCGCGGTCGCGCTGGAGTCCCTGGCGCTGCGTCTCAATGGAGAGAGCGATGACAGGCTCCGCGCTATCCGTCTTGACGCCTTGGTGAGGTCGTCACGACTCCGGGTGGAGAATGGCCTCGACCGCGACGGCGTCCGCGGGATCCTGCTGAGGGTGCTGCACGACGTCGACCACGTTCGTGGAGCGGCGGGCCTAGGGCTGGCCGCGTCCCTGCTGCTGGTGGATCTTGATCTCGCGGAGCGTCTGGATCCCTCAGATTCGCTGGCCCGCGCTCGTTCGATGGTGACCGCCCCTGATGCCGCTGATCATGACGCGTGGCGCGTCCGCTTGGCTGTTCGGCATCTTGAGGGGATTCTCGCGCGGCTCGATGATACCCAGCGCGTCGACGCCGAGGTGGAGGAATGGAGACGGCTCCTTGACGCGTACTCCACGGCACGGGATCCGCTCGCGCGGCTGACCGTATTGTCGGATCTGCTGCACGCTGCAGGCAGTGCGCCGCAGATGTCAGCAAAGATGCTCGCCGTGCTCACGTACGCTGACTCGCTGTATCGGCAGGATCTCGACCCACGCAGCGAGATCTCACGTTTCGCCGTCGCCGCGCGGATTTCCGCGGTCCTGGGGCACCCGGACGATCCGCAGTCGCGAGCGCCTGAGTCACCCCGGCGCGACCCCAACGAGGCGGTCCGCTTCTCGGTGGAGACAGAAGCGCGATTCGGCGCCTTGTGGGGTCGCCGCGACACCGTGTCGTCGATGGCTGCGCTGCTCTTGGAACGGGCCTTGCGCCTGTCCGATCTCGGACGGCGGGAGGAGGCGCTGTCCACGCTGACTGCGCTGTCGGAGAGAGTTCGAGCTTCGGGCTTCGACGAGGCCAGGGAGGAGCGCGCGCAGGCGACCTATTGGACTGCGCGGCTTCGTCTGGAGGCAGGCCAGATCCAGAAGGGACGAGACGCGATCAGGGCTGGTCTGCAGGAGTTCGGCAGCGACCCAGACGGCCGAGTACGTCTGTGGGCGGCCAACGGACTCTGGTCTGCATGGCGATCCGGTCGCTTCGAGGCGGCCGACGCCCGGCAGTTGAGAGAGGAGTTCGCCACGTGGTTCGGGGAGGACCCTGACCCGGCGATCCGCCGGCTCGATGCCTCGAGGCGGCTCAGCGACGCGATCGCCACGCACGAGGCCGGGAGGACGGAGGATGCGATCCTCCTCTTCCGTGAGATCGATGAGCGCTTCGGAGCGATCGATGACGATGACATCGCCGACACAGTGCGGCTGGCGCGGGAGAACACCCGCATCCTGACGACCACGACGACCACAGGCAGTCCAGGCAGCGCACTGTACCGGTCGCTGCACAATCGCCTCTACGCGGCAGACGACCTTGCGGGAAAAGGACAGTTGGCTGAGGCCGAGACGCACTGGGCGTCGATCATCGACGCGACAGCGCAGTCGGACGACGTGGACCTGGCGATGTTGCGGCTCGCCGCGCTCGACGCCTGGGCGGGGCACGCCCAGGACGCCGGCCGTTGGGAGCAGGTCGCAGATCTGTCCGGTCAGGCGACCGTGCTTCATCCCGGGGCAGACACGCGGGCCGAACGGGTGCAGGCGCGTGCGTACTTCCGTCTCGGTGTCGCGCTCACCCGTCTGGGAAACCCAGGAGGCGCCATCGCCGCATACGAGGCTCTCGATGCCCTGGGATCTGGTTCTCACGACCACGACGTGCGGGTCGCCCGGCAGCAGGCGGCATACAACCGTGCCGTGGCGATCGACGACCTCGGTGACAGCCACGCGGCCATCGCCGCCTACGATCATGTGGTCGTCGTCCACAACGAGTCGGTCGACACCCCGACGGGACGCCTGCGTATCGCGAAGGCCCTTCGCAACCAGGCTGTGCTGTTCACGAGCCTCGGACGCCCCGCGGAGGCGGCCGCGGCTCATCGCCGGGTGCTCGACCTCGCGGCGGGAGGCTTGGAGCCGGAGCTCCTCGCCCGTGTGAAGGATTCGGCCTTCGAGCTCGCCGCTGCCTTCTCCGCGCTCGGCGAACATTCATCTGCAGCCGCCACGTACGAGTGGATTCGTGCGACGCCCCAGTTGGCGTTGAGTCCGGCAGAGAGTCGGGATCTCACCCGACGTGAGAAGAGCGCGAAGCGGGGGAGATCACGATGAGGACTCGACGAATCGTGCGCGCTGCTCATCGACGCCAGAGCCGCGCGCTCGCGGTTCTGGCCGTTCTCTCGCTGCCGCTCTCACTCGGGGCGTGCTCTTCTCCGTTGGACGTCGCTGAGGCGGAGCGGGCGGCAGACGCGACCTGCGAGATCCTCGAACCGCTTTCCGGCGTCGCTTCGGCAGACTGCGGCGTCGACGACGGCGGATTCGACGCCGGCATCTCGCGGGAGACGAACGTCGAACTGGAGCGCGAGGTGACGGCCGAGCAGGCTCACCGGGTCATCACAACCTGGCTGTCGTCGAAGGACGGGGGTTTCGACGAGTACGGGGTCAGTGGCTCCCGTGCGACGTCGTTGCACCTCACCCTCGCGACCGTCACGGATGCCTCGTTCTCTGTTGCACCTGGTTCTTCGCCCACCGGAGTCGCGTTCGTCCAGGAGTGGCTGAGTCGTGCAGGGCAGGGGATGCCGATCTCGGCCTCTGTCGGCGACGGCCGCACCATCCGAGTGGCCGAAGAGGGACTCTCCCCCGCAGAGCATGCCGCACTCCTCGATGAGTTCTCGATGCAGACGCGGACCGACCTCCTCACCCTCGCAATCGGGTCGGAATCCACCATCGAGTCGCCCGTTCCCCCCTCGCTGGGCGCGATACTCCGCGGCTTCGACCCTGCCTACCTCGGTTTCACTGAGAACGACCCTGATCACGAGCTCGAATTCAGGATCGACGTGTTCGCGGGCGGGCCGCCGCGGCTCTGGCTGAGGATACCGACTGCGGTCGCACCCGCGCTCCCCTCGGATCTGCCTCTCGCCGACGCCCCCGGTTGGGCAGCGATCCGCACTGTGCTCGAGACCGCTGAGCCTGGCGGAGACGTCTACGCCGTCACCATCACCGCTCGGCCCGGACAGGTGCTCGGAAGGTTCAGCACCTCGGGATGCGAACCACAGCTCTCCGGCCCCGCGTCCCAATTCGGCGACGAACTGCAGACGCAGTGGGCCTCGATCCACGGCGTCACCTCTGCGGAGACGTGCCAGTGAGCAGCCAGTGTTGCGGGTCGGCGATGACGGTCTCACCGCTCCTTCTCTCGCAGCGCTAGTGGCCCTCGCCGGTGGTTCGGGCGCGCATCCGCCCCGTCTGATGCGCCCAGATGGCGATCTCGACGCGGTTGCGAGCGCCGAGCTTGGTCATCAGGCTCGCGACGTGCGTCTTCACCGTACTGAGGGTGATGTACAACTCTCTCGCGATCTCGCTGTTGCTCAGTCCGCCCGCGACCTTCGCGAGCACCTGTTCCTCGCGTTCGGTGAGCGGCTCGACCGGCTGCGGCGGAGGGGCTGCGGGCCCCGCCCCGGCGAACGCCTCGAGCAGCCGCACCGTGACATCGGGGGCGATCAGAGCATCCCCGCGGGCCGCAGCGCGGATCGCCTGGGCGAGCAGCTCCGGTCCGGCATCCTTGAGCAGAAAGCCCTTGGCGCCCGCCCGCAGCGCCGCGAAGACGTACTCGTCGAGGTCGAAGGTCGTGATGACGACGACCGCCATCGGGTCGTCCACACCTGGGCCGGCGAGCACACGAGTGGCCTCGATACCGTCGAGGTCGGGCATGCGGATGTCGAACAGGCAGACGTCGGGTCGCAGGCTGCGGGCGAGGGCGACGGCTTCGTTGCCGTCGACGGCCTGACCCACGACCTCGATGTCCGGCTGCGCGCCGAGGATCATGCTCAGCCCCGTGCGCACGAGTTCCTGGTCGTCGGCGACGAGCACGCGGATGGTCATGCTGCCCATCCAACACGAGGGAGCACTGCGGTGACGACCCATCCGCCGCCCGGCGCGGGTCCCGCCTGGCAGGTGCCACCGAGCAGGGCGGCGCGCTCCATCATGCCGATGATCCCGAATCCGGGCGTGGGAGACGCGGCGACCTCTCCGTCATTCGTCACGCTCAACGTCAGCTTGCCTGCATCCGCCTGCACGAGCACGTCCACTCGCGTGACCTGCCGGGCGTGACGGAGGGCGTTGGTCACGGACTCCTGCGCGAGACGGAAGACCGCGGCTGCGACGGGCGGCGGGATGCTGCCGTCATCGCCCGCGACCTTCACGACGACTGCCACACCGCCCGGCCTCGTTCCGGCGAGCTGCTCGATGTCGCCCAGCCTCGGACTGGGCGCGAGCTCCGCCGTATCGCCCTGTCTCAGCACCCGCACCATGGACCGCAGTTCGCTCAGAGTCTTGGCCGCCTCCGCTTCGATCACGCCGAGCGCGTCCTCCGCCGCTCGGGGGTCTCGCGTCGCCACCGCCAGGCCCGCCTGGGCCCGGATCGCGATGGCCGAGACGTGGTGGGCGACGGTGTCATGCAGATCACGGGCAAGATGCTCGCGCTCCAGCATCCTGATGCGGTCGAGACGACGCTGCCGGGATCCGGCCCGATAACGGAACGCGATCCCGAGCAGCACCATCGTCAGCAGCAGCGCGAACCCGCCGATGAGATCATCGAGGCCTTCCCCGCGGACGAACGTGAGGCCGAGGCTCGCAAGGAGGATGACCGACCCGATCACGAGGTCGCGACCTGATCCCCAGCGGAAGAGTGCGTAGACCATCACCATGACGAAGAGGCTCGTGTAGAGGGTCGAATCGGGCAGGAGCAGCCCGAGGGGCACCATCACGATGACGAGCATCACCAGCGGCCTGGTGCGACGCCACAGCACGGTCGGCAGCACGGCGAGGAGCACGAGCACCGAGACCAACGGCTGCTGCAGGTCGGTTCGGAGGCTGCCCTCGACCACCGCCAGCACGGCGACGAGGGCCAGCAGAACCCAATCCCGCCAGACCCGGCGCGGCGGAGGGGGCACGGCGCTCGGCGCCCTCCACGCGGAACGCAGAAGCCCGGTCACTCCGTCAGGATACAAGCGCACCTCGATCCGACACGCGGCGCACCCGCCGGCCGGTCCGTCGACGGATGAGCAGCTCCGCCACGATGCTGTTGACCACGAACGCCGTCGCGACCAGCCAGACTTCACCGAAAGCGTCCACTTCGCCGAGGGGGATCGTCCACAGCGCGAAGACCAGTGCCTGGGTTCCGCCGGAGACGGCGATCGCGTAGGCGCGTGTCATCCATGCACCGTGCGCAGCGAAGTCGCGGCGCGTGATCGCGATCACCGCCCGCACGAGGAACACCGTCATCGCCGTCGCGAAGACCAGGCGGACCATCGCGAGTGCGAGCTCCTCGAGGTGGCCGCCGAAGAACACCGCAAGCCAGATGGCGGACAGCGCCGCGATGAAGGCGGCGGGGATCAGGACGCGGCCGGCGGCGCGGTGCCAGCGATGCCGGATACGCAGTGCCGGCGAGAACTGGAAGGCGCCGAGAACGCAGTACACGGTCATCGCCACGATGTGCGCGACCAACGCCACCGCTGAGGGCAGGAGGCCTGCGCCCTCGGGGTTCGTGCTCACTTCCGTCAGTCGAAGCGCCCCTCCGAACACCGGGAGTGCGCTGAGCAGCAGGAGGCCGGCAATCGCCGGCCATCCGCTCTTCGAACGCCGCTGCGGTTGTCCGGCAGGCGGGCGGGAGACGTTCATGTGTTCCGACATGTCTCGATGCTGGCGTGAGCGAGGACGGCGGACATCGGCCTTCCGCACGGACTCGGAGTCGTACTTTCGGCCGGACGGATCCGGGTCTGCCGGCCGATGACGCGCGAACCCGAGACGGCGAGCATCGAGTCATGACAACCGACACGACCATGACCGCGGCCGTCTATCGCCGCTTCGGCGGCCCCGAGCAGGTGCACCTCGAGCAGCGCCCCACCCCTTCGCCGAGGCCCGGCGAAGTGCTGATCCGGGTGCACGCGAGCACGGTGAGCATCGCCGACCATCGGTCCCGCGCTCGCGACATCCCGGCCGGCCTCGGTCTGCTCGCGGCCGCCGGGCTCGGCGTGTTCCGGCCGAAGCATCCGATTCTGGGCATGGATGCCGCTGGCGTCGTGGAAGCCGTCGGCTCGGGTGTCACCGCTTTCACCGCCGGCGACCGTGTCATCGCGGCGATGGGCGGAGCGTTCGGCGGCCACGCTGAGTACGTGTGTGTGCCGGCCGACGGGGCGATCACCCGTGCTCCTGCGAGCATGACGCTCGAGGAAGCCGTGACCCTCGTGTTCGGCGGCATCACCGCGCTGGGCTTCTTCGGACAGATCACGATCGGGCCGGGCACCTCGGTGCTCGTGAACGGAGCATCCGGCGCGGTCGGGACTGCGGCGATCCAGCTGGCGAAGCATCTCGGCGCCGACGTCACCGCCGTGACGAGCGAGGGCAACGCCCCGCTCGTCACGTCACTCGGCGCCGACCGGGTCGTCGACTACACCCGGCAGGACTTCGCCGAGGGAGGCGGCATGTACGACGTGATCGTCGACTGCGTCGGCAACGCCCCGTTCAGCCGGGTAGAGGCATCCATCAACCCCGGCGGGGCGCTCCTGCTCGTCATCAGCGACCTGTGGTCGATGCTGCGCAGCCGCGGGCAGAGCCGCCGCTCAGGAAAGCTCGTCACCTGGAACGTCGGCACGCCCGGCGCTGACGAGCTCGCGCACCTCGTCAGCCTCGCGGACGCCGGCCGCTTCCAGGCCGTCATCGACAGGTCCTTCGATCTGGCCGACATCGTCGAAGCGCACCGCTACGTCGACACCGGACGCAAGCGGGGCAACGTGGTGCTGGTCACTCGACGATGACGGCTCCCTGTCGCTGCAGCCAGCTCAAGATCGCCTCGTTGAGCTCGGTGGGCTTCTCCTGCTGGATCCAGTGCCCGCAGTCGAGGCTGACGACGTCCACGTTCGGCACGAAGTCCGCAAGCGTCTCGGATCTCTGGACCATGTCTCTGTCGGCGTAGATCATGAGTGCGGGCTGGTGGATGATCGGGGCCACGTCGGCGAGCAGGTGCCAGTTGCGGTCAAGGTTCCTGTACCAGTTCACACCGCCCGTGAATCCCGAGGTTTCGAAGGCGGAGACGAGAACGGCGAGTTCGTCGTCGCTCATGACGGGCTCGCCGAGTGGTGCCTCTGCTCGGGCGAGATCGATGAACTCCATCCCGGGCTGAGGCGGACGTGGCGGTACGTTCTTCCGGTACAGGTTACGAAGGAACTGGAACGCGTTCTCATCGAACACGGCGTCCGCGACGCCGGGCTGTCGATTGAAGTGGACGAAGTAGAAGTCACCGCCGAGCACGGCTTCCATGAGTTCGATCCACGGAATCTCTCCGCGCTCCTGATAGGGCAGGCTCAAGTTGATCACCTTGTCCACACGGTTGGGGTGCAGCAGAGTCAGCCCCCAGACGACGCTTGCGCCCCAGTCGTGACCGACGAAGATCGCCTTGTCGTATCCGTAGTGATCGAGAAGTGCGACAAGATCGCCCGAGAGGTGCTCGATGTCGTAGGCCGTCACGTCAGTCGGCCGCGAAGAGTTGCCGTAGCCACGCTGGTTCGGCACGATGACGTGGTATCCCGCGGCGACGAGGGCAGGCACCTGATGCCGCCAGACGGAGGCATGGCCCGGCCATCCGTGGCACAGCACGATGGGATTCCCCGCGTTCTCTCGTCCTGCCTCGAAGACTTCGAGTTCGATGCCGTTGACGGGGATGAGGGTGGGGTCGGGGAAGTCGGACAGGTTCACGGATGCTCCTTTGAGATTGGCGCCAGATCGCGTCACGGATCGGCTGCGCTCCGAACGTAAGACGCATTCTGGACACCGGATGTCCTAGATCTTCGGCAAGCTGAAATCATGCGAACTGATTCCACGAGCAGAGCTCTGCAACTGCTGTCGCTTCTGCAGACGCACCGCTTCTGGCCCTGTGCGGAACTTGCGGCTCGGCTCGGGGTGACCGAACGAACGGTGCGCCGAGACCTCGACCGCCTACGCGATCTCGGTTATCCGGTCGATTCCACTTCGGGGAGGTACGGCGGATACCGGCTCGCGGCGGGAGCGCACGTGCCTCCATTGATCCTCGACGACGAAGAGGCCGTCGCGGTGTCGATCGGATTGCGCCACGCGGCCGAAGCCGCCGTCAGCGGGATCGAAGAGACGTCGCTGCGGGCGCTGGCGAAGATCGAAGCGCTCCTGCCCCATCGGCTGCGCCGCCGCGTGTCGGCGCTGCATTCGAGTGTCGCCTCACTGCGTCGGACAGTGGATGACAACGTCATCCATCCGGAGTCGCTGAGTGTGTTCGCTGCGGCCTGTCGCGACCATGAGCACGTGCGGTTCGACTACCTGCGAAGCGACGGTGAAAGCAGCAGGCGGAACGTCGAGCCGCACCAGCTCGTCACAGCCGGACGACGGTGGTATCTCGTCGCGTGGGACGGAGACCGTCGCGATTGGAGAACGTTCCGACTGGACCGGATCCGGGTGCCGCGGCCGGTCGGCAGTCATTTCACGCCCCGTGAGGTTCCGGGCGGAGACGCGGCCGAGTTCGTCGCGAACTCGATCGGCCGCACGCGGCGCCATCACGATGCGACCCTCGTCATCCACACGCCCTTCACCGAAGTCGAGGGAGTCCTTCAGTGGGCCGACCACACTGTGAAGGAGGCGCAGGCAGAGCATTGCGTCGTCGGAATCCGCAGCGAAGATCTCGGACGGCTCGCGATGACGGTTGCAGAGATAGCACTCACCGCTCCGGTGACTGTCATCGAGCCAGCCGAGCTCGCGGGCGCTATCGAGCGGCTCGCCGCTCACCTCAGAGACCCGTCACCGTATGCGCGACTCGCGTGAGACGCTCGCCACGTTCGCGAATGGATTGACACCGAAGTGAGAGATCTCCGCTTCCGACGGGACAGCCGACCCAGTGTCCGATCTCACTGGAGTTGTCATGAGGTGAGACGCGACTGAGCCGGAATCACGCGAAATCTCAAGCACGCGCCGGCCCCTATGCGTCTCATCCGAGTTGTCAGAATCTGCGCCGATGGCCCGCCTTTGCGGTTTCAGTCTTCTCGACACAAACCGCGGCGGCCTGCAGTCTGGCGACCATGTCGTCGTACTCACCGGGAAGCGGTACCTCGAACGGCAGCTCAATGATGAGCGGAGCGATCTGTGCAGAGTTGTTGATCGGGCCCCGCCATCAGTAAGAACATCGCATCGCATCGCGGCTATCCACGAAGCAGTTGAGCAAGCCGTAGGGCGCGAGAGCGCGGCTGATGCGAGTCTTCGGATCCAGGTCAGTGGATCAGAAATCCATGTTGTCGATCTGATCTTGGCGGTACTCCGAGTAGCTCAGGAATGACTCGAAGCGCTCCTGGTCGGCGTGGCAGAGCTCGAGTTCGTTGAGGAACTCCGAATCGAACCTCACCGCCAGCCCGGAGTCGATCCAGGCGAAGGCTTGTTTCCATGTTCCCGCGAACCACTCGTCGATTTCGTCGAAGAGTGCAAACACCTCGGCTACAGAGATCGAATGCGTGATGCCGAGTGCGAGGGATGGACGAGCTCGTGCGGCACTCAACCCGACTGGCAACGCGCCGGCGACGGGGGTGTGGATGTAAACCGTCGATCCGTGACCCTTTTCAAAGCCACCGTGGGCATAGGGGTTGCGCCACGCCTCCACCACTTGGATGAGGCGTTCCAGTAGCGAGCGCGCCCGCTTGTCTCCGCCAAAGATTCGGTCGAACTTCAGGCCCCACCTCATCCCTATGAACTGGGTCAGGTGGTCGGAGGCAGGATCGAATCCGGCAAACGGCAAGGCCAGTACGAGGTCATGCTCGAATCTGCTCAGGTACGCCGTCACGGCCGCGGCCGCATCGTGGCTGGAGTTGAGCTCCATCACGGCCTTGCCGCTCCGGAACAGCCACGACGTACCAAAGGTGGTTTCGCTCTCTTCATTGAGATCCTCAACGACTTCCGGGTTGACCGCCCGGTCCCGAAAGTACTCGTAAACCCGATGCAGCCGGAAGTGCTGATTGATGACAGTGGCGTCGCCTCGGTCGATGAGAGTTTGGGACTGCTTGCTGACTTCTTTCTCTACGATCTTGGTTGCCGAGACGAGCCGCTTGATGGTCGCTCGCATCCGCGACTCGACGTCTGCCGGATCAAGACCGTCTGAGGCTAGTCGCAAGCGCAGACCGAACTTCTGGTGGGCGAGTTCGTACCGCGCGCCGTCGAGCATGAACGTCGTCCACCAAGCAACCTTCTCGCCGGGGCCGTTGAGTCGGAGCCCCACGAGTGAGCAGGCGAGTGCCATCACACCCGGCACCGGACAACCGAGACGGTCTATGTCGGCCCGCGTTGACCCACCCCAGGGTGGCGCCTGCGAGCTTTCCGGAACCGGAACAAACCCTCGCAGGGCGGTTTCTCGCAAACGTTGACCGATTTCAACGGCATTAGGAAGCTGATCCACCCTCGCATCCTCGCACTGTCTCCTCAACGGCGTCACGCGGCGCTGAATCGAAGGGCGATCGGGTCGAGCCGTGTGCAGAACCGCCGGAGGACTGGTGCATCGCCACGCGCCGAGTAGCGAGAGTGCGTCGGAGAATCTAGCGAACCGTTACTGTGACGGGCCCGTCGAGTGCGTCGAGTTCGCACCGCTCGTCGCGATTAGAGCCACCTGATCCGCGTCGAGATAGCGGAAGCTCTGAGGTGGCTCAAGGCCGAGGAGAGCCCGCAAGGACGTCAACGAGACAGGGCGTGCCCACGTTTGCGGGTCCTCCACTTCAAGCAGAGTGGAGTCTTCAGCGCCCTCAAGGTACTCGCCGAGCGCGTCTTCGGCGATGTCGATCGCGCTGGAGTGCATCTCCCACACGCGATCGGAAGGAACTGTGATTGTCTGTTTGAGGCGCACCGTTCCCAGAACAGCTCTCTCCGGGGAACTGGAGTACAGAACAACTGTGGTGCCGGGTGGCACCTCTGGGAATCTCCGTCGCACTTCGACGGTTTTCCGTCCTTCGAGAATCGCGCGCGCGTAGCGCGGTTTCACTGAGATCAGCAGCGCCCTCTTCATCTGGCGTCCCATCCTGGCTGCGTGCGGATGATGTCGTCGAAAAGACCCGGAGCTCCGGTACGCGTTGTGAGTAGCGACGTCGTGATTCCGTGCTTGCGGAGCAGAGCGTCGAACGAGCGCTTGCCGACGGGCTGGTCAAGCACCTGCGTGTCCTCGAACCTCAGCACAAGCACCTTTCCGTCAATCGCATGACCTTGAATCTCGTCTCGGTGCAGGACGCCGAGTGATCGATACTTCTCAGCCGCGTCCTGGACGTCCAGTACTTCAGCATCGAGTACGCGGGAGTGTGCCACCACAGCTCGGACGGCGCTGCTCTCTCGCGCCCTGGGATCTTTGGTCACATACCAAAGCACGCGAGTCGGGATGTCCCAGTGTCTCATCTTCGGTGCAGCGAAATAGACGAACTCGCGGGCGAGCCCCAGCGCAGGCCGTTCGCGTAGCTGGATCAGCGTGTCATTGAACCCGAGGAGCTCGCGCGCGTACCGCGGTTGAATAGGCACGATTCGCACTGGAACAGCCTTGTCGAGCACGATTTGGGGCCAGTTCTTCCGCTCGTAGTCGGCGACCGCGCCTGGGGTCTCCAGCGACTCAGTCTGGGCCGCACGAGGGTGACGACCTAGTTTCACTTTGAGAGGCGCCCCCTCGAAACCGTCTGCGACCAGGGCGGCTCGAAGCACTTCGTCGACGACGTCGTCGACGACCTCAACAGCCGTTGCGCCTCGTTCCAACGCCAACGCCCGAAGGTATCGTGTGAGCTGAAACGCGATGGTGCCGCCGAGTGATCCCCGCGCGACGCGGATCACCGCAACCCACAGCACTTCACCGCGGACCTCGGCGGAGAGCAGGGCACGTTTCCGCCCTCGCTCGTCAACCAGCAGGTCGATCCTCGCACTAGCAGGTCTCGCAAGAACTGCATGAAGTCGTTTCCGGAACTGCTTGCCTTTTTCGCCTTTGTGGACTTCAACGAACACCTCCTCGAGACCAGAGGATGATGCCGTCACTGCTTCCCAACGAAGTCCGACCGACTCGAGTTGGCCTGAGCGGAACTCCGTCGGGGCGGACGGCGGAATGAATGTCCTGAGAAGATCAACTGGCCGGAGAACATCGATCGCGTACTCTTTGCGTGACCAACTCGCGGTCGCGGCGAGGAAGGTCTCGTCCCGCGTCACGAAGTAGTCAGCCCCGGCAAGCACCGCATCCGCCAGATGCTTGGCGTCGCTACGAAGGCTGCGGTCTCGTGCCGTGAGCTCGGCCGGCATTCTTCGGAGGATGTCCGACGCGAGGGATCGCATGCCGTCTTGCCGCCGCAAGGCGACCAGTCCGCTGAGGTTGCGCTGCACACGTTGCCGTTCGGACGCAGGCTCAAGATGGTTTACCTCAATAGACACCTCGGGCGAAACGGCGAGGTCAACTACGTCAACTAGCCAGTCCGCCGCAAGTCCCTTGGATTCTTCACGATCCGGGCGATCCATCTGACCTGAGACGTACAGATCGATCACGACGTTCGAATCAAGGACAGCGATCGGTCGAGATGACTCGTAGAGCGCACTCTCCAGCAGGTCGAACTGCCCGATCTTCCTTGTCCAAATCGTGAGCACCGAGCCCTTCGCCGCCCTGCCCGGGCGCTCACCCGTCGGCGCCATGTCAAGCGAATGCCAAAACCCATCGATCTCGTAGTCTGACCGGCAATGCGCCGTGATTAGTGCTCGATCTGGATTCGCTGTGATCGCTGCGTGGACCATTTCCTTTGCAAGACCAGTACCGCGGGCAGCCTCACCGACGCAGACGTGGACGAGCTTCAGAGTCTGCTGTCGAGGCGTGCTGTACAGCACGTATCCCTGCACCGTGCCATCAACGCTGCCCACAATCAACCGGCCACGGGATCGAGCCTCTTCGAACGCCGCATAGGGCAGATGCCCGAGCGTGGAGCGATGATCTCGGTGCAGCTCCAGCACGCGAGAATACTCAGAATCGGCCTGCGAGCGGTCAGCGCTCCAGGCGAATATCTGAACCCGCGCCATAGCGCCTAGCGTACGGGCTAGTTGCGCGCGAGCGGCCAGCGCCACAGCGCGGCATCGCAGCAGCCCCCTCTACCGTCACGATCGGTCGAGGGTATGCCCGAATACCGCCTCCGGCGAGAGAGCATCCGGATCCCGGCGGTAGCGCGCGAGGATGTGGACGAACGAGTGTTCGTCGCGGAGGCCGACTCCACTCAGGATCGCTGCCTCCGCGGCCTGCTGATCGAGTGGTTCGTAGGTCATCGTCTGGTCGAAGTAGAAGTCCTCGTAGAGCCCAGCGTTGAGATGAAACTTCCCGGTGTTTTGCACGTACGAGTACAGGCGCTTCTGGTCATCTTCGAGTGCCACCCAGACAGGCACGCCGTCGGGGTTCCTTACGAGGTAGAGATTCATCGGCATCGCCTCCCGTCTACATCTTGCGCCATCCTGGCGGGCCCGAGCGGTTGTGTGAGCAATGCCTTGGTGCGGACTAGGTGCACGCGGCGGTGTCCATGAGTTGATTACCACGCGGGCGGTCAGCGGGGACAGTCACGATGTCGGTGGCAGGATCCAGTATGCGATTCATGCCTGAGACTTCTTTCAATCCTTTACGTGTCGAGCGCGGCAATCTCCGATTGGGCCGGCATTCCAGCGTGCTCGGCGTGATCGCGAACTCGCTAGCCGTAGTTGCGCCGATCGTGAGCGTCGCGCTCGGGGTATGGGTGACAAGCTTGAACTCAGACGTCGCGCATCTCAACGCCACGATCAATGGGCTGCACCAAGATGTGGCGACCGCCGAGGCGTTGCTCACTGATCGCGAGGAGATCGTCGAGGACCTCCGCGCAGAGAACCGCGAACTCCTCGCCGCGCTCCCGCCGAGCATCCCGCCGGAGCAGGTTCCTGATGCACGCAACATCGGCACCGTGACTTTGGCCGCCGGCGGCGATTCGGTCGACCTGAACTCGACGCTCCCCAACTTCGGAAACGGTGCTGATCGGATCCAGAAGGACACCCTCCAATTCGCAAACGGAGTCCTCACGTCGCTATGGGGTATCGACGTACTCCGACTTCCCGAAGGAGAAGCCTCATACGAGACCTGCGCCGTTGCCACCGGCTACGCTCCGACGAAGACGATTGAGCCTCATCGCCT
Source organism: Microbacterium sp. ZW T6_19 (assembly GCF_044987465.1). Classification (NCBI taxonomy): domain Bacteria; kingdom Bacillati; phylum Actinomycetota; class Actinomycetes; order Micrococcales; family Microbacteriaceae; genus Microbacterium; species Microbacterium sp. ZW T6_19. The sequence goes on along the minus strand of NZ_JBJDRH010000006.1, from coordinate 102,775 downwards.
GGATGGACGCGTCTGCATCCGCCTGCAGTCCGGGAACTATGCCCGTATTACAGTGAACGCATCCGAGGAGGAGCGCGTCGAGCTCACGATCGCGACCTGGGATGCTCCGCTTTAAAGTGTCTTGACCGGCGCACGATGACCAAAAGGAGCCGAGAGCGTGCCACCGTCAGCTCGGCAACGCCTACGTAGGCTTCTCGTGCTCGACGTCGACGGAACTATTTCTCGGATCTACGGAGACGAGGAGCGCGTTCTGCATCAAGACGAGCCTGGTTGGCGTTCGTGGATGAGCGTTGACGATGACGTGGTCGATGCCCTCGACGCGCTCGTCGAGGGCACTGAAGTTGACGTTGCGTGGCTGACAACGTGGCCTCACGATCAAGTCGCTTGGCTCATCCAGGAACCTCTTCGCGGCAAGCTTTCAGGCCCCTACGTGCCCTGGCAGAACTGGCCGAAACAGGGCTGGCGACTGCAAAGCCTGATCTCATACGTGCGCGACGTGAAGCCAGCCGCCGTCGCCTGGGCGGACGACCGTGCGCCAGACGATGCCGAACGACGGCTCACGGGAATGACCGAGGTTCCCTCGTTCGTCGTGCGGCCGAACAAACATGTGGGTCTCACGCTCGAGGACGTCGACGGAATCGCCGCCGTTCTCGAGCGCACTGATCAGAACCGCTGAAGTCTCAGTTGGTTCTGAGTGGGATTCAGACCAGCTCGCTCACCAACTGCTCGATCCTGACCGGCAGGGTCGTCGAGCTTCCAGTCCTCGTATCGCTTGCCAGGGAAGAACGGGCAGGCGTCACCGCATCCCATCCTGATGACGACGTCCGAGGCCTGACCGGATGACATCCGAGGCGTCTAAGTGTGCGCGCCGCCGTCAATCCTGATCTCCGTTCCGGTGATGAAGGCGCCGTCGTCCGAGATCAGCATGGCGATGACTCCTGCGACGTCTTCAGGCCTGCCCATTCGTCCGTCGTTCAGCGGAGCGCCGAGGTGCTCGAGCAAGGTCCAGTCCGTGTCTGCAGGCAGGTTCTGCGGGGTCGTGTTGGTGATCCCGCTCGTGATCCCTCCGGGCACGATGTTGACTGCGCGAAGTCCTTGCCTGGCGTATTCGAGGGCGACCGAGTGCGTGAATGACGCGATCGCCCCCTTGGTCGCGGCATATGCGGCCATGTAGGGGTGCGCGAAGAACGCCGAGGTGGAAGCGAAGTTGATGATGACACCGTTCGCCGTCGTCAAGAGGTGGGGAAGGCTTTCTCGCACCATGAGGAACGTGCCGGTCAAGTTCACCTGAATCAGGCGGTTCCAGCGGTCGAGGGTCATCTCGTGAGTGTGATCCCCGTAGAGGATGCCCGCGGCGTTCACGATCGCGTCGAGTCGTCCGAAGCGAGAGACGACGTCTGCGACCGCGGTGCGGACGGACTCCTCGTCCGCGATGTCGACGCGGTGGATGAGGAGTCGCGAGCGCGCGTCTTCCGGTGCCGCATCGACGAGGTGAGCGAGGTCTTCTTCGCGCAGGTCGAGCGCGGCGACGTTCGCGCCTTCATCGAGCAGTCGGAGGGCGGTGCCTCGTCCGATGCCAGAGCCGGCACCGGTGACGATGATGATCTTGTCGGCGAGTCGGGCCGTCATTCGTGCTCCATTCATGCGGGGATCGATTCGGAGTGTGCGGACAGCGTGTTGCGTTCCGGCCGAGGCGAGGGACCGTGTTCGCGTACCTCCGCACGCACCATGACTTCGGGGGTGCCTTCTGCGGCGACCGCGATCTCGATCGTGCCCGCGCGATCGGGGCGGATGACCGCGAGCACACGACCGTCGTAGGTGCCGTGGGTGTTCTGATCGAAGCGCTCGATAGTGCGAGGGCGGCCGCTGCCGAAGGCCGCCAGCGACCCTGCCCCGGTCACCGTCACCGTGACTGGACGATCGGCGTCATTGATGAGGCTCCCGCCGCCGTCGCGAAGTTCAATCTCAGCGAAGAAGAGCGTTCCGTCTCGGAGTTCTGCGGTGGTCTTGTCGAGTCGGACATCGAGGAGCGCTTCGCCAGCAGCTGATTTCAGGATGGAGCGACTGACTTCTTCGCCGTCTCGAAGGGCGACCGCCGTGAGAGCGCCGGATTCGAACGGGATCTCGAAGTCCGCCACGAACGCGCGTCGAGCACCAACGCGTTGTGTGGCGATCACACGGTCGTTGAGCTGGAGCCTGATCTCGTCGGCGTCGCTGTAGACCTCCAGCGCCATCGGGAAGCCATCTTCAATGTTCCAGCTCCAGCTGGAGACGGCGTCCGTCCAACTCCACTGTCCGAGTGTGAACGCACGTCCGTGGTTCGAAGGTCGCCGCACGGCGATGTAGGGCTCGGTGCGCAAGCCGAAGACGGTCTCGCGGTAGTACGACATCGGGCGGCGGTGCCCGGTCATGTCGAGGTCTGCAGACCAGGACGTCAGCCACGGGAATTCGCCATCGAATGCGTCGGGTTCGCCTTCGTATTTCACGCGCCCGACTCCGACCTCGCCGAGGTAGTCCCATCCGGACCAGGTGAAATCCCCGATCACGTGCGGGTGTTCTGTCACGAGTTTCCAGTTGCGGTCGATGCGCGACGGGAACGTCTCAGTCCCGACCACGATGCGATTGGGGTGTTCGTGGCGCTCCATCTCATACCGGGCGTCCCCGTAGTTCAGGCCGACGATGTCGAGGACTGCAAACGATTCTGCCGTGGCTGCGGTGACCAGCGGGGACGTCGCGACCCAGTCCATGAAGTCTTCGGTGCTCCCCATGAGGGCGTTTACTCCGCCGTCGGCCTCGGCATCCGCAGTCTCGCTCGAGGCAGCGGTGTCTGCGGCGACGGCCTCGATCATGTCGGTGATCTCGCTCAGCGCGGACACGAAGCCGTTGATGCCGTTGGTCACGTAGCGTGTGTCGTCCAGCTCACGGACCTTCTCGGCGAGCTTCCGTCCCCATTGGCTCGCGATCGCGTTGCCCGTCTCCGGGATCTCGTTGCCGATCGAGTAGATGATCACACTGGCGTGGTTGAAGTCCGTGGCCACCATTGCTTCCACGTCTCTCTCCCACCACTCGGGGAATGCCAGCGAGTAGTCGAAGGGCGACTTGGATTCGGCCCACATGTCGAACGTCTCGTCCATGACGAGCATGCCGTGGCGGTCGCACGCATCGAGCATGGCGACGCTCATGGGGTTGTGGCTGTTGCGAATGGCGTTGAACCCCGCGGCTTTGAGGAGGAGGACGCGGCGCTCCTCAGCGTCTGCGAAGGTGGCTGCACCGAGGATCCCGTTGTCGTGATGGATGCATGCGCCGCGTAGCTTCACGGTGTCACCGTTGATGCGGAGACCATGGGCGGGATCGAGCTGCAGCGTGCGGATGCCGAAAGGCGTGGTTCGAGTCTCGGACGTGTCTGAGATGCCGTCGAGGGTGGTACGTGCGGTGTAGAGCGCAGGGTTATCGACGCTCCACCGCTGCGGAGCGGGAACGTAGATGCGCTGCCTTACGGTCGCCTCTGTCTGAGGGAACGTCGTGACGGGGCTGTTCTCGAGGCCGACGATTCGACCCTGGGGGTCAAGGATCTCTGTCGTCACGGTTGCTGTGCGCGTCAAGGTGCCCGTGTTGGTCACGCGGGTGACGACGCTCACCACGGCCCGCTCGTCGTCGACGTCCGGTGTCATGACCTGGACGCCCGCCTGTTCAGGGATGTGTATTCGTTCGCTGACCCAGAGGTGAACTTCGCGGTAGATGCCTGCGCCGGTGTACCAGCGAGAGTCTGCGTGAGCGCGGGCGTCGACGCGGATAGTGTTCTCAGCGCCGTACTCCAAGTAGCCGTCGAGGGAGACGATGAATGCGGCGTACCCGTTGGGACGCTGGGCGACAAAGGCGCCGTTCACGTAGATCATCGCGTCGCGATAGACGCCCTCGAACTCGAGGGCGACGTGCTTGTCGCGCCAATCGAGTGGCGCGTCGAGCGTGGTGCGGTATTCGAATGCGCCGCCGGGGAAGAACGCGCCGGCGGCGCCGCTGGGTGCATCGGCATGCCGCTCGAGCGAGATAATCGCGTCGTGCGGCAGGTGAACCGGCACGCCGGGCGACGATTGCCCATGCGCGTCAGCGAAGATGCTGGTCTTGGGGCGGTACGTCCAGTTGGTGTTGAGGGGTGAACGGCTCATTGCTGCCTTTCGAGAAGGATCGAGGGAGAGGCAGTCAGGCGGACGCCGTGACTGCCCATTCGGAGCGGAGGATGTCCAGCGTTTCCAGTACCGCGATGCTGTCGGACAGAGGATGGTGCGAGTGTTGAGTCGCGCCGGTGGACAGTGCTTGATGGACAGCGCGGAGCATCGGCACGTATCCGAAACCTTGCTGCGGAAACACACGATCTGCGGGTTGGCCGAACGCCTCGCCGAGGTCGCCCGAGTGCAGGCGGTATCGATCGGTGGCCCAGAAAGGCGGCGCGACGGTTGCCCACCCATTCGTGCCACTCACTGCGGCGGTGGGCTCGAGGTACGTCACCATGGATGCCGCGAGTTGCGCGAACCGGCCTCCGGCGTACTCGAGTGTTGCGTGAAGCGTGAGATCAACACCGTCTGCTCTCACGGTCGCTCCGCTTGTCACATTCAGCGGTTCACCGAGAAAGTCCCGAGCAAGCGTCACAGCGTAGATGGCCTGGTCGAGAAGCGTGCTGCTGCGAAGGTCGCTACTCCAGCGCTCCGACTGCGGATGACCGAAAGGCAGCCCGAAAGCGGCACGCACGCCGCTGATGTCGCCGAGCGCCCCGTTCGCCACTTCCTCACGCAAGGCCACATACGCGGGCGCGAATCTCATCCACATCGCCTCCATGGCGAAACGACCGTTCGCTTCCGCCGCCCGTGCGATGGCCTTGGCCTCGTCGGCATTGACGCCGATCGGCTTTTCTACGAGTACGTGCTTTCCCGCTTCGAGGGACGCGATCGCAAGACGGGCGTGCGTTGCGTGCGGTGTCGCGATATAGACGATGTCAATGACCGGCGCGGCAAGCACATCGTCGATCGAATCAAATGCTCGCTCGAATCGATGCATCGCTGCGAACGACTCGGCCTTTTCCGCGTCGCGTGACCAGACGCCGACCCGCCGCGTTGCATCGACGGCGCTCAGGTCGGAAGCCACCGAGTGCGACACGGTTCCCGTCCCGAGGATCGCCCATCCGAACGCAGCAGGTCGGTCGGTCATGTTGTCACCGTGAGCGTTTCCGCGAATGGCGCGGTCGAGTCGCCGCCGATCGCCACATCGAAGGTCGTGGCGTCTTGGATGGTGCACGAAGTGACAGCACTCCAGTACTGGAGTTGATCGGGCCCGAGTTCGAACTCGACGCGACGCGACTCCTCGGCTGCGAGCGTGATGCGGCGGAAGCCTTTCAGCTCTCGCACCGGACGCGTCGATGTCCCGTGTCGCTGGTGAATGTACAGCTGGACGACCTCGTCGGCCTCCCGACCGCCGATATTCGTGACGACGACGCTGACCGAGGTCGACTCGCCTCGCGAGATGCGTGACCGGTCCAGCTGCAGATCGCTGTATTCGAACGTCGAGTACGACAGTCCGTGACCGAACGGATAGAGGGGTGCGTTCGATTCCTCGTAGTACCGCGCGTCGTTTTCCTCCGGGAGGAAGGTGCGATTGTGTGCGTAGACGAGCGGAACCTGCCCGACATGCCGCGGCCATGTGAAAGGCAGGCGACCGGCCGGGCTCGTCGCGCCCAGAAGCACGGATGCCACCGCCTCGCCGGCCCGGGTCCCCGGGTACCACGCCTGCACGATCGCCGGCACGTTCTCGTCAGCCCAGCGGAGGTCGAGTGGACGTCCGGAGACGACGACCACGATGACCTTGGTGCCCGTGGCATGGATTCGCTGGAGCTGCTCGAGCTGACGGCCCGGCAGGTCGAGCGTGCTGGTCGACGACTTCTCGCCGATCTGGTTCTGTCGCTGTCCGACGACGACGATCGCGATGTCGGAGCCTTCGGCGAGGGCGACCGCGCGGTCGATAGCGGCGTCATCGTCGTGATCTTCGGGCGTGCGCTCCACGGTGGTGTCCATCACATCGAACATGGATGGGTGGATGCGTTCGGGGATTCCGGCGCCCGGTTCGTAGCCGATCCGGGCGCCGCCGAGCGAGTCACGCAGCCCATCGACGATGGTGACGGTCTCGTCGGTATCGTGGTCGAACACCCACGGTCCGAGAAGGTCGCGCTTGCTGTCGGCGAGTTGTCCGATCACCGCGATGCGCCCGACAGCGGAGGCATCCAGGGGCAACGCGGCATCATCGTTCTTGAGAAGAACGATCGACGCCTCTGCCACCGAGCGGGCGAGAGCCGTGTTCTCGGGAGCGTTGAAAGCGGCCGCGGTGCCCGCCTCATCCGCGTAGGGGTTCTCGAACAGGCCGAGGCGGAACTTCGCGGTCAGCACTCGTCGCACCGCGGCGTCGAGCACGCTCTCGCTCACTCTTCGCTCTGCGACGGCCTGCGGGAGGGTGTCGAAGGCCGGCTCGTACATGCACATCTCCATGTCGAGCCCGGCTTCAAGAGCCCGAACCGCGGCGTCGGCGTGATCCTCTGCGAAGTGTTGAACGGCGAGGGAACGCACGGCGTTCGCGTCCGAGACGACGAACCCGTCGAAGCCGAGCTGATCTCGAAGGATGTCGGTGAGCAGGGTCCGGCTCGCTGCCGCAGGGACACCGTTGAGGTCCATGTACGCGCTCATAACGTTTCCCGCGCCAGCGTCGATCGCGGCGCGGAATGGCGGTATGTAGACGTTCCAGAGCTCGTGGTCCGACACCTCGGCGTCGTCATAGTCGCGGCCGCCTCGGGAGGCGCCGTATCCGACGAAGTGCTTGGGGCCAGCGAGCAGGCGATCGGTTCCGAGATCGCCTTGGAAGCCGCGCACTTGAGCTGCGGCCATCGCAGAGGCCAGCACCGGATCCTCGCCGGCGCCCTCGATGATGCGGCCCCATCGAGGATCCCTGGCGATGTCGATCATCGGGGCGAAGGTCCAATGCACACCCGCTGCCCGAGCCTCCCGCGCGGCCGCCGCCTGTGCAGCTTCGACCGTCGGCTCCGACCACGTCGCGGCAAGGGCGATCGGGGCGGGGAAGATCGTTCGCCACCCGTGGACGACATCGAAGCCGAACAGGAGGGGGATGCCGAGACGCGACTCTTCAACGGCGTACTTCTGCAGCTTGTTGCTTAGCGCAGGGTCACGCAGGAACAGCAGAGAGCCAGCGCGACCGGAACGGATCGCAGCTTCGATGAGCGCGGGGAGCTCGACGTGAATTCGATGCTCCGGGGGAAGGGAGTCGATATCGAAGTCGTCGGGAATGGGCTGACCATCGCCGGTATAGAAATACTGCGTCAGCTGGCCGGCCTTCTCTTCGACGGTGAGTCGTGAGAGGAGGTCCTCGACGCGTTCGTCGACGGGCAGGCTGGGGTCTCGGTAGGGCAGGACAGTCATCGGTTCCTCCGTGGAAGCGTGAGAGAGCGGTGGTGATCAGGGGCTCGCGCGGTTGCGAGGTGGGGCTCAGCGGGATGTTCCCTCGAGAGCGCTCTGCAGCTCATCTCGCAGTTGGTCAGAGGCACCGGGCACGTAGTCGAGCATTGTGCGGATGGACATCCCTGCAGCTTCGGGGGCTTTCCCGTCTAGGGGGACTCCCGGGTAGTGACGGGCGAAGGCTTCGGTGAAGCGGTGCCACCCAGCCGGGTCGTCGGACACTTCGCGAAGGGTGGAGTCCAGGCTCAGCGGGGCACGATCTGCGACGGCTGCGACGTCGTACTGCCACGCGTGGTCTCCTCCGCTGACCTCGATGACCGCAGAATCGGGGTGCATCGGCAGTGCCACTTCCGCCGTGGTGCCCTCGGGGATGGTCACATCGACAGAGACCCGCTCGCCGTCCATCCGCCAGGAGACACACACCTTGCCGTGCACCGTGTCGTGCGTCAGGTCGGCGTGGGTTAGCCCGCCTCCGGGCTGAGGGGCGATGCGCATGCGGCGGTACCCGGGGGCGGTCGCCGTGAGGCCGCCGATCGTGCGGTGCATCCAGTCGACCACCGCGCCGAGCGCGTAGTGATTCAGTGAAGTCATCCCAGAAGGGTTGATCGTTCCGTCCGGGCGGACGGAGTCCCATCGCTCCCAGATCGTCGTCGCGCCCATGGTCACGGGGTAGAGGAACGACGGGGCTTTCGTCTCCAGGAGAAGGAGGTAGGCCTCGTCGAGGTGTCCAGTCGAGGTCAGAGCATCCGTGACCAGCGGCGTTCCCGCGAATCCGGTCGAGATGCGATAGCCCGCTTGCGCGACCACGGCTGCCAGGCGATCACCCGCATGGCGCGTCTGCTCTTCATCGAGGATCCCGAACGAGATCGCGAGCGCGTACGCGGTCGCCGTCTCATTGACCAGGCGGCCGTTCGGGCTCACGTACTCGCGGCGGAAAGCCTCGCGCACCCTCGACGCGAGTGCGTCGAACTCTGCCGCGTCATCGTCGTGCCCGAGGATGCGCGCGCTGTCCGCCATCTCGCGTGTGGTGCGGCACAGGTAGGCGCCCGCGACGAGGTGGCGGTCGGTCTTGCCGCCGGCGGGGTTGTCGTCGGGGGCGTCGGGGTCGAGCCAGTCGCCGTATTGGAAGCCGGTGCTCCACAGCCCGTCGTCATCGAGGAGGTCGGCTACCTGGCGGATGAATGTGCTCATCGACACATACGCGTCCTCGAGGATCTTTTCGTCGCCGTATTCGCGGTACAGCGCCCAGGGAAGGCTCACGGCCACGTCGCTCCAGAGGGCCGTCGGAGAGGAAGGGGTCGACAGGACGTCCGGCACGACCCAGGGCACGAACCCCTTCTCCGCCTGCTCGACGGCGAGATCTCTCAACCAGGATCCGAGCACACCTCGGACGTCGTAGAGAAAGGCAGCGGTGGGAGCGAACGCGTTGATGTCTCCGGTCCAACCGAGGCGTTCGTCACGTTGCGGGCAATCGGTCGGGATGCCGACGAAGTTGTCGCGCATGGACCACACGGCGTTGGAGTGCAGCTGGTTCAACTGCGGGTTGGAGGTCGTCAGCCATCCCGTCCGGGTCATGTCGGAGTGAACGACGATTGCTCGGATCGCGTCGTCCGCCAACTCACCAGGCCACCCGTCTACCTCGACGTATCGGAAGCCGTGGAACGTGAATCGCGGCTCCCACGTCTCAACCGCACCACCACGGAGAACATACTGATCGGTGGCCGCAGCAGTGCGCAGCGTCTCGATCTCGATCTCCCCGTCGACCATGACTTCTGCATGGCGCAGCGTGATCGTCGACCCGGGGTCGCCCTGAACGGTGAGACGGACCCAGCCAGAGATATTCTGCCCGAAGTCGACGACGAGCTTGCCGGAAGGCGTGCGCAGAGTCTGTTTCGGCGTCAGCTCTTCGATGCGGCGGATCGGCGGCGCGATCGGCTCCGTGAGGGCATCGAGCGGCCAGTCGAAGGCCTCGACCGGACCCCACTCGCTGTCGTCAAAGCCCGGCCGATCCCATCCATCCGGCTCGTTGCGAGCGTCGAACGTCTCCCCGTCATAGATGCTGTTCGCGCCTACTCCGCCGCGTGACGCTGTCATCGATGTGTCACTGACGATCGTGTCGCGACTCCCATCGGCATACTCGATCTCGAGTTCGAACCACGCCGCAGGACGATCGGAATAGTGGTGACGTCGCTCTTCCCAGCCCAAACGTCCGATGGCCCACCCCTCGCCGAGCACGGCGGCGATGACATTCGCTCCTGCTGTGATCTGGTCAGTGACGTCGTGGGTACTCACGACGAGCCGATGCCGGTATGAGGTCCATCCGGGTGCGAGGACCTCGTCGCCAACCACGGCACCATTGAGGTGCGGCTCGATGAGTCCCACGGCGGTGGACCGCAGGGTGGCGCGGCGGGGGACGCTCGACGCGACGAACTCCTTGCGGAGGTACGAGGCATGTTCCCCAACGGCGCCCTGTGCAGAGGGCGGGCTGACGAAACTTGCGGATCGGGGTTCGGGCATCGGATCGGCGCTCCTTGAGTGAGAGCTTCGACAGTCGGGCTGCCGAGACTCCATTGTCTGACTGACTAGCGCGAGCTAGTGAACAATCAGAATAACATGAGTGCTAGCGCGCACAAGTCAATCCTGCAGACTGTTCCTTGCTGTGGTGGACTTGGTGAGGAGCACACCCTGCAACGAAGGAGCGACAGTGGCATTGCAGAAATCACGCCGTCGGGTAACCGCGGCAGACATCGCTCGATCACTCGGAGTCTCGCGAGCGACCGTGGGGTTCGTTCTCAACGAGACCCCCGGGCAGACGATTTCTGCAGCGACGACCGAGCGCGTGCTCGCGGAAGCGAGACGCCTAGGGTATCGGCCACACATCGCTGCGCGGGCTCTGGCCAGTGGACGAAGTCACCTCGTACTGCTCGTTCTTCCGGACTGGCCTATCGAGTACAGCCTTCGAGAGAACATCGATGAGGCGACCCACGCGCTCGATGAGCACGGGTACGCGCTGATCACCTATACGCCGCACGAAGGGGCGCGCGCACGCCCGCTGTGGGAGACGCTGCAGCCGGACGTCGTGATGGGCCTCTTCCCGTTCTCCGACACGCTGATCGACTCAATGCGCGCAGCGGGAGTCGAGCGAATCGTCCCGGACCCTGAGGAAGTCTCGGAGGTTCGCTACAGCGAGGGCGGGCCTCGACTACAGGTGGAGCATCTTCACGACCTGGGCCACCGTCGGCTCGGTTTTGCCCGACCGAGCGATCCACGGCTGTTCGAGCTCGCGGACGCCCGCGAGGAAGCGGCCACGGCCGCAGCGATCGAACTCGGTCTCGAGACGCCCGCTACCCTCGAGCTCAATCCTGCAGCTTCTGAGGTCGATCCGCCCGTCTCGGAATGGATCGAAGCCGGCATCACAGGTGTGGTGGCGTTCAATGACGATGTCGCAGCGGCCATCATCGGGGCCGCCGCGCGTGCGGAGATTGCTGTGCCTCAGAGCCTCGCGGTCATCGGACATGACGACACCCCTATGGCGCTGATGTTCGAGCCGCGTATCTCGAGTGTTCGGATCGACTCGACAGGCCTGGGGCACTACCTCGCCGCTCTGGCCATTCATGCGATGGATGAAACGCCGACTCCGGAGTGGGAGCAGACGTCCGCGGTCAAGCTCATTGCCCGAGCGTCGACATCCGTGACCCCGACCACTCAGGAGTAGTCGGGCTCACATCCACACCCTCGGGGCCCGCAGCGACGCTAGTCGCTGCGGGCCCCGCCATCTTGTCGACTCAGCGCACTTGCCGAACTCGCATCACGATGAGACCGCCGACCAGAGTGATCGCTCCGGCGATGAAGTAGAGCAAGGTGTAGTTCTTGTCCCCGGCCGAAGTCACCCCGATCGCGAGGATGAGCGGAGCAACGAACGGCGCGATCGCCTGCGGAATGGCAGTGGCGAATCCGGCGATTCCCATGAATCGACCCGCATCCGTGTCACGCTCGGGAAGGACGTCCAGGAGGAGCGCCTGATCCACTGCAGAGAACGCTCCGATGCCCACGGACGCGATGAGCGATCCGACGAAGAGCATCGTGATGTCCGTCGCGACAGCTTCCGTCACGACGCCCGCGGCGAAGATCACGGATGCCAGGAGAACGAAGAGCCGACGGCGGCGCAGCTTGTCGGAGAGGAAACCTCCACCGATTGCCCCGATGGTCGTGGCTGCGATGCCGACCAGGCTCAGAGTGGCGAGAATGCCTGCGATCTCCTCGACACTGATGTTCAGGCGAGCCGCAAAGAAGAAGGCGGTGAAGGCGGTGTTCAGGGTGAGCCCAAAGTAGAAGCAAAACCGGCCCGACCAGACAAGCGAGAAATCGGGGTACTTCGCAGGGTTGAACAGGTACTTCCGGAACGTCGTTCCGATGGTGAGAACGCCCGAGATAATCATCTCGCGGCTGTCCTGCTCTCGAGAGAAGAGCAGGAAGAGGGTGAGGAAGAAGACGCCCACCAGGCCGGGGACCAAGAAGAGCAGGAGCGAATCCGCGACGAGAGTGCCGGCGATAATCACACCGGCGACGGGTGCGACCTGAGTGGCAAACCCGACAAGTCCGGCGACCTTGCCGCGCTGGTGCTCAGGGAGGGTATCTGCCATCGAGGTGGTGAGGATGGCCAGGGCCTGGCCCCACCCGATCTGAGCCAGGATCCAACCCACCCCGAGCAGAAGCACGTTCGGCGCCAAACCCATGACGAACAGCGACCCCACGCCGACGAGCATTCCGCCGAGGATCCACGGACGTCGACGACCCAGACGCGAGCGCGTCCGGTCGCTGAGGATTCCGACAATAGGAGTGATGATCATCACGACGATGGAGGCCGCCCCGGTGATGTAGCCCAGGTACACCTCTTCGAAGCCCGGCGCCAGTGCGCTCACCCGCACCGCAAGAGAGATCGCGAGCGGAGTGATGAACGCTACGAAGATTCCGAACTGTGCCAGGACGAGCAGCCAAATGTATGAGCGCGTGGCCTGAAGCGGACGAACGAGGCCCGTAACCGTGCGGATGCCCTCCTGGAGCGCACCAGGCGCGGGAGGAAGTGGCGACGGCAGCTCGGTCCTTGATCCCTCGGCGGGAGTGCCGGGATGAGAGGGCGTGGTCATGATGACTCCATTGTCGAAGGGGGTACCGAACTCGGCACGGTTGCTAGACGGCAAACCGCTCAGGATTCGGGACCTGCGCGGTAACTTGCACGCGCAAGTTGACATGACTGTAGCCGGTCGCACTTGCGCGCGCAAGTTGCAATCGATCAAGTGTCGCTCGCACCGTTGTTAGGCGCGACCACATGGCTGCTGGCACTCGGTTTCTTGAAGAGTTTGAAGAACTTGAATCCAGAGCGATCCTGCATGGCCTGCACCTATTCGAACAGTCGGTACTCGCCTTCGAGGCCCTCTCGGACCGCGTCACCTCTCGTCTCGGCCGCGTGACCTAGGCAGAGTGTCGAGACCCACATTCTGATCACATACTGCTTAGCCTGCGCCCCACATACCTCGCACGTCTCGATACTCTCCCACTCAGCCGCACGCACCGCCTCCGTAAATGCCTCATCGAAGCTCGACGGGTCATCAGACGGGTCGGCGTAGAGGCTCAGGGCGCCAAACTTCGATTTCACCTGCTGTATGACGTAGTTCGGGGCGATGACGGACAGTGTCGCATCGAGTCTGGTCAGCAGCGGGTACCAGCCGGCTCCGACTTCCAGCAGTTCTGGCCAGCCTGGAGCGATCCGCTTGAGGAGGCCCTGGAGTTCCGGCGGATATTTCTCGGTCAAGTTAACTTTCTCGTTCCGTGATGGCGGTCATGACGGTGAGTTCCGAGCTCGGTTCGCGATCGGTTTCGCACTGATGGCGTGTGGCTTCTCGGGCCTGTTGGCGACGCCGCGACCGCTCGCGAAACTCGCGTCCTACGCGAAGGCTGCGCATGACGCCGTTGTCGAAGCTGATCATTCCTCGTCGGCGCCATTCGATTGCCGCGTGGCCGCGGAAGCCCGCGACTGCGCGGCGCCGCTGCATGAAGTCTAGGTTTCGTGGCAGGGGTCCGGGGAGCCCGTCAGTGTCTGGCAGAAGGTGTGTGAAGAGCTCTGCAAAGGTCGGACCTGCTGTTGTGCGGCGACGAGTCTGAGCGATGAAGATCGCCGCCGCCAACGCCCACTGCTCGGCTGTGTCGTCACCGGTGAAGTCCTCGAACATGAACACCCACTCAGCTGGCGGCGGCGAGTCGATTTCCTGCCACCAGATCGGGTACGACTCGAGCATCTCAACCATCACAATCGCGGTCGCTCGCACGGGCCTTCCCGCGACGCGACCGCCTGTCATCGGGATGGGCAGCACACGTGCAGGGAAGAGCGGAGCGATCCGACGAGGACGAGATTGTTTCGTATGGCCTTCCGAATTATGCCATACCGATTAGGCCATGCGAGGAGTGGCCCGTCGAGACGCTTGGTAGGTGCCCCGACGGAACGATGAGATTGAAGCGGAGTGGAGCGCGTACTCCCAGCGCTTCGCGACCTCGCTCCGTTCCGCACGCGAGCGTGCCGGGCTGAGCCAGGAAGATGTGGCATACAGATCGGGCCTCACGCGGTACACGTATCAGAAGTACGAAAAAGGAGAGTCGCGTCCTGGGAACCCGGCGAACCCGACGCTTCGAACGATGCTCGCGCTCTCGCAGGTGCTTGGTCTGCCTCTGGCTGATTTAGTCCCCGACGGCGCCCCGGATCTCCGCAGCCGCTAGGTCACGGCAGCGCCAACTCATCTGGTTCCAGGGGAGATCTTCGGGTCACGCTCAGTCGCGATGTGCCCTCAGTGTGGCCTCGCATGAGTCCGTCCAGTATTCGTGGCGAGACGTGTCGGAGCAGGCATGCCCGTTGAGTACCGGACGCGACGATGAGCGCGCGATCTTGCGGGCATAGGGCGTTCTTGGCGCTTTTGGTTCGTCTGAGCCCCGCAGCGTAGAGGACCGCGCGGTGCGCGTGACCGATGACGGCGCCCGCCCAGTCGTGTAGGCGCTCGTTTACTGTTGCACTTAGCGCATTTGCGATGATGTTTGCGAAGCCATCGATCTGCGGTAGTGCCGATCGCGACACCTGAAGGACGCCGCGGAGTATTCGTGGGCTCATCGCGACTTCGACAACTCTCACTACTTCGGGATAGCCGCACAACATCACCTCCTCAAACGTGGTCGGTGCAGGTAGGCCGAGCCGTTGGGCGCGCTCGTCGAGGAACGTGTCACCGTCGTGCCCTTGGGACCACGCGAGTACCGCTGCGGTCGCGAGGTTGTACTCGCCGGTGTGCAGGGCGATGCCGCGTTCCCACAGTGGTCCGCGCAGGGTCTCTTCGGCGCGGCGCGCGGACGCCCCAACGGAGACCTTTATGTCCAGTCCGCGAAGCGTCCAGCGGCCATGCCTCAGGCAGAGAGGTCCGGTTCTCGCTCGGGTAGTGGTTGCGAGCCCACCGGCACATTCCACGCAGGCAGTGCGTGGTTCGGCAAGCGTGCGGCACCGCGGGCACTTCTGAGGCTTCCAGCGCGGATGACCGCAGCGAGTCCACATCCCGTGGTCTTCGAAGGACACCTCGAGTGCATCATCGGGCAGGCCGCAGAGCCGGGCGAGCGCGAGCGCGATACGTGGATCGGTGTCGCTCCACGTTGAACGCCCCGCCTCTCGAATCAGCATGCGGCGAATCTCCCCAACCTCCAGGCAGTGCGTCTGGGCGATGCGCCCGATATATCCACTGACCGTCTCGGCGGGCACCGGGTCGACGTAGATGGGCAGGGTACGCATCGCGTCTATCGATGGCGTGGAGGTTGGTCGCGCAGCGTCGGCAGTGGACGACGAGCGTCGTCGTGGCGCAGAAAGACCGCTCGAATACGAGGGACACTGTCACGGACCAGACCACCAAGCGCTCCAACTTCAAGGGGGCGCCCGTGCCGCAGGGGCTTGGTTTCTGAATCGCCCAGTCGTAGTTCACGGCCGGAGGCCTGGAACATCCCGTGCACGGAGCTGAGTCGGTGCCGTGACCTCGACGCGACTGCCGTCACAGCCGCCTCGACCATCGCGGCGACGGGAAGGTGCCCGATCTGTCTGTTGCGAAGGAACGCCAGTGCCGAAGGCGCCGTGAGGAATGCGGTCAGTTCGACAGCATCAGGATAGAAGTCGCGCAGGCGCTGGTCTGCGCTGCGGGTGGAGTTATCGCGGTAGACGAATTCACGGTAGGTCGAGATGATCTCGCAGGCGAGCTCGATCTCGCCCGTGTCGAGGCCGATCCCACGCGCCCAGAGAGTTCCTGTCAGGCATCGTTCCGCGCGGGCATACGCGACGGGGATCCCAATCGCCTCGTCGCGCCCGTCGTAGTGCCAGCGCTCGTGGCGTGCACAAAAGGCGCCGGCCCGAGATTGGACCTCGACCTTCATACCACTCGCGCACCGCCGACACATCGTGACCGGCTTGGGAAGCGCGGAACAGCGCGCGCATTGCGCGTGGGCCCAGTTGTTGTGGATGCAGCGGCTGAAGAGTCGGTTGGTGGTGTCGTCTCGGTCGAACCAGTTCGCTGGTAGATCGTCGAGTTGCGCGACCACGTCGGGCGCGGCCGCCGGCGTTGTCCGCAATGGAAGCCCCTGCTTCGACTTGCGGATGGCGGTCCAGAGTTCTCCGGCCGTCAGGGAGTTGCGTTCGACGAGCCTGTTGTAAAGGCTCCGCACGGTTTCGCCCGGGAACGGGCTGACCGTCGCCGGCAGCACTCTCATCGGCCAGCCTTCGCCCGTCGCCCTCGTGATCGTCGTGTGCTCTGTGCCGCTTCGTCGGCTACGCGATCTTCAAGTCGCCGTATCGTCTCGAGAACCACTAGGAGATGATCCAGGTCGAGTTGTTCGGAACGATCACGAATCGCATCGCGAGCGCAACGCCGAATCGCCTTGGCCATGCGTCCCAGCGATCCTCGCGAGATCTCGCGAAGCTCCGCGGCAATCCTCAGAATGTCGCCTTCAGTCTGACGGATGAGGCAGAGCGAGTCTTCAAGTTCAGTGAGGACCCTTCCCCAGACCGCAGCTCCCTCGTTGGTTGCGACGTCGTACTCGTCGAACTGGACAGTCTCAAATCTGGCCATGATCTGTTCTCCCCGGGACCCCCAGAAGAGCCCGTTCTGCGCGACGTTCACTCCGGCGTAGATCATCGTTCCGGGGCAGCGTTCCGAGAGTTCCTTGAGCGCGTCCGCCGCTTGTTCGCTCGCGCGATAGCGCAGATCGAGGCGATGGATATCGTCGATGATGACGATCTCCGTCTCACAGGCCCGCATCACGTTGCTCACCCGACCCAGCAGCGTCTCGTAGGACGCTGTCTGAGAGAACGGAAGCGCGTAGAACTCCGCGAGCTTCTTCATCATCGTCTTCTCGGTCGCGTGCGTGGGCACTTGAGCGAAGGCGACGGGGATCAGGTCCTTTCTTCGAGTACCCGCACGTTCTCGCCGCGCTCGTTCATATGCTCGCCCGAACTCTTGGACGGCCGTCGTCTTCCCCATACTTGGTCGTCCGGAGATGACGACTCCGGATTTGCTCGCGTCGGGCGAGCGATTGTCGGCCATCGCACTGCTGGCTGCCGCAACGAATCTCCGAAGTGAGGGTGTGGCGATACGAGCACCCACCGACATGAAGCGCTCGCGAGCGATGTTGTAGATTGCTCGGTCCGATGAGGCCATCTCCTCGTACGCGCTCATGGTGCAAGGCGCGGGACGTGGAGCATCGAACTCGACGAACTCCCGCCATCCTTCCTTCGTCGTGTAATCGAAGTTCACGGTCGGGGCATCGAAGTCGAACTGGGCGAGCAGATCGTCGAACATCACTCCGTTCCTTCCGCTTGACGCGTGAGCCCGAACGGAGGCGCCACCGGCCAGCTGGACGCAGCCTCTTCGGTCGAGTCGTCGCTGCTGGTCGGCGCGATCTCTCGCTCCGAGTCCGTGGGTGCTGGGGAGAGCGTCGCCAGCTGGTTGGTGATCCCGAGAGGGTCGGTCATGTTCGACTTCGCGCGCTTGCGCTCGCGTGAGGTCAGGGACTTATTGCCGGTGCTCATGAAGCGGCGGAGGACCTCGTTCAGGTCGTCATTCGTCGGCGCTTCCTCACCGCGCGCTGCGGCTTGTGCGCGTGCGATTCGCCAGATCTCATCGGCCATCGGCATATTCGAGTACGGGGATCGCCAGCTGAGTGGGATGAATTCGTCCTCGAGTTGGAGCCAGACGATCATGGGGTTGTATGGATCGACGTGAATCGGCCATTGACCCGCGTGTCGGCGATCGGGCGATCGCTTGTTGCGCAGGGTGCCCAGCGCTTCGGAGTCGTATCGTCGGAGGTCGAGGTTCACTCCGTAGTGATGGATTCCGCGCCATTTCTTTGGGAGCAGTGCGATGTAGTGATCGGCGGTGAGTGGGATCAGCAGCTCGGGGACGGCTTGTCGGTATGCGCTCACCATCTGATTCGGGCTGAGCTTGAACTTCGGGTGGCGTGGGTCCCGTAGTGAGCCGTGGGGGCGGTTCTGCCAGATTGCCGCGATCCAGTCTTCGAGCAGCTCCTGCAGTTGTTCGAGCGTGAGCAGCCGGTCGGTCGGGAACCTCTCGTCGCCGCGCATGTCGGCGCTCTCGCCGAGAAAAGAGACCACGTACTGCGTGAAGCGGTTCTTGATCGTGCGGAACATACGCTCGATCTTTGCCTTCTGGGTGGGCGTGTATGCCGCCGCGAGGTTCAGGGAGATGCCGAGTGTGCGACATGCATCGGTGAAGTGTCTCGACACATAGGATGCTCCTCGGTCTGTGGTGATCGTCTCGGGGAAGATGTACTGTTGCGCGTCGCGTGCGTCCTCAAAGCGTTGCGCAATGAGGTCGTCGTCTCCCACCCAGGCTTGGGCGATGTTTCGACGGTTGGCGCGAACACCCTCGGGCCGGTAGGCGTACGGGACGAGAGCGCGTGCGAGCAGGACAACGAGATCGATGCTGCGCGTGCCGATCGTCACGATCGCGCCCGGAACGCTCCGAGAGCATTCGTCGAGCAGGATCGTGAGGTCAGGACGCACCTGTTCCCCGTCGCAATCGACGAGAATCTCCATCGGAGTGGTGTCGATCAAGACCTGTTCGCCGGGGCGCATCCCAGTCCGGTTGCCGAAGACGTGGCTGGGCTGGTTCGCCGTCGTCCTGCGCGTGCGCGCCGTTCCGAATGTGTGCCGTCCGGCTTCCAACCGTTCCATCAGGCGATAGACCGTTGCCCTGCTGGGCACGTCAACCGCGCCTTTTCCGTACCGGGTTTCGAGATCGCGCTCTACCATCCAGATCAGACGGTCGGCCGTGCCGGTCGACGCTCGAGTCTGACCGTCCATCGCGGAGACGATCGCTTCGATGAGACGCGGATCCTGTGTTGATCGAGGCCTGTCCGCCATCCCGAATCGGCGCCGGTCAAGAAGCCCAGCGACGCCGAACTCGTCGAGAGCGGCAAGCTGCCGCGTCACCTTGATCGCGTTGTAGTCCGTTCCAAGTCGACGATTCACATTGTCGACGGTCACCTGGTAGGCAGGCGTCTTCTTCGTCCCGGCTTCAAGGAGGTCCGAGAGTCGGTCGAGTTCTTCGAGCCACACGTCCACGACTTTGCGGTCGGCGGGTGGGAGCTCGTCAAGGACACCCAAGTCCAACACGTCGGTCGTCGACCGCACTGTTGCTGGCTCGCCGCGCTCAGCGAGATCGGCGTTCAGTACCTCGAGATCCTCGCCCATCTCGGCGTTGCGCAGCGTGGTGTAGGTCGCCCGGACAGCGACGACTTGCAGGTCTTCGTCGTTCCATCTCACCAAGTCGCCGGGATGGACGATCATCGGTCTGGCCCGAATCGGACTACGGCGGACATGCTCAGCGGACGGCTGAGATCGCATCGAGCGATGTCGGACCATATGAGGGCGTATGCCGCTCCGAGTGCGCTGTTTGGCGCGTCGTCGAGGAGCGCGACGAGGTCGACGAGTCGAATCGCACCGGAATCCGGTAGATCCCTGAGAGCCACGCCCTCGAGCCACTGCGGGTCGCGGTAACGCAACAGGAACCTCAGGTTCTGTTGCGTCGCTCCGGGTAGATCGTCGAACACGAGGTAGTCCCATCCCAGAGCGGCCGCCATTCGCCGAGTGAGCTCGAACTTCGCCGCATCCTCCGGTTCGATCTCTGACCTCTCCCTCACGTCGACGAGAAGAGAGGTGCCGTCCTTGCGGCGAACGAAGTAGTCGGGGGCATGCCGGCGCTTCGGGTTACGCCAATGAATCCACATCGGCTGACTCGACACCACCTCAGCACTCCGGGTTCGATCGAGACTCATCAAGAACGCCCGCTCCCAAAAGGACTCGAAGGGCACGTGCTGGCCCGTCGAGGCAAGCCAGAAGCGTCCCTCGACATTGCGCTTGTGGGGGTAGTCCGGAAATTTCCGGACTGGGGCCGTCTCCTCGAAGGCGATCGACCCGGCATCCGCTGGTGTCGCCTCCCGGGCGAACCCGTGAAGCGAGTATCGAATTGTGGCCGCCAGGGCGTTCGTTCCATCGATCGCCTGAAGCCAGTTGGTGGTCAGCGTCATTGCGGACTCCGTTCGGCCCCGGTGTCCGTGGAGGTGTTCCGCGGTGCGGGTCCTGACTTGTCCGGCAAGTTACTCCGCCATTCGGCGCGGAACCGGCAACACGCCGCCGATCTACAACTCGGGTGCGAATCTACAACTCCCGTGCGACGTTCTACAGGTAGATGAGATTTCTACAGATCCGGTGAGACAGGACACCCAGATGTGTCGAGCCAAGATTCCGTGATCAAACCGTTGCATTCGTTACCGCGCCGTTATAGAGTGATCGCGCGGTGAATGTTTGCTGTGGCATCCACCTCATGTGATTGCAGGACACTCTTGGTGCAAGGGACAAGGGCCGGTCGGGAGCCTCTCCGACCGGCCCTTTACTTGTGCCGTCGACGGACTCCTCGTCCGAACAGCATCCGCTGATTCAGCGCTCGATCAGCGCCGCGAGCCCGTCGAGGACCCGTTCGAGACCGAACTCCCACGCGCCATCAGCAGACCACGCGGCCCCTTGCGCCTCCCCCGCCGCTGCACCGATGCGCACCGCCCGCGGATAGACCTCCGGATCGAAAGCCCGCGCGAGGATCGGCTGATTCGCCTCCCACCACTGCGCATCGCTCATCGCCGTGTCGGTCGTCGCGCGTTCGGCATCGTGCGCCGCGCGGCAGTGCGACTGCACGAAACCGAGAACGAACGTCAACGCGGCATCGACGTCGACGTCATCGAGACCCGCGTCGTCGAATGCCGCGAGTTCGTGCTCGTACTTCGCCAACACCCCCGGCCCGAGCGGAGGACGACTGAGCGCCGCAACCTCTGTCATCCACGGATGGGTTTCCAGCAGCGAGCGGTTGCTCTCGGCCACAGCCACGGCACGATCCCGCCAACGCTCGTCGCGCCACGGCATCCGCTCCATCCCGAGGTACAGCGCATCGACCATGAGATCGAGCAGTTCCGGCTTGCCGGGGACGTAGGTGTACACCGACATGGTCGACACCCCGACCCGCTCGGCGACCGCCCTCATGGTGACGGCGCCCAGTCCGCTCTCGTCGGCGATCGAGAGGGCGGCGTCGACGATCTGCGTCACGGTGATCGATCGAGCGGGCCCTTTACGCGGCGCGAGCGGCTCACCCCACAGCAGCGCGAGGGTTCTGCTGGGCTCGCCGGATCCGGTGCGTTCGGAGCTCACGGGAATGATCTTGTCATAGTTGCGTTGTACGCGTTACATTGTACGTCGTACAGAATAACAAGGAGAGCCATGAACATCACCGCATCCGCCGTCTCCCTCAACGTCTCCGATGTCGAAGCATCCAGCCGATGGGCTGAGCAGCACCTCGGCTTCACCATCGCCATGGCCGCCGACGGGTTCAGCTCGCTGACCCGCGCGGACGCCGGAATCAACCTGATCTACCTGCGGACGGGACTGGCGAGCTTCAAGCCGCAGTCGCAGGCAGGCGCCGCATCCGGCCTGCTCGTCGTGTTCACAGTGGATGACATCGACACCGAGTACAGCCGCCTGCAGGCGCAGGGCGTCGACATCGCGACCCCTATCGAGACCGAGCAGTGGGGCGAGCGCTACTTCCAGATGCGCGACCCCAACGGCGTGATCTATCAACTCGTGCAGTGGATGACGACCGCGCACGACCAGGGCTGATCATCCGGGGCCGGCGGCCTTCCCGCCGGCCCCTCCGACCACCCCCGAATCCGACCCGAGGGACGTCGCGGCGAGCGCCCGCGCGGTGTCCGCGAGTGCCAGTACGCTGTTCTCCATGACCGATCGCAAGCTCGCCCTCGAGGCGTGGGAGAGCCTCTTCCGCGCGCAGCACGAGCTGTTCGACGAGATGGTGAAGGACTTCGACGACGCCCACCTCTCGCAGGCAGAGTACGACGTCCTGCTCACGGCGACGCGCTCCCCCGGCATGACTGCGCGGCTCCGTGACGTCACCAGCAACATGCTGATCAGCCAGCCCAGCGTCTCCCGCCTGATCGACCGCATGGTCTCTCGCGGCCTCATCGCGAAATGCCCTGATCCCGAAGACGGTCGCGGTGCCCTGGTCAGAGCGACGGATGCCGGCGCGCGGGCCTTCCGCACACTCGCCACCGTGCACGGCCGCTCGATCGCCGAGCGCATGTCGCACCTCGACGACGAGGAGCTGCGAACGCTGCGCGACCTCACGGAGAAGCTGCGCAACCATTCGTGATGATCTTCGCGAAAGGCGATGTAAGTAGTTTCCACATATTCGAAACTACATTCGAATAGTCGCTCTGCTCGAGCGTACGCTGGATGCATGTCCTCGCACCTCACTCCACTGCACGAGGCGGTCGCCCGCCTCGATTCACTGTGGTCGGATGCCGGTGAGACAGAGGATTTCACCCGCGCGCAGCTCGTGGAGGCCAATGACGCGCTCGGCGCGATGCGTCGGCTCATCGACGCACTTCACGTCGAGGTCGCGGCGGGCATCGCGCGCGAATCACGGCCCGAGCTCGGCCCCGAGTCGCTCGCGAAGCAGCAGGGGTTCCGCGGTGCCGCCCAGCTGATCGCGACGACCAGCGGCACGTCTGCCGGAGACGCCACCCGACTTGTGAAGGTCGGCGAGGCGACCGCGCCACGCCGCGACCTGCTGGGCGAGCGGCTGCCCGCGAAGTACCCCGCCGTTCAGAAGGCGATCGCCGCCGGCGGGCTCCACACGACCGCGGCAGCGCTCATCATCGCGCTGCTCGACCGGGCGCGACTCACGAGCGACATCTCTCGCATCGACGAGGCCGAGCGACTCCTCGTAGACAAGGCCGGCTCTCTGTCTCTGGATGACGTCCGCAAGCTGATCGCCCGCGCGGAAGCATGGCTCGATCCCGACGGCGTGGCGCCACGCGATGCCGAGGCACGAGCGCGGCGGTCGCTGACGATGTTCGAGCGCGACGGTGCCCTGCACCTCAACGCCGTCTTCGACCTCGAGTCAGCAGCGCCGATCCGCGCGGCGATCACCGGGTGGGTCTCCTCCGCCTTCGGTGCACGCAAAGACGCTGTCGACCCCGATGCCCCTGACGCCGATCACCGCTCGGTCGCGATGCTGCAGGCCGACGCGCTGAGCTCGATCTGCGCTCACACGCTCGGATGCGACAACCGCGCGCCCGCTCTCGCCGGGGCGACGGTCGTCGTGCGTGTGAACCTCGAAGACCTGATGGCCGGCACGGGTTCCGGCACTGTCGACGGCGCCGACCGCCCGATCAGCATCGCGGCCGTCCGACGGATGGCCGCTTCGGGAGGCGTCATCCCCTGCGTCCTCGACTCCGCCGGCGAGATCCTCGACTGGGGTCGCGAGAAGCGGCTGTTCACGAAAGCGCAGCGCCTGGCTCTCGCCGAACGCGACGGAGGATGCGCGATGTGCGGTCTGCCGCCAGAGATGACGAAGGCTCACCACATCGCCTGGTGGCAACGGGATGCCGGCCCGACCGATCTGAGCAACGGGGTGCTGCTGTGCGAGAGCTGCCACCATCGCATCCACGACAACGGATGGGAGATCCGCATCGACGGGGCCGGCGCCGCCTCCAGAGTGTGGTTCATCCCTCCGCCCTATGTCGATCCGGCGCGCACGCCGCGACTCGGAGGTCTGGCCCGGTACACCCTCGCGGCGTGAAGCCGGGCGGCGGCGGGCCCTCGGCGGGCCGAACTCATCCGGTGGGCAGCAGTGCCCATGCAGCGATGCATCGGATCTGGCAGGGTGGAGCCTGTACGTCTGCGCGACCGCGCAGCACACTCGACCGCCCCCTCGGGGGGAACCAGGGAGGTCATCCATGGAGATCGCCGGAGCAATCGGCACTCTCGTCATCGTCGGGATCGCGATCGTCGTCGCGATCGTCGTCCTTCTCATCCTGCTGCTGTTCGCACGCAGCTGGATCAAGGTCGCCCGCGCCGACGAGGCCCTCGTCATCTCGGGTCGCAAGCAGAAGGTGCAGCGCACCGTCGTCGCCGCAGACGGCACAAGCCGCGGCGAGACCGAAGAGTCTCCCGTCACGGTGATCGTGAACGGCAAGTCGCTCGTCAACCCGATCACCCAGCGCCACGAGATCATCTCGCTGCGCTCGCGTCAGGTCTCGCTGAACGCCGAGGCGCAGTCGCTCGACAGCGTCACCCTCAACGTCGACGGCGTCGCGATCGTCAAGATCGGGTCCGACCCGATCCTCGTGCGCCGAGCTGCAGAGCGCTTCGCCTCGCAGGACAAGGCGATCGAGCAGTTCACCACCGAGCAGCTCGAAGGAGCGCTCCGAGGCATCGTCGCCACCCTGTCGGTCGTCGAACTCATGCGCGAGCGCAAGAAGTTCTCCGACCAGATCGCCGCCGACGTCTCGCAGGAGCTCGCCGAGCAGGGTCTCATCCTCGACTCGTTCCAGATCAAGGGGATCACCGACAAGGTCGGATACATCCAGTCCCTCGGCGCCCCCGAGATCCAGGCGAAGCGTCAGTCCGCCGAGATCTCGCAGACGAACGCCGACCGCGCGATCAACCAGAAGAACATCGCGAACCAGGAAGCCAACCTCGTCGAGCAGACCGCTCTCGACACCAACACCGCCAACGCCAACGCCGGAATCGGTCGCGCACGCGCCGAGGCCGAGCAGGCCGAGAACCTCGCCCGCGAGCAGACTCAGCAGGCGGTTCTGCAGCAACAGGCCGAGAACAAGCAGGCCCAGCTCGACGCCGACGTCAAGCGTGTCGCCGACGCGCAGCGGTACGAAGCAGAGACTCGCGCCCAGGCCGAGCTCTACACGCGAGAGAGGGCGGCAGAGGCCGCGGCGATCGAGCAGGTCAAGCAGGCTGAGGCCCGCACACGCATCGCCGAGCAGCAGGCCGAGGCCGACAAGGCCAAGGCGAACGGTGAGGCCGCAGCCGCAGTCGCCCGCGCGACCGGTGAAGCCAACGCACTCCGCTCCCAGGCCGAGGCCGAAGCAGAGGCACGGCGTCTGCGCGCCAACGCCGAGGCCGACGCGATCCGCGCCGAAGGTGAGGCACGCGCAGCTGCGGTCGAGGCAGAAGCCAAGGCCATCGCCTCCAACCAGGACGCGTTCCTCTCCCAGCGCGTGCTCGACGTGCTGCCGTCGATCATGGCCGAGTTCGCCAAGGGCTACTCGACGATCGGCAACGTGTCGATCATCGGCGGATCCGGCGACGGCGCCTCCGACCTCGTCGGCGCCGACAGCGCCAAGGCGCTGAAGTCGGTGTTCGACAGCGTCAGCGCAGCCACGGGAGTCGACCTCGCCTCGATCATCCAGGGCCAGGCCGTCGGCCGCGGCATCGGCGAGAGCATGGCCACAGCATCCGCGTCTGCCCCGGTGGTCCGCCACCCGAAGCCGACCACACCCCCGCCGCCCGCGGCCCCCGCCGCAGAGTGACGACCAGGAAGGCCGTCCCGCATCCACGCGGGGCGGCCTTCCTCGTGCTCGCCGGCTCTGCCGGTTTCGTAGACTCGAGCCATGACGATGCCGATTCAGCCGCCGTACGCCGTGTTCGCAGGATCTCTCGGCGACAACGCCACCGGAAACTGGTACCCCGCACAGGCGGAGGTCAGCAACGGCTTCGTCACGCTCTGGGTCGGCTCTCCGGCCGGATGGACGCAGTACTTCAGCGTGCCCGCGACGGAGGTCACCGTGAAGTCGGCCGCTCAGCGCATCACTCTCGTGGTCCGCGGACAGAGCTACCCGATCCTCGCGAAGCCGCGCGCCGTGGGCCGCGCGATCGGCTACGGCGTGGCGGGAACCGCAGCCAGCGTGCTCGACAAGCCGGTCTTCGGGGCAGGAGTCGACGTCGGGCGAGGCGTGAACCAGGCCGCAGCCGCCAGCGCGTGGAACACCGGGGGCGGACCCGAGTTCATCGTCGCCGCGCGGAACTCGGGAGCACAGGTCTCCCGTCTCGGCTACGGCCCGCTCATCGCCATCGGATGCGGGGGCGGCGTGGCCGTCGTGATCCTGGTCGTCGTCGTCACTCTGATCGCCATCAACCTCTAGTGCTGCGGATCCGCGTTCGCACGAGGCAGGACGGATGACGGCCACCGGCTTCGACCTGACGAGGATCGGCGACGGGCTCGCCTTCGCCGCCGCGCTCGACGAGCTGCGGGGCGCGCTCGAGCAGAGCTCATCCGTCGTCGTGAGCGCGCCGCCCGGCACCGGCAAGACCACCCTTGTGCCGCCGCTGCTCGCATCGCGATCCCCCGGCCGCGTGATCGTCACGCAGCCGCGCCGTGTGACCGCACGCGCCGCCGCCCGCCGCCTCGCGCAACTCGACGGATCCGCGCTCGGAGCCAGGGTCGGATTCACGGTCCGCGGCGAGCGCCAGGTGTCGGCATCGACGCGGATCGAGTTCGTCACCGCCGGCGTGCTCCTGCGACGGATGCTCGACGATCCCGGCCTCGACGGCATCGATGCGGTCGTCATCGACGAGGTGCATGAACGGGCGCTCGAGACAGACCTGCTCATCGGGCTGCTCGGCGAGACCCGCCAGCTGCGCGACGACCTCGTGCTCGTCGCGATGTCGGCGACGATCGACGCCGACCGCATCGCCGCGGTGATCGGCAGCGACGGGTCGCCGGCCCCGATCGTCTCGCACGCCGTCCCCGCGCACACCCTCACCGAGCTGTGGGCCCCGAGTGCGTCGCCGCGCCTCGACGAGCGGGGCGTCACCCGGGCTTTCCTCGACCACGTCGCCCGCACCGCGGCATCCGCCGGGCGCGAGCTCACCCGCGACATCCCATCCGCCGACGTCCTGGTGTTCGCGCCCGGTGCCCGCGAAGTCTCCGAGATCGCCCGCCGCATCCGTCAGGACGCGGCCGAGTTCGACGTCCGTGAACTGCACGGCCAGATCCCGGCCACCGAGCAGGATGCCGTGATCAGAGGCCGCGACAGCGGTCAGCCGCCGCGCATCATCGTGACCACGTCTCTCGCCGAATCGTCGCTCACGGTCCCCGGTGTCCGTCTCGTCGTCGACAGCTGCCTTTCACGGCATCCGCAGCGCGACGCCGCTCGCGGCATGAGCGGCCTGATCACGACGGGCTCGCCGCGCTCGTCCGCGGTGCAGCGCGCGGGGCGCGCCACGCGTCAGGGGCCGGGCACGGTGATCCGCTGCATCGACGAGCGCACGTATGCCGCAGCCCCGGCCAGACCCGCGCCGGAGATCGTCACGACCGACCTCGCCGATGCCGCCCTCCTGCTGGCCTGCTGGGGAACGCCCGGAGGGGTTGGTCTGCGGATGATCGACCCGCCACCCGCCGACAGCCTGCGCGAGGCGCTCGCCGTGCTGCGCGCCCTCGGCGCGATCGATGCAGAAGGCCGAGCGACACCTGCCGGCCGTGATCTCGCCCGCATCCCGGCAGATCCCCGCCTCGCCCGTGCGTTGCGTGACGGCGCACCGATCGTCGGCGCCCGACTCGCAGCCGAGGTCGTCGCGCTGCTCAGCGGCGACATCCGCATCGCCGAGGCCGACGTCGCGAGTGCGATAGCGGGCATGCGCGGCCGTCGCGGACCCGATGCGCAGCGCTGGACCCGCGAGGTCGACCGGCTTCTGCGCTACGCCCCGCCGGAGACGCCGGCAGCGCGCCGCCCGAGCCTCGACGACGCCGGGGTCGTCGTGGCTCTCGCGTTCCCCGAGCGGGTCGCCCACCGGGTCGAGCGCTCAGCGGACGGCGCGACGTTCCTGCTCGCATCGGGCACCAGGGCCGGGGTGTCCGCGCCTCTGGCAGACGCCGAATGGCTCGCCGTCGCCGAGGTGGCCAGGGCCGCCGGTCGCCTGACCGCAGGCACGGGAGCCGTGATCCGCTCGGCCGCCGTCATCTCGGAGAGCCAGATGGAGCAGGCCGCCGGTCATCTGCTCACAGACCGCGTCGAAGCGGAGTTCGTCGGCGACCGCGTCGTCGCCCGGCGCGAGCGCCGAGTCGGTTCGATCGTGCGCTCCTCTGTTCCCGTACGCGTGACCGCGGAAGACGGCCACGACGCGGTGCGCAGAGCGATCCGTGATCGCGGTCTCGACGTGTTCACCTGGTCGGATGCCGCAGACGGTCTGCGCCGCCGACTGGGTCTGCTGCACCACGCGGTCGGTGCTCCCTGGCCGGACGTCTCCGACGCGGCCCTGCTCGATGGCCTCGACGACTGGCTCGGCTCGGAACTCGGCACCCTCGCGACGGGCACCAGGGCCGGGCGCATCGATCTCACCCCGGCTTTGCGCCGGCTGCTGCCATGGCCCGCGGCATCCGATCTCGACACCCTGGCGCCGGAGCGCCTCGAGGTGCCCAGCGGATCGCGGGTCCGCATCACCTACCCGCCGGTCGACGACCCGACGGCGCAACCCGTCGTCGCCGTGAAGCTGCAGGAATGCTTCGGCTGGGCCGAGACGCCCCGCCTGGCTGGCGGCCGCGTTCCCGTGCTCTTCCACCTGCTCTCGCCTGCCGGGCGTCCTCTCGCCGTCACCAGCGACCTCGCGTCGTTCTGGTCCGGTCCCTACACGCAGGTCCGCGCCGAGATGCGTGGCCGCTATCCGAAGCATCCGTGGCCGGAAGACCCCTGGCAGACGCCGCCCACGCGCCACACCACTCGGCGCACGCAACGATGATCCGGGCTACCGCGTGCGTCGTCTCAGCGTGAGCGAGGCGAGCACCAGCGCGCCGACCGCGAACGCGACCACCACGAGCAGCGGGCCGTACAGGTCCCATTCCTCGTCCCCCGCCGTCACTGCGCTGATCGCGTCGATCGCGTAGCTCAGCGGCAGCCAGTCGGAGATCGCGTACAGCACGTCCGGCATCTGATCGCGCGGCATGAAGAGCCCGCCGAGGATGATCTGCGGAAGCACCAGCAGCGGCATGAACTGCACCGCCTGGAACTCCGTCTGCGCGAAGGCGCTCGCGAGCAGGCCCAGCGCGGTGCCGAGCAGCGCGTCGACGACGGCCACCAGGCCGAGCTGCCAGAGCGGCCCTTCGACGTCGAGACCGCACACGCCCACCGCGAACGACACCGTGATCACGGCCTGCAGCAGCGCCATCAGCCCGAACGCGAGAGCGTAGCCGAGGATGAAGTCGGCTTTGCCGACCGGTGTCGTCATGAGCCGCTCGAGAGTGCCGGAGCGTCGCTCGCGGAGCGTCGTGATCGAGGTGATGAGGAACATCACGATGAAGGGGAACAGCGCCAGGATCGCCCCGCCGAAGCGGTCGAACACGCCGTCCTGATCGCTGAACAGCCAGGCGAACAGCCCCACGAGCAGGCTCGGAGCGACGAGCATCAGCGCGATCGAGCGGGGGTCGTGGCGAAGCTGCCCGAGCACGCGGCCCGCGGTGGCCAGCATCCGTCGTCCGTTCATTCCGACGCCTCTCGTCGCGTGCGACGAGTCACCCCGTGCGCCTGGCGATCCCTCTCGATCAGGGCGAGGAACGCGGCCTCCGGATCCCTCGTACCGGTGTCGTCGAGCAGCGCCCGAGGTGTGGTGTCGGCGATGATCCGCCCGTCGCGCATCAGCAGCAGACGGTCGCAGCGCAGCGCCTCGTCCATCACGTGGCTCGAGACCACCATCGTCACCCCCCGATCGGCGAGGCGGCGGAAAAGGCCCCACAGCTCGGCGCGCAGCACGGGATCGAGTCCGACGGTCGGCTCGTCGAGCACGATCACCTCCGGCGTACCGATCAGCGCCATCGCCAGCGACACCCGCGTCGACTGTCCTCCGCTGAGCGACTCGACCAGTTGCCCGGCCTGCTCGCGCAGCCCGACCTCGTCGATCACCCGGTCCACGTCGCTGCGCGGAGCCTTCAGCAGACGCGCGAAGTACGCGAGGTTCTGCCGCACCGTGAGGTCGCCGTACGTCGCGGCTCCCTGCGTGCCGTACGCGACCCGCTGGCGGAGGGGCCTGCTTCCGCCCGGCTCTCCGAGCACGGTCACGGTGCCGCCCGAGATCTTCTGCACGCCGACGATCGAGCGCATGAGCGTCGTCTTGCCGCACCCCGAGGGCCCGAGCAGGCCGGTGATCTCACCGCGCGGGATCGCAAGGTCGATGCCGTCGAACACCTGCGTCCGTCCGCGTCTCACCCGCAGCTGCGAGATCTCCACCGCCGCTTTATTCATCATGTGATGAATTATGCGCCTGCGCGTCGGCGTGCACAAGGGCGGGTCGGCGCACGGGTGCGGTCGGCGCCCTCCCCGACGTGCGAAAAGTCGGACTTCCGGGGCGACACACCGCGGGCAGGCAGCCGCGGACGGCGTGTCAGGCCGCGGGTCCGACTTTTCGCACGCCGGAACGGCGAAAGAACGGATGCCGGGCGCGGCATCCGCCTCAGTCGAAGAGGTAGCGCTGCACCGTCGGCCCGACGCGGGCGACGAGCTCGTCGACCGGCACCGCGGCGATCGGCCCGAGCTTCAGCACGTACCGGGTGAGGAGCATCCCGGCGATCTGAGAGGCGACGAGCGTGGCCCGCAGCTCGGCGTCATCGACGGCAAGCCGCTTCGCGATGCGGCCGATCAGCTCCCGCGACAGGAAACCCGCCAGCAGCGGGGTGGTGAGCCGGCTGCCGATCGCCGTGCGCATGAGCATCACGCCGCGCCGCCGCACCTCGGGCTGCTCGAACGACTCCAGTACGTAGCGGACGAGGCGCTCTCCGACTTCGTCTCGGGGTCCGTCGAGAATGCCGGGCACGTCGATGTCCGGCCGCATCGGGATGCCCACGGCCTCGGCGAACAGATCGGCCTTCGTGCCGAAGTAGTGGTGGACGAGTGCCGAGTCGACGCCAGCGCGAGTCGCGATGGCCCGGATGGTCGACGCCTCGTAGCCCTGCTCACCGAACTCGTCGACCGCTGCCGCGATGATGCGCTCGCGCGAATCGGAGCCTCCTCGCGGTCGTCCGCGGCGCCGCGGCGCGGCCTGTTCGGTCATGCCCGACAGCCTACCCACGCCGCCGTCAGCCGAGGAGGTGGCGCAGATACCGCTCGGGAGAGTCGAGGAACGAGCGCCAATGGCTCACGAGCTCGAGATCCTCCCATCGTGTCGGCCGGATGCCCCATTCCCCGATCTCGAGGATCCGCGCACCGGGAAGAGCTGCAAGCACCGGCGAGTGCGTCGCGCACAGCACCTGCCCTCCGTCGTCGACGATCCGCTGCAGCACCGCGATGAGCGCGAGCGTCGACTGGAACGAGAGCGCGGCCTCGGGCTCGTCGAGGCAGTAGAAGCCCGGATCGTCGAACCGGCTTCCCAGCATCGCGAGGAACGACTCGCCGTGACTCATCTCGTGGAACGCGATGTCGGGTCCGCGCGTCGACGGATTCTCCTCCAGGTACGTGTAGAACGAGTGCATCGTCTCGGCGCGCAGGAAGAAACCCCACCTGCTCGCTCCGACCCCGCGCTGCAGGCGGATCCAGTCGGACAGCGGCGACTCGGTCGGGCGGGTGCTGTGCATCGCCTGCCGCGAGCCGCCCTCGGGCGAGAGACCGTAGGCGATCGCGACGCCCTCGACGATGGTCGATTTGCCGCTGCCGTTCTCGCCCACGAGGAACGTCACACCGGGCGAGAGGTCGATGCCCTCTCGAAGGACCTGCGCGACAGCGGGAATGCTGGTCGGCCACGCGCTGCTCGGCGTCGGCGCATCGTCGTTCGGGCGCACCGCCACGACGGGCTGCTCGCGTCGCCGGCGACTCCCGGGCTTCCAGATCGACTCCATGATCCGACGCTAACCCGAGCCGCAGACGTCAGCACTCGATGACGTTGACCGCGAGGCCGCCCTCGCTGGTCTCCTTGTACTTCGTCGACATGTCCAGCCCGGTCTGCCGCATGGTCTCGACGACCGCGTCGAGCGACACGTAGTGGCTGCCGTCTCCGCGCAGCGCGAGGCGTGCCGCTGTCACGGCGGTCGAGGCCGCGATCGCGTTGCGCTCGATGCACGGGATCTGCACGAGCCCACCGATCGGGTCGCACGTGAGGCCGAGATGATGCTCCATGGCGATCTCTGCGGCGTTCTCGATCTGCCGGTTCGTGCCGCCCATGACCGCAGTCAGTCCGCCCGCCGCCATGGCGCACGCAGAGCCGACCTCGGCCTGACAGCCGCCCTCGGCTCCCGAGATCGAGGCGTTCGCCTTGAACAGCGACCCCAGAGCGGTCGCGGTGAGCAGGAACCGGCGGATGCCGCGGCGGCGGTTCGCCTCGGCGACCGCGACCGGGTCTTCGATCGCCCCGACCGCGACGAGCGAGGCCTCCGCCCCGAAGCCGAGCAGCGCGCTGCCGACCAGCTCGCCGTACGGCGTGACCGCGTTGCCAGCCCCGAGACCGGAGTCGGCGAGGAAGCGCCACCAGTACATGGCGACGGCGGGCAGGATGCCGGCCGCCCCGTTCGTCGGCGCCGTGACGACCCTGCCGCCCGCGGCGTTCTCCTCGTTGACGGCGAGCGCGAAGGCGCCCAGCCATTCGCCCGGCAGCTCCCGATGCCCGTCGGCTTCCGTCTCCTCTAGCTGGGCGCGGATCACGCCCGCGCGCCGCTTGACCTTGAGCATCCCCGGGAGGACGCCCTCTGCGGACAGCCCCGCCTCGACGCAGCTGGACATCGCGTCCCAGATCGCGTCGAGCCCGGCCGCGACCTCCTGCTCGCTGCGCATCGCGATCTCGTTGCGCTTGGCGAGTTCGGCGATCGTGATCCCGTGCTCGTCGCACAGCGCGAGCATCGATGCGGCATCCGCATAGGAGTACGGCAGCCCGCCCGTCGAGAGCGTCGCCTCCTCGCCGTCACGGCGGATGAAGCCGCCGCCGATCGAGTAGTACGTGTCGACCACGACGATCGCACCGTCGGCGTCCCACGCCGTGAGCGTCATCGCGTTCGGGTGGCCGGGCAGCCGGGTGCGCGGCGCGAAGACGATGTCGTCCTTCGCGAAGCGGATGCTGTGCGTGCCGTTCAGATCGAGAGTCGCCCCCTCGGGGAAGTCCGTCCATGCCTCGCGCACCTGGGCGGGGTCGCAGGTCTCGGGCGACAGCCCGCGGAGTCCGGCGACCACGGCATCCGGCGTCCCGTGCCCGATGCCCGTGGCGCCGAGCGATCCGTATAGGGTGCTGCCGACCCGCGCGACGCGGTCGATACCGCCGGTCGCGGACAGGCGTCGGATGAAGTCGAGTGCGGCCCGCATCGGCCCGACCGTGTGGGAGCTCGAGGGCCCTACTCCGATGGAGAAGAAGTCGAAGGCCGAGACGTACGCAGTCACGCCTCCAGCTTACGTCCGAAGTGATCTCGCCGGATCGGTCACATATCCGCTGCCTCGTTCGTCTCCTCTTCAGAACCATCGACGAAGGAGAACCGAAATGACCATCACCACCACCGCATCGTCCGAGATCGTCACCCACAAGGCGCGGATGCCGCACCCGGCGTTCCTGCTCGAAGGCGGCATCGACGCGATCAGCGGCGTCAACCGCGCAGCCCAGGCCGCAGGCGTTCCCGAGGAGATCCTGCACCTCGTCTCACTGCGGGCGAGCCAGATCAACGGCTGCAGCTGGTGCGTCGTCGACCACTCGCGTCAGATCGTCGAGGACGGCGCCGCACCCGAGCGGCTGCACGCCGTCGCTGCGTGGCGCGACGCTCCGTACTTCACCGCGGCCGAGCGTGCCGCCCTCGAGCTCACCGAGGTGCTCACACGTCTCGCGGACAACCACGACCCCGTATCGGACGAGCTCTGGACCGAGCTGTCGACCCATTTCGACCGCAAGCAGCTCTCGGGACTGCTCTTCGAGATCGGCGCCATCAACGTCTGGAATCGTCTGAACGCGGCGATCCGGCAGCCAGCCGGATCGTTCTGACGGGTAGGTTGCCGAGCATGCAGTCGACACCGCTGGCCGAGGAGTTCGAGAGCCACCGGCGCTACCTCACCGCCGTGGCGTATCGCATGCTCGGTTCCCACGCCGATGCCGAGGATGCCGTGCAGGAGGCCTGGCTCCGGGTCGCGCGGGCGACGCCGGACGCCGACGATCTGCGCGCCTGGCTGACGCGGGTCGTCAGCCGGATCTGCCTCGACCAGCTGCGCTCGCGCACACGACGCCGCGAGAGCCCGCTCGATGTCATCCCCGACGCGGAGCGGGCTCCCGACGGCGACGATCCGGTCGTGCATGCCGAGAGCGCCGACCGCGTCGGGTATGCGCTCATGCTCATGCTCGAGCAGCTGAGCCCCGACGAACGCCTCGCCTACGTGCTGCACGACGTGTTCGGCCTGTCCTTCGATGAGGTCGCGCCGCTCGTGGATCGCACCGTGCCTGCCGCCCGCAAGCTCGCGAGCCGCGCGCGCGACCGCGTACGCGGCGCGGCGCGGGAGGATCAGCTGCAGGCGGCGACTCGCGAGCAGCGCAGGCGCGTCGTCGACGCGTTCCTCGCGGCGGCGAAGGACGGCGACTTCGCCGGACTCCTCGCCCTCCTGCACCCCGACGTCGAGTTCCGGCAGGATCTGGGGGCCGACGGCGTCCGCATCCTCCGGGGTGCGGAGAAAGTCGCATCGAGCGCGGCCGCGTACCACCGCTACGCGAAGGGCTTCGACTTCGACGTCGTCGAGCTCGGCGACCGCTTCGCGGTGGTCGCGATCGAGGACGGGATGCCGGTGTCGCTGCTGTTCGTGACCTCGGAAGGCGACATGATCGTCGCGATGGAGACCCGCGAGATCGGCTGATGCCCGAATCGGGCTCCGTCAACCCCCTGCCTCGCGTGCGGTCGAGGCGACATGCTGATCGCATCGACCCAGGCGAAAGGCACCATCATGACGAACAGCACACCCGCGCAGGATCCGGCCGGCCGCGACCCCGAAACCCAGACGCCCACCCCTTCCCCGTCTTCGGGAGCCGACGCCGGCGAGTTCACCCAGGGCACCGCCGAGAAGCCGGAGCAGGCGGAGTCGCCGGAGGATGCCGACCCCGCGCAGGTTCCGAGCAACGAGGAGCTCGAGGAACCGAGCACCGAGAAGGAACCGGAGGAGGAGCCGAAGGCGCCGGCTCCCGATGACGCCGAGCCCGATCACCGGGCCGTCGGCATCGGCGTGATCGACGCCCCGGAGTCCGACGCAGGGGAATGAGTTCCGGTCGCAGTTCGTGCCGCCTGGTCGATGGCGAAGCGGCACAAACTGCGACTGGAGGGGCCAGCCTGCTACTCGACGAGCTTTCCCGCCGTGTCGACCTCGCGCATGAGCTCGGCGATCTCGGCGGGGATGGGCGGGATCTCCTCTCGCGTGACGCCCGTGGTCGGCGACCAGACCAGGTTCACCTGCAGTGTGGGATCGGTGTCGGGGAAGTCGCTGCGGTTGTGGCATCCGCGCGTCTCGCGCCTCTCCCTCGCAGCCTCCAGCGTGGCCCGGGCAGCGAGCGCCGACGCTTTCAGATCGAAAGCGTGCGCGAGATCCTGGTAACCGGCGATGTCGGGGTGGATGCCGATGTCCTCCATGCGACCCTCGATGAGGTCGAGCTCGGCGAGGCCGGTGCGAAGGCCCTCTTCTGAACGGACGACGCCGGCGTGCGCGGTCATGATGTTGCGGATCGCCCGCTGCAGAGCGCGCACGTTCTCGCGCCCGTCGGCGGCCAGCAGGTCGTCGATCTCGGCGCGGGCCGCGGCCACGGCATCCGCTGACCGGCGCTGCGCATCGAGACCCACGGCATGCGCCATTGCGGCCTGGCCGACCAGGCGTCCGTAAACGAGGAGCTCGATGAGCGAGTTGCCGCCGAGGCGATTGGCGCCGTGCAGTCCGCTGGATGCCTCGCCGATCGCGTACAGCCCCTCGACGTCGGTGCGGTGGTCCTCCGGACGCACCCACACTCCGCCCATCGAGTAATGCGCGGTGGGCGCGATCTCGATCGGGTCGGTCGTGATGTCGAGCATCTGCAGCTCCATCATCGTCTGGTAGACGCGCGGCAGCCGGGTCATGATCGTCTCGCGCGGCAGGTGCGAGACGTCGAGCCACACTCCGCCGTTCTCGGTTCCGCGGCCCTCGGCGATCTCGGTGTACGCCGCGAGCGCGACGCGGTCACGGGTAGACAGCTCCATGCGCTCGGGATCGTACTTCGCCATGAACCGCTCGCCGAGGGCGTTGGTGAGGAACCCGCCTTCGCCACGCGCGGCCTCGGAGATGAGAGTGCCCGCCGCGTTCTCGGGCTCGATGATGCCGGACGGATGGAACTGCACGAGTTCGGGGTCTCGCAGCCGCGCTCCCGCCTCGACGGCCAGCCGGAACGAGTCGCCGGTGTTCTCGTCCCGGCGGGAGGAGGTACGCCGCCAGATGCGGTTGTGACCGCCCGCTGCGAGGATCACGGCATCCGCGTGGATCAGATAGCGCGTGCCATCCGCCTGATCGAACCCGTAGGCGCCGAACACGACGTTGTCGCGCACGAGCAGGCGCGTGATGTAGATGCCGTCGAGAATCGGCACGTCGAGCTCTTCGGCGCGGCGCACGAGCGTGCGCTGGATCTCGAGTCCCGTGTAGTCGCCGGCGAAGGCGGTTCGGCGGAAGGTGTGCGCGCCGAAGAATCGCTGCGAGATGCGTCCGTCGTCTTCGCGGGCGAAGTCCATGCCCCAGCGCTCGAGATCGCGGATGCCGCGTTCCGCACCCTGCGTGACGATCTCGACCGTGTGCGGGTTTGCGAGCAGATAGCTCTCCTTGATGGTGTCGGCGGCGTGCTGCTGCCAGCTGTCGTCGGCGTCCATCGTGCCGAGCGCGGCGTTGATGCCGCCTGCGGCGAGCGAGGTGTGTGCGTCGCCCCGCGGGCGCTTGCCGACGGCGACGACGTCGATGCCGTGCTCGGCGACCTCGATCGCCGCTCGCAGCCCTGATCCGCCCGTTCCGATGACGAGGACGGTAGTGGAGATCTGACGTTCGTTCATGCTGTCCACGCTAAGAACCTCTCCGCGATAACTCCAATGCATAGTTCCGCTTGTCTCGATACACTCTGAACATGAATCTCGAGCAGCTGCGCAGCTTCGTGGAAGTGGCCCGTCTGGGGCACTTCACCCGTGCCTCCGAGAGCCTGCATCTCGCCCAGCCCTCGCTGAGCCGGCAGATCTCCACCCTCGAGCGCGAGCTCGGGGCGGAGCTGTTCCAGCGGGCACGGGGCAACATCTCGCTCACCGCCGCCGGCGAGACCCTGCTTCCCCGCGCGCAGCGGATGCTGGCCGAGGCCGAATCGATCCGCGAAGAGATGGGCGAGCTCGCCGGCCTCCGCCGCGGGCGCGTGCGCCTCGGCGCTCCGCCCACCCTGTGCATCAGCCTGGTCGCCGAGGCTCTCAGCGCTTTCCGCGCCCGGCATCCCGCTGTCGATCTGCACCTCACCGAGAGCGGCTCGCGCCTGCTCGTCGAGCAGCTCGCCGTGGGAGCCGTCGACATCGCCCTCATCACCGAGTCCGACGCGCAGCCCGTCTCCGGCGTCAGCCTGACCCGCACGCCCCTCCTCGCCGAGGAGCTCGTGGTCGTGTCATCCGCTTCGGCGCCCGCGCTGACGACCGACGAGGTGATCTCCCTCGAGCTCCTCGCCACGCTTCCACTGATCGCCTTCGACGACAGCTACTCGCTGCGAGCGACGACGGATGCCGCGTTCCGCGCGGCAGGCCTGACGCCGACGATCGTGCTCGAGGGGGCGGAGATGGATGCCGTGCTCCGCTTCGCCGAACGCGGCGTCGGCGTGGCGGTCGTCCCCGCGATGGTGCTGCTGGATCGCCCCGAACTGCGCTCGGCGCGTCTCGCCCACCCGTCGATGACCCGCACGATCAGCCTGGCGCATCGCTCCGACGTGACGCCCGCTCTCGCCGTCGCCGAGATGCGGCGTGCGATCGTGTCGACGGCGGCCGAAGTCGCCCGGAGGGACCCGGCGATCACGAACCTGCGGTAGCGCGACAGACAGGGTCCAACTCGTTCATCGTCTGTCCACCTTTTGGCGGACAGACGAGGGACGCAGCTGACCCTATGCTCGTGTCATTCGTCATCGCGAACAGCTGATCTATGGGAGAGGTCTGAACGCGACGACAGTGTCAGCCTTCAGAGAGGAAGAGCATGAGATCAGCCCGTCGCCCCGCCCGCCGGATCGCGCCCGCCGTTGTCTTGGCCGGCGTAATCGCGGCCACCGTTAGCACAGGGATAGCGAACACCTCTGTGGGCGCGAACGCAGCTTCAACCGAACTAAACCAGACCGGAGAGACGTCGTACGATCCCTACGAGGGGCTTGCTCAGCTTGTACGCGAGAACTATGGCGAGGACTATCTCGGCGGTCTGATAAGCATGTCCATTACTCAGGAGGGCATCACTTCCGTCGTGGTGCCCTGGGTTGGGCCGGTTCCGGGTTGGCTGGAACAAGGGGTCGAGTTAGTGGCTTCCCGTACCGATGCCGAGATCTCGATAGAGCCCGCCGAGAACACCAGCGTCGAAATGA
This sequence comes from Microbacterium sp. ZW T6_19, assembly GCF_044987465.1. Lineage (NCBI taxonomy): Bacteria > Bacillati > Actinomycetota > Actinomycetes > Micrococcales > Microbacteriaceae > Microbacterium > Microbacterium sp. ZW T6_19. The sequence goes on along the minus strand of NZ_JBJDRH010000006.1, from coordinate 64,294 downwards.
TGGCTGCCGCAGCAGCCGTCCACGAACTTCTTCCTGCGAAGGTCTCGGCCGGGACATCGATCGGTATCGGAGTCGACACGCTGACGGTTCGCGGCCCGTCGGTACCCGTGAACCTCAAGACCGCTCCGGAGGAGGTGGACCAGTCGTGGAAGGAGTTCGTGGCCGATGCAGCCAAGCGAACCGAAGCTGACTCGATTGAGGTTCTCTTCGAGTTCGATCCCCTGGCGCCTGTCTCCGCCGCAAGAACTGGAGACACCACAGCATTCCGCGGCGGTTCAAGCTATTTCACATCGACCCCCGTCGGGACCTTCGGCTGCACCACTGGCTTCCCAGCGCAATTGGGCTCGACCATGATGATCCTCACTGCCGCGCACTGCAGCAAGTACCTCGACGGGCAGCCGGTAGTTTCGTCGACGTCGGGTGGTGGTACGGGAGCGTCGATGGGCGTAACCGACTACATCTGGGAGATGCAGGATCTCGCGCCGTCCTACGATCTCGGACTCATTCGGCTGAACGGAGGGCACACCAATCTGGCGAGCGTCTACGCCGATCCGATGTTTTCCACAGTAACCGTTCGCGGCGCGGCCTCCGGCATGCCGCCGGGCGGCAACTACTGTTCCTCCGGCAACGTCACCAGGGCGAAATGCAACGTCTTGGCAGAGGGCCAAGAGTACGTCTGCTACCCGAACACCCCTTACCCGGATGAGTGCCAGTACACGATACGGGTCGTGAGCACTAACGGGGCACCCGTCTTCTGCAAGGGAGACAGCGGCGGCCCGATCTATTACCACCACCTTGGGTTGGGAAGCCCCAACGTGACGGCGGCAGGAATCATCAGCGGGATTCGGACCACGGCGGGCGGAAGCTGCGGTACGACCGGATTCGCAAGCGTTGTCGCATCCGCTATCTCCAAGGTCCCGGGCCTTCAGATCAGATATCAGCCGTAGATGGCGAGTTCGGAGCGAACAACGCCCGGTGCGTCGGCATTGATGCGGCGTGCGATCGTGTCGACGGCGGCCGAAGTGGCCCGGAGGGACCCGGCGATCACGAACCTGCGGTAGCGCGCGTCCCGTCTGCATGTTCAGATTCCGTCTGCATGTCGATACCGTCGTTCTCGGCATGCAGACGGATCCCCGGCATGCAGACGGTCCCGCCACCAGCATCCGACAAACGAAAATCCCCGCCGCTTCCGCGACGGGGATCTTCAATACTGTCTCAACACAGTTCTGCCGGTTCCGAAGAACCTGTGCGCCACAAGGGACTCGAACCCCTAACCTTCTGATCCGTAGTCAGATGCTCTATCCATTGAGCTAGTGGCGCCCGGCCTGCTCAGCGGGCCGTGGAACAGCCTACAACAGTCTCTACGAGAAAGCGAAACGACGCCTCAGGCCCCCTTCGCAGACGACTTCTCGGCCTCTTTCTCCTGTTTCTTGCGTCGCTTCGCCTTGGCCCGCTGATCGGACGACAGCGCCTGCAGATCGACCAGACGCAGCGCCTGCATCCGCGCCTCGCGCATGCGATCGTAATCGGGATCCTGGTCGGGCCGCATGCCCTCGACCCGGAGCCGGCGGTCGAGATTGTGCCTGACGTCGGCCCAGGCGGCCTGACGCGCCTCTTCGACGATGACCCCGAGTTCTTCGCGGTCGTCCATCATCTCGCGCAGTTTCGCGGCGACGCCATGCGACTGCCTCGCGCGTCGCTTGAGGTTGCGCACGTCGCGATCTCGATAGTCGTGCGTGCCCACAGGATCGGAGTGCCGCCCGCGCGCCCGCTTGCGCAACTCGGCCAGAGCCTTCTCGGACTGCTCGGCCTCTTCGGCCATCGCCCGAAGCGCCTCGCGCGTGTCGTCGATGTACTTCTCGGTGTCGAAGACTCCACCCTCGGCGATCGTGCCGACGAGGATGTGATTCTTCACGGCGAGGCGCGCGGCAGAAGTCGCGATCGCGACGCCCTCGGCGATGGCATCCGCAGTTCGTCCCACCGCTACCTCCTCTGAACGAGAGTACCGGTTCCCCCCGACGCTCCGGCAGGTCACAATGGATCGGGATCCGGTTCGGGTCCACGTCGCCGCGCACCAGAGACGGCGCGGGGAGGAGGATACCGTGACACCGCTCGACCTCACCGGACGCACGACCGTCGTCACCGGCGCCGCGAACGGCATGGGCGCCGAGATCGCGCGACTGCTCGCGGCACAGGGCGCTCACCTCGCGCTGGTCGACCACGACTCGCAAGCACTCTCGTCCGTCGCTGCAGGCCTGACCGACGCCACCGTCACGACTCACGTCGTCGACCTGCGCGATGACGACGCGGTCTTCGCGGCATCCGCCGACATCTCGGCCGCCCACCCGCAGATCAACGCCCTCATCACGTGCGCCGGTTCATCGATGCTGGGCGACATCGAGCAGCTCACGATGGAGGAGATGCGCTGGCTCGTCGACGTGAACCTGTGGGGCACCGTCTCGATCACGAAGGCCCTGCTCCCTGCGCTGAAGAGGGCGCCGGCCGCGCACATCACGCACCTCGCCAGCATCTACGCCCTGGCGGCCCCCGCCGGGCGCATCCCCTACGCACTCAGCAAGTTCGCCGTGCGCGGCTTCTCCGAAGCCCTCCGCCACGAGCTCGAGGGCACCTCCGTCACGGTCGGCGCGGTGTATCCGGCGGGCGTCCGTACCGGGATCATCCTGCACGGACGGTACGCGGCCGCGATCGATCCGGCCGTCGCCGCGCGTGCCGCCGCCGCGCAGGCCGCGATGTACCACACGGAGCCTGCCGCCGCCGCGGCCCGCATCGTTCAGGCGACGCGCCGCAGGCGGGCGCGGACGATGGTCGGGCGCGAGGCACGGCTCGTCGACGTGCTGACCCGGCTCTCCCCCGTCGGCTACTGGCGGATCATGCGCCGACCTCTGCGCGAGGCGATCGACACGACCACGCCCGCGGACTGACTCACTGCACCGCGCCGACCCAGATGCCCGACGCCCACGCCTGCTGGTCGCCGCTGCAACCGACGGATCCGGGGAACCCGCGCACCACGGCCATGCAGTTCGCGAGGAACTCGGGGTCGCCGCCGAACATCGACTGATACGCCGCCGAGGAGGTCAGGGCGCCCCACACCTGGAACTGGTAGATGTGCGCGAGCTCGTGGGCCATCGCCCAGTTCAGCCGATCCGCATTCCAGGTGACGATGTCGGCGCGGTACTTGATGTATCCGTTGCTGTTGGCGCACGCGGCGGCGCTGCCTCCCGCGCACGACGCCGACTCGTACAGGCCGACGCCGCTGCCGCCCACGTGATCGAGCGCGGCGCGCACGCGTGCGTAGCCGTCGGGCCCGCTCGACGACCACGCCGGTCCTCCCGGGCCGCGTCGGGCCTGCTGCACGGCCTGCCAGGTCGAGATGTCTCCGTCGATCTTCGCGGTCATCGCGTGGATCGTGGCCGTCGCGTTGGTGACGACGACGGGGTCGGCCCGCTCGGCGAGCACGGCTTGCTGGGCGGAGAGAGCGGATGCTCGATCCGCCGTCGTGTCGACCTTGCCCGCTGCTCTGTCGAACGCGGCCGTGAGCGCCGCGATCTCGGCGACGAACGCCGGGCGGACAGCGAGCACCGCGGCGCGATCGGCCACATCCTGCTCGGCGATGACGATCGCACCTCGCAGATAGTCGCCGCGCTGGGCGGCCTCGTCAGCGGCGGTCGAGACCGTGCGCAGCTCGGCGATCGTCGCGGCCCGCTCCTCGTCGAGGGAATGCGCGCGCTCGACGACCCCGGCGGCGAGGACGACGGCCAGGGCAGCGGTCACGACCAGCAGTCGCCTCACGGCAGAAGGCCCGTCGTGTCGGCGAGCTGCTTCTCCTGCTCGGCGATCTGCGAGCGCAGAGCGCTCAGGGCCTCGTCGAGTTCCGAGTTCGCCGACTCGAGCTCCTCGAGCTCCTGCCGGGTCTCTTCGACGGCAGCTCTCGCCGCCTCGAGCGCGGCGACGCGCTGCTGATCGGCGACGACGATGAGAGCCCCTCCGCCGACGAGCAGCAGAGCACCCACGATCACTGCGATGACCCGCATATCGCTCCCCAGAACGAACGACTACCTGACCCCCTGGGGACACCATACCGCCGAGCGGTCTACGACATGCCGGGTGCTGCGCTGCGGAATCGCCGCAGGCGCAGGCTGTTCAGCACGACGAACACGCTGGAGAATGCCATCGCTGCTCCGGCGAGCATCGGGTTGAGCAGTCCGAGCGCCGCCAGGGGAAGGGCAGCGACGTTGTAGGCGAGCGCCCAGAACAGGTTGCCCCTGATCGTTCCGAGAGTGCGTCGTGCGAGGCGGATCGCGTCGACCGCGCCCCAGAGATCGCCGCGGACCAGGGTCAGGTCGGAGGCTTCGATCGCGGCATCCGTCCCGGTGCCCATCGCGACGCCCAGGTCCGACTGCGCGAGAGCTGCGGCGTCGTTGACTCCGTCTCCGACCATGGCGACGACTCGACCCTGCTGCTGCAGGGCCGTGATCTCGGCGACCTTGCCCTCTGGGAGGACGCCGGCGCGCACCTGGTCGATGCCGACCGCCGCCGCCACCTGGCGCGCCGCCTGCTCGTTGTCTCCGGTGAGGAGCACCGGGGTGAGTCCGAGACCGCGCAGGGCGGCGATCGCGTCTGCGCTGCTGGGCTTGATCTGGTCGGCCACCACGAGCACGCCGCGCACCTCGCCGTCCCACGCGACGGCGATCGCCGTGCGGGCCTCGGATTCGGCGTGCTCGAACGCAGCCGTGAGCTCGGGTGAGAGATGCAGCGCCCAGTCGGCGAGCAGAGCCGGCCGCCCGGCGATCACGGCGTGCGCGTCGACGACGCCCGTGACGCCCCGGCCCTGCACGTTCTGGAAGTCCGAGACCTCGGGGATCTCGCCCAGTCGCTCGGTGGCGGCGCGCACGATCGCCTGCGCGATCGGATGCTCGGATGCCTCTTCGACCGCTGCCGCGAGCCGCAGCACCTCCTGGGGATCCTGTCCCTCCGCGGGGATCACGTCGAGCAGGGTCATCCGCCCGCTGGTGACCGTGCCGGTCTTGTCGAGCACGATCGTGTCGACGCGGCGCGTCGACTCGAGCACCTCCGGGCCTTTGATGAGCACCCCGAGCTGAGCTCCCCGCCCGGTACCGACGAGGAGCGCCATGGGCGTCGCGAGGCCGAGAGCACAGGGGCAGGCGATGATCAGCACCGCGACCGCGGCCGTGAACGCCGCAGCCGCCCCGCCCCCGGCGATCAGCCAAGCCGCGAGCGTCACGGCGGCGATCGCGAAGACGATGGGCACGAACACCGCCGACAGCCGATCGGCCAGTCGCTGCGCCTCTGCTTTGCCGGACTGCGCCTCCTCGACCAGCTGCGCCATACGCGCGAGCTGCGTGTCGGCGCCCACGCGCGTGGCCGTGACCAGCAGACGACCGCCGACGTTCACGGTGGCGCCGGTCACGGCGTCGCCTGCGGCGACCTCGACGGGCACGGACTCACCGGTGAGCATCGAGGCGTCGATCGCGGATGTGCCGTCGAGCACGACGCCGTCGGTCGCGATCTTCTCCCCGGGGCGGACGACGAAGACGTCGCCGACGAGCAGTTCGGCCAGCGGCATCCGCTGCTCCACCCCGTCGCGCAGGATCGCGACGTCCTTGGCTCCCAGTTCCCCGAGGGCCCGCAGGGCGGCTCCGGCCCGGCGCTTGGACCGATGCTCGAGGAAACGCCCGAGCAGCAGGAACATGGTCACTCCTGCCGCGACTTCGAGGTAGATGCTGCCGAGACCGTCACCGCGCTCGATCGTGAAGCGGAACGGGTGCGTCATGCCCCACATGCCCGCGGTTCCGAAGAACAGCGCGTACAGCGACCAGAGGTACGCGGCCGTGACGCCGACCGAGATCAGCGTGTCCATCGTGACCGCACGATGCCGGGCGTTCAGCCAGGCGGCCCGGTGGAACGGCCAGGCCGCCCACGTGACGACCGGGGTGGCGAGCACGAGCGAGGCCCACTGCCAGCCGGAGAACTGCAGCGGCTCGATCATGGAGAGCAGGATGACCGGGACGGCGAGGGCCGCTGCCACGATCAGGCGCAGGCGCAGGAGCCGGTAGTCGCCGTCGGACTCGACAGCCTCTTCCGTCCGCGGAAGAGACGCGGTGTAGCCGGTGCGCACGACCTCGGAGATGAGGTCGTCGACGTCGATGCCGGAGTCGGCCTCGACGTGCGCCTTCTCCGTCGCGTAGTTGACGGATGCCGTGACCCCGTCGATGCGGTTGAGTCTCTTCTCGATGCGCGACGCGCACGACGCGCACGTCATGCCGCCGATCTCGAGATCGTACGTCGCTCCTGCGCCTGCCATGGCAGGGCCTCAGGCGCGGACGGCGCGGTAGCCGGCCTCGTCGACAGCGGCCAGCACGGCGGAATCGTCCAGCGCGGACTCGGAGGTGACGACGAGGCTCCCCGATGCGGCGCTGACCTCGATGCCGGTCACCCCGTCGATCTTCGCGACCTCGCTGCGGACGGATCCTTCGCAGTGTCCGCAGGTCATCCCGGTGATGGCGTAGGCGGTGGTGTTCATGGTTGTTCCTCTCGGCTCCCTCCGACCTTCGGAGGGATACCCCCAGGGGGTATCTGCCTATCGACAACGATACGCCCGTTCGCGCTATTCCCGCAAAGTTCAGATCGCGTAATCGCTCGCGAGACGGCGTTGCGCCGCCTGCTGCCCGCTCGCCAGATGAGCGGGCACGATGCGTCCGAGCGTCTCGATGTCGCGCGCAGCGAACGCGTCGAGGATCTCGCGGTGCTCCTGCGCCATCGCGATCAGGTCGTCGTGCTGCCCGAACAGCCACCGCAGGCGCGTGACGAAGACGCCGATCAGTTCCGCGAGCATCGCGTTGCCGGCGAGCTGAGCCGCGATCTCGTGGAAGTGACCTGCCGCAAGACGCGCGGTCTCGGTGTCACCGGCGTATGCCGCGGCGAGTTCGCGATCGCAGGCGTCTCGCATGCGGGCGAGCCCGGCGTCGTCGTGACGCTCGGCGGCGAGCATGAAGATCAGGGTCTCGACCGACGCGCGGACTTCGCCGAAGTCGTGGATGTCCTGCGGGGTGAACTCCCGCACGACGGCCCACGTGCGGGGGCGAGCGACCACGACGCCCTCGGCGACGAGCGTGCGGATGGCTTCGCGCACCGGCAGTCGCGAGACGTTCAGCTCCGCCGCGATGTCGCGCTCGACCAGCCGGGAGCCCGGCAGCCGACGACCGAGGATGATGTCGTCGCGCAACACGCTCGCCACCCGCACAGACTCCAGCTCACCGGTTGCCCCCGCATCCCCCATGAACGGATTCTCTCATCATGCGGAAGCCCCGGCAATCTGGTATCCCAATCAGGCGGATATGTTACGGCGTCACGGCAGGCGGTTCGCGATCGCGAGATTCGCCTTCAGTTCGGCCGCGTTCTGTCGGACGACGTATGCCGGACGATCGCGCTCGACTCGCCACGATTCACTGAGGGGCCCGATGTCGACGGTGTCGAAGCCCGCCTGGTCGTAGAACCGGGTGACGAACTCCACCGCTTCTGGGGCGTCACCGGAGGTCGCCAGCGCGCGTCGGTCGGCGGCGCCGGCTGGAGCGCCGTCGGTCGTGATGTCCGCAGCACCGATGTGATTGAACGCCTTCGCGACCTTCGACGTCGGCAGATGCTGCTGCAGCAGCTGCGAAGTGGTGGTCTCGCCCCGGTCGAGCGCCTCGATGTGCCCGTCGCGCTCGAAGTAGTAGTTGTTGGTGTCGAGCACGATCTTGCCGGCGAGCGGCTCGACCGGGATCTGATCGATCGCGCGCAGCGGGACGGTCACGACGATCACGTCGCCTGCGGTCCCGGCCTCTTCGGGCGTACCGGCCTTCGCGCGCGGGCCGAGCTCCTCCACGAGGTCAGTGAGCGTCTGCGGTCCGCGGGAGTTGGCGATCACGACGTCGTAGCCGTTCGCCACCGCCACGCGGGCGATCTGAGAGCCGATGTGTCCTGCACCGATGATTCCGAGAGTTGTCATGCAAGGGGAAACCGTGCGCTCCGGCGCCTATTCCTCGATGACGCCGCATGACACGGATCAGAGGTCGAGCAGGAAGGTCTCCTCGACCCGGCGGTATCCGAGCGACTCGTACAACTCGATCGCGCCGGTGTTGAAGCCGAACACGTGCAGCCCGAGGGAATCAGCGCCCAGCCGTCGCGCTTCGCGCTCCGCGGCGTGCATGAGCGCCCGGCCGTAGCCGAGTCGGCGCTGGTCCTCGGCGACCTCGATATCGAGGACGAACGCATGCGGCCGTCCGTCTCTGCGGCGCATCCCGAGCCAGAGGTAGCCGACTTCGGCGCCGTCGACGGATGCGGTGAACAGCTCCTGCCCCGGGGTCGCGAGGCCCTGCGGCAGCTCGAGCCTCATCTGCCGACGCGACTCGGCCGCCGCGTCTTCCCGCGCGTATCTGCCGGACGCGACGAGGTCATCGGCGAAAGCGGCTTCCGAGTGCTCGACGAAGCTCTGGAACCGCTCGCCGGTCATCGGCACGACCTCGACGAGCGGTGTGAGCTCTCGAACCGGCAGCGGCTCGAGCACCATCTGGATCGACGCGATCGAGAAGCCGCGGTCGCCGATGAGGGCGTGCCCCTCGGCATCCTGCGGGAACAGCGCGATGCTGATCCTCGCCACCTCGGCCTCGTCGGCGACGCGCCGCAGGGCCGAGAACAGCGCCTCGCGCTGCTCGGCCGTCGTCGCAGCGGCGATCCCGAGGTCGATGACGTAGACCCTGCCCGCGCTGACACCCAGCCAGATCGTGCCGAGCTCGGAGGAGCCGTCGACGATCGTGAAGACGCTCGTGGTCGTCGTCGCGTACCCCTGCGGCAGAAGCTCGTGCAGGAAGGTCTCGGCGAAGTCGATCGCATCGGCTCCGACCCGCATGCCGGACTCCTGGCTGCGGACGACGAGGCGCTGCTTGACGTCTTCGCGCCAGGCGTCGAAGCGGTCGGCCGGCAAGGGCATCAACTGGACGGTCATCGGGCGCCCCTTTCAGACGGTGCTCTTGGCGAGGGCGTCCTCCGCGGCCACCCACGCGAGCATGGCGCACTTCACCCGCGCGACGTACTTGGACACGCCTCCGAGGGCCGCGGCATCACCGAGGAGCTCTTCGTCGGGCTGGATCCTGCCGCGAGAGCGCATGGCCTCGCGGAACGAGGCGATGCGAGCCTCGAGGTCCTCGACCGTGAGCCCCTCGGCGAGATCGGCGAGCATCGAAGCGGATGCCTGCGAGATCGCGCATCCGTGCCCTTCCCAGGCGATCGCCTCGACGGTGCCGTCGGCGGCGCGATGCACCTGCACCGTCACCTCGTCGCCGCACGTCGGATTCAGTTGATGCGACTGCGCGCGGATCTCGTCGCGCAGACCGAAGCCGTGCGGGGTGCGCGAGTGGTCGAGCACGAGCTCCTGGTACAGATTCTGCAGATCGCTCATGCGCCCCTCCGGAAGAAGTCGATCGCCCCGGCGACACCGGCGATGACGGCATCGACCTCGGCGTCCGTCGTGTACAGATAGGTGCTCGCCCGCGTGGATGAGGTGATGCCGAGCCGGCGGTGCAGCGGCTGCGCGCAGTGGTGCCCGACCCGCACGGCGATTCCGAGATCGTCGAGATACTGCCCGAGGTCGTGCGAATGGATGCCGTCGACGTCGAAGCTCGCCAGCCCCACGCGCGGCAGATCGATGCCGGCGCCGAGCACGCGCACACCGTCGATCGCGCTGAGCCCATCGACGAGGCGGGCGCCGAAGGCGGCTTCGTGCGCGGCGATGCGCGGCATGCCCACCGCGGTGAGATAGTCGACAGCTGCGGCGAGCGCGATCGCCTGCGACACGCGCTGCGTGCCGGCTTCGAAGCGCTGCGGCGGTGGGAGGTACTCGGCTGTCGTCGTCGTGACCGTGGTGATCATCGATCCGCCGGTGAGGAAGGGCGGCATGATCTCGAGCAGAGCGCGGCGACCGTACAGTGCGCCGATACCGGTCGGACCGAGCATCTTGTGTCCGGACAGCACCGCGAAATCGACGTCGAGCGCCTTCACGTCCAGCGGCAGATGCGGAGCCGACTGGCAGGCGTCGAGAAGGACGAGGGCGCCGGCCTTCCGCGCGAGGCCGACGAGCTCGGCCACCGGGTTGATCACGCCGAGCACGTTCGACACGTGCGTGAACGCCACGAGCCGCGTGCGCGCCGTGATGAGCTCTGCGGCGACGTCGAGGCGCAGCGCCCCTTGGTCGTCGAGAGGGATCACCTTCAGGGTCGCCCCGGTGCGGGCGGCGAGCTCCTGCCAGGGGATCAGATTCGCGTGATGCTCCATCTCGGTCGTGACGATCTCGTCGCCTGGGCCCAGCCGCAGCGACTCGGATGCCGCGCCGCCGCGGCCCAGAGAGGCGTTCGACAGGGCGTAGGCCACGAGGTTGACGGCTTCGGTCGCGTTGGAGGTCCAGACGATCTCGTCGTCGTCCGCACCGACGAAGCGCGCGACCGAGGCCCTGGCGTCTTCGAACAGCTCGGTCGCCTCGGCGGCCAGGGTGTGCGCACCACGATGCACGGCGGAGTTCATGCCGGTCGCGAATGCACGCTCGGCGTCGAGCACCGCGAGCGGACGCTGCGAGGTGGCCCCGGAGTCGAGATATGCGAGCGGATGCCCGTTCACCTCGGTGCGGAGGATCGGGAAGTCCTCGCGGATCCGCTGCACCTCGGCATCGGTTAGCGGGGCGATCAGGTCTGCCTCGATGGTGCTCATCGTTCCAGTTTCTCACCTGCCGCCCCGACGCGGGTCGCCGGCCCGGTGGCGACCCGCGCGACGAACGGTTCAGCGGCGCGCGGATCTCGCGCGCACGGCTGTGACGGCGAGCAGGCTCAACCAGGTGATCAGCAGCGCGGCCGTCAGCCAGATCCCCAGATCGTCGATCGCGAGCCCGGACAGCCAGGCGGTCGGACCCTGCCATCCCCACAGCTCGCTCGCGACGCCCGACAGCTGCACGAGTGCGACGACCACGGCGACGGAGACCGAGATCAGAGCCATCCAGGTCGCGTATCCGCTGAGCGTGCGGCGCTCCCGGTCGGGGAAGGAGTAGGCCCGATGTGCGACGGCGGCCTGCGCGGTGTCGAGGGCCGTCATGCCGGCCGCGAAGATCACGGGCAGCGCCAGCACGAGCCACCACGGAAGGGCGGTCGCCGCGGCGGTGCCGGCGAGTGCGAGAAGGCCGATCTCGGTGGCCGTGTCGAAGCCGAGACCGAAGAGCAGCCCGACGCCGAACATCCGGCTCGGGCGATCGACCGTGCCTTCCAGGCTCGACAGCGCCCGCCACACCGGTCCGCCCGGAAGCCCGCCGCGGCGACGGGAGAGGAGAGCGCCGATGCCGAGCGCGGCCAGCAGAAAGAGGAAGGCGCTGGAGATCGAAGGGCCCCACACTCCGGTGATCTGATGCAGCAGCGAGGTGTCCTGGGCGAGGGCGCCCGCGACCGACGCCGCCCCCCAGGCGAGCACGACCGACAGGCCGAACACCACCGTCGAGTGACCGAGGGCGAACCAGGTGCCGACGTTCCGCGCGGGCAGGCCCCGCTCGAGCAGGCGACGGGTCGTGTTGTCGATCGCGGCGATGTGATCAGCGTCGAACGCGTGCCGCAGCCCGAGCGCGTACGCGGCGAGGCCGGTGGCGAGCAGGCCGTTCGCGGCGCCGTCGGGTGCGGCGACCGCCGCCGTGAGCAGAAGAGTCCCCCAGCCCAGGACATGCAGGGCCGCGACGAGCACGATCGCGGTCGACGGCCGAGCGAGCCGCGGCGTGCTCTCAACGGTGAGCAGGGTCATAGGTGTTCTCCTGTCGTGCGGCCCACGCTGCCGCGAGCTCGTCGGTCCAGCGGTGCGAAAGCGCTCCGAGCGGACTCTCATGGGTGTGCGAACCGAGATGCCTCGAGACCGCTCCCGGTCCCTCCAGCATCATCGTGCCCGGCGTCTGGACGACCGGACGGATTCCGGCGAGGACGACGGCGTCGAACACGCTGTGCGCGCCGAGCACTCCCGGCTGCGGTGCCGCGCCCGAAGCGTGCAGGCCTTCGGCGAGGAGCGGATGCCGGCCCCGATCCACCATGGTGCGCGAGCGGATCGTGCCGCCGCGCTCGCCGCTGCGTCCGAGCACGGTGGTCTCGCGGATGAGCAGAGCGGCGCTGTCGGCGATCCGGGCGCGCGTCGTGCGCACCACCTCTGCGCCGTCCGCGACGATCAGCGGCTTCGCCGCCCACACGAGCGCCGCGCCCTCTTCCAGCTCGATGTCGGCGACCCATCGAGAGCGCTCCGGCCGGCCGCCGTACGCCACCGTGCCGCCGATGTCCTCCAGCCGCAGCAGGCACCCGGCTCCCACACGGATGCGGATCGCGACCTGGTCTCCGGGGAGGAGCAGTGCGCCGGCTGCGACCAGTGCGACGCTCGCGACGCGCGACGAGCGCGAGATCAGGCGCGGAGCGAGCTGCGCGGTGCTCAGGCGCACCGAGGCCCGATGCTCGGCGGCATCGACCTCGATCGTCGTGACGGCGGCGGACACGGGTGCACAGGCTCCCGGTCAGTGCGAGGCGTCGGCGTGGGTGTGCGTGTGCGTGTCTTCGTCGTGCGTGTGCACGAACCAGCCGCCCTCCTCGTCGGAGTGGCTGTGCGGTGCCATGGGACCGGGGTCGACCGGCGTGTGCGTCCCCGACCTGTGCGCAGCGAGGATGTCGAGCACCCACTGGCGGAGCGTGGAGATCGCCGAGGCATCCGTGCGCGACAGCGCGAGCACGGCCCTGCCCTCGCGGGCGCTCTCGGCATCCGCCACCATCTGCGGGACGTCGACGCCCACATAGGGGGCGAGATCGGTCTTGTTGACCACCAGCAGATCGGCGCGGGCGATGCCCGGCCCGCCCTTGCGTGCGACATCGCCGCCTCCGGCGACATCCAGGACGAAGAGCTGCGCGTCGACGAGCGCCGGTGAGAACGTCGCGGTGAGGTTGTCGCCGCCTGATTCGATGATCACCACGTCGAGCGGAGCGAAGTCGCGCTCGAGGTCCTCGGCAGCGAGGAGATTCGCGGTGACGTCATCGCGGATCGCGGTGTGCGGGCATGCGCCGGTCTCGACCGCGCGGATGCGTTCCGGCTCGAGCACTCCCTCGGAACGGAGGAAGCGTGCATCCTCGTCGGTGTAGATGTCGTTCGTGATGACGCCGAGGCGCAGATCTTCGCTCAGGGCGCGGCAGAGCGTCGCGATCAGCGAGGACTTGCCGGTGCCGACAGGGCCGGCGACGCCGAGTCGGAGGGCGCGGACGGGAGAATGCGTTTCAGGCACGGAACAACCTTTGCGTCAGGAGCGCGTGGGACTCGGCCCACTGCTCGGATTCGGGGGCACCGGCGACGGGGATGTCGCGGGAGTCTGTGAGCTCGGAGATCGGCCGGAGCGCGTCGTCGACCGCCGCGCAGGTGTGCGCGACCCATACGCTCGCGGCGGCCGGATCACCCGGTTCGAGTTTGAGCACGGCTGCGGCGGCGCTCGCCGCATCGTCGTAGACGACGGTTCGGCACAGGTCGAGCGGGTCCATGCCCGCCTCCGCGGCGATGACGCCGAGCACCACCGCTCGAGGCGCGGGGGTCGGGCGACGTCCGAGCGAGGCGAGGGGGTGCGATTCGGGCCAGAGGTGGGTGCCGAGGCGCAGCAGCCCGCGGCCGAGCACCCTGGCGGCGTCCCGTTGCGCAGGTGACGGCGTACGCGCAGCCCAGGCCGTCTCCGCGGCGGTGAGCGCGTCGGCGTCGGCCGTGAGCGCGAGATGGCGCGCGACCACCGCCGTGCCGGCATCCACCAGCGAGCCGGTCCATGCCCGGGTGTGCAGGAGAGCGGGGATCTGAGCCGGATCCATGCCGGCGCGCAGCGCCGGCTCGACGCCCGCCGAGTGGGCGTGTCCGCCGGAGGGCAGGCGCGCGTCGGCCAGCAGCATCGCGATGCTGGTCGAGGGCAGCGGGTACGGCAGCATGACGGCTCAGAACATCGAGTAGAGCTGCGCGAGCGGAAGGATCGACGCCGGCGCCGGGTGCACCTCTTCGCCGTCGATGTCGATGCGGAACGTGTCGGGATCGATGTCGATCCTCGGCAGCGCGTCGTTGTTGCGCATGTCGGCCTTGCCGATGCCGCGGGTCGGACGAACGCCCATCAGCCGACGTCGCAGGCCGAGCTCATCCGCCAGCCCGGCGTCGAGCGCGGCCGGCGACACGAAGGTCACCGAGTGCTCGGCTCCGGCCGCGGCGAGGAACGCCGGTCGCATGAGCACGGGCTGCGGTGTGGGGATCGACGCGTTCGGATCGCCGAGCGCGGCCCACACGATGCCGCCGCCCTTGATCACGACCGCAGGGCGGATGCCGAAGAAGGCGGGATCCCACAGCACCAGATCCGCGAGCTTGCCGGCCTCGATCGATCCGACCTCGTGGTCGATGCCGTGGGCGACCGCCGGATTGATGGTGTACTTCGCGACGTAGCGACGCGCGCGTTCGTTGTCGGCGGGGAGCGATGTGCCGAGCGACCCTCGGCGCGCCTTCATGACGTGCGCGACCTGCCAGGTGCGGGTGATGACCTCGCCGATGCGGCCCATCGCCTGCGCGTCGGAGGAGGTCACCGACAGCGCGCCCATGTCGTGCAGGATGTCTTCGGCGGCGATCGTCGTGCCGCGGATCCGCGATTCCGCGAAGGCGAGATCCTCGGGCACGGCGGGGTTGAGATGGTGGCAGACCATCAGCATGTCGAGGTGCTCCGCCACCGTGTTCACGGTGTGCGGCAGGGTCGGATTCGTCGAGCCGGGGATCACATACGGCAAAGACGCGATCGCGAGGATGTCGGGGGCGTGACCGCCGCCCGCGCCCTCGACGTGGAAGGCGTGGATCGAGCGCTCGGCGATCGCGGCCACGGTGGACTCGACGTATCCCGTCTCGTTGAGCGAGTCGGAGTGCAGCGCGACCTGGAGGCCCCAATCGTCGGCTGCTCTCAGAGCCGCATCGATCGCGGCCGGACTCGAGCCCCAGTCCTCGTGCACCTTGAAGCCCGCGGCCCCCGCCCGCGCCTGCTCGGCGAGCGCTTCGGCCGAGACCGTGTTGCCTTTGCCCAGCAGCAGGAAGTTGACGGGCAGAGCATCCAGCGACCGGTGCATCGTGGCGAGGTGCCACGCTCCGGGCGTGACCGTGGTCGCCTTCGAGCCCTCCGAGGGACCCGTGCCTCCGCCGACGATCGTGGTGATACCGGTCGCGAGCGCCTCGTGCACCTGAGACGGCGAGAGCAGGTGCACGTGCGAGTCGATCGCCCCGGCGGTCAGGATGCGGCCCTCCCCCGAGATCACGTCGGTGGACGGCCCGATGATGAGGCGGGGATCCACCCCGTCGGCGATGTCGGGGTTCCCGGCGCGGCCGAGCGCGACGATCCGGCCGTCGCGGATCCCGACGTCGGCGCGGATGATGCCCCACCATTCCAGGATGATCACGTTCGTGATGACCGTGTCGAGAGCACCCTCCGCCCGCGTGCGCGTGGACTGCGCCATGGATTCGCGGATCGACTTGCCGCCGCCGAAGACGGCTTCCTCACCGCCCGCGGTCAGGTCTTCCTCGATCTCGATCCAGAGGTCGGTGTCGCCCAGCCGCACCTGATCGCCCGCGGTCGGACCGTAGATGGCGGCGTAGCGCTCCCTGTCGATGTGCACCATCAGTCGGCCTCCGGGTCGTCGAGGAGCGGATGGGCTGCGCGCGCGAGCTGCAGACCGGGGACGCGCCGCGCACCGCGCAGCGCCACGGCGTCCAGCGCCCGCGACGCACCGGGTTCGAAGCGTTCGGACGTTCCGGACGGGATGTCGAGACGGAATCCGTGGGCGGCCTCTCTGTCGAAGGACAGCGCGGTGTTCGCGTCGGGGAGGTGCAGGTGCGAGCCGACCTGGATCGGGCGGTCTCCGGTGTTGACGAACACGAAGCTCCTGCGCTCCTCGGCGGTGCGATCCGCATTCAGCTCGATCGTGCCGGGGCGCACGCGCAGCCCGCCGGGGCCTTCTGAGATGCCTGAGCTCATGGAGTCCGCCTTCAGTCGATCGGATGATGGATCGTCACGAGCTTGCGCCCGTCGGGGAACGTCGCCTCGACCTGCACGTCGTGCAGCATCTCGGGGACGCCGGGCATGACCTCGGCTCGGGTGAGGACCTTGCGCCCCTCGTCCATCAGCCCCGCCACGTCGGCGCCCTCTCTGGCGCGCTCGATGACCCAGGTCGACAGCAGCGCGACCGTCTCGGGATGGTTCAAGAGCACCCCGCGCTCACGCCGGTCACGGGCGACCATGCCGGCGACCGCGAGGAGCAGCTTCTCCGTGTCAGCGGGTGTCAGATGCACCGCGGCTCCTTCCGTCTTCCCGGCGCCCGGCAGCGTGCGCCTGGAAGAAATCTGCCACACCGGAAACGGGGCGGCGACCGCCGCCGGATGCGGATCCGCGCGAACTGGCGGCATGCCGAAGAAGAGTTAACGCGATCGCAACACCGGCGAAATCGCGGCGCGGGCGCGCGGGCCCACACTGGCAGCACGCCCTCACCGGTACGAGAGCGCGAACCACCCTCGGCGTCGAGGCCGCTCCCCGAGGTCGTTCGCCCGAGGGGTGCGGATCGCCGCCGATTCTCACCACGCCGTCGTGGGCAGCGCCCCGGCGTCCGCCCGCCCCGAGACGAACGGAGACCGGGCATGACCACGGAGATCACCCGTCCGACGACCGACGATGCGCCGCCGGCGCTTCCTCCCACCGACATCCACGACCGCGGTTCCGCCGACGCCAGGGCCGCGACGAAGGAGAGCCTCGAGGACTACACGCTGCGTTTCGCCCCGCGCTCGTACCGAAAGTGGGGTCCGGGGGTCGTCGCCACCAGCGCGTTGGGCGGCATCGCCTATCTCGCCGACTTCTCGATCGGGGCGAACATCGGCATCACGCACGGCACGATCAACGCCCTCCTGGGCATCGCGGTCGCCGCCGTGGTGATCTTCGTCACCGGCATCCCCCTCGCCTACTACGCCGCCCGCTACAACATCGACCTCGACCTGATCACCCGAGGCTCCGGCTTCGGCTACTACGGCTCGGTCATCACGAACGTGATCTTCGCCACCTTCACGTTCATCTTCTTCGCCCTCGAAGGATCGATCATGGCGCAGGGCCTCCAGCTCGGGCTGGGAATCCCGGTGTGGATCGGCTACGCGGTCTCGACGATCCTCGTGATCCCCCTCGTGATCTACGGCATGCGCGCGCTCTCGAAGCTGCAGGTGTGGACCACACCGCTGTGGCTGATCCTGATGGTGATCCCGTTCGCCTACCTGGTCATCGCCAACCCCTCGTCGGTCGGCGAGTTCTTCGACTTCAAGGGACAGGGCGACGGCTCGCTCTCGCTGTCCTCGGTCATGCTCGCCGCGGGCGTCTGCCTCTCGCTGATCGCCCAGATCGCCGAGCAGATCGACTACCTCCGGTTCATGCCTCCCAAGACCGAGGCGAACCGACGCCGGTGGTGGGGCGCGGTCATCCTCGCGGGTCCCGGGTGGGTGATCTTCGGCGCTCTCAAGCAGGCGATCGGCCTCTTCCTCGCGGTCTACCTCATCGCGAGCCTCGACCCCGAGGCCGCGGCGACGGCGAACGAACCCGTGCACCAGTTCCTCGGGATCTACGAGCAGATGATGCCCGGCTGGCTCGCGATGACGCTCGCGGTCATCCTCGTGGTGATCTCCCAGATCAAGATCAACGTCACGAACGCCTACTCCGGGTCGCTCGCCTGGACCAACTCCTACACGCGCATCACCAAGACCTACCCCGGCCGCATGATCTTCGTCCTGGTGAACCTCGCGATCGCGCTGATCCTCATGGAATCGAACATGTTCGACTTCCTCAACACCATCCTGGGCTTCTACGCGAACCTCGGAATGGCGTGGATCGTGACGGTGGCGACCGACATCGCGATCAACAAATACCTGCTGAAGCTGTCGCCCAAGCAGCCCGAGTTCCGCCGCGGCATGCTCTATGCGTGGAACCCGGTCGGCGTCGTCTCGCTCGCTCTGTCCGGCGGCATCTCGATCGCGATGTTCTTCGGAGCGTTCGGGCCGGGCGTCCAGCCCTTCTCGCCGATGTTCGCCGTGCTGATCGCGTTCGTCGCGACTCCCGTGATGGCGATCATCACGAAGGGCCGCTACTACCTGCGGCGCACCGACGACGGCATCGATCTGCCGATGCTCGACGATGACGGCAACCCCAGCGACGAACGCTTGATGGACCTCGCGACCGGCATCGAGTTCGAGCGGCCAGACATGATCGCGTCAGCCGTCCCCGGGCCCGACGGCGAAACGCAGTACATCTCGTCTCTGTCGCTCGCGACGGACAAGACCGGGGAGCACGTGCTGCCTGCGCAGAGATAGCCGCCCACCCGATCAGCGCCCTCGCCGTCGAGATGCCTGATCTCGACTCAGCGGCCGCCGAGCACCCGCTCGTCGGCCGCTTCGTCGTAGCTGTCCTGCGCGGCGAGAACGTCGTCCACGTGCGATTCGGCCCAGATGCGCAGCGCCTGCAGCGGCTCGTGCAGGGTCCGCCCCAGCGGAGTGAGCCGATATCGCACATGCCCGTCTTCGTCAGCGGCGCGCTCGAGCATCCCGTCGCGCTCCAGTGCTCGCAGCGTGTCGACGAGAACCTTCTTGGTGATGCCCTCCACCGAACCGTGCAGCTCGCCGAACCGCAGCGGCTGCTCGTGCAGCAGGACCACGATCATCGCCGTCCACTTGTTCGCGATGCGTGCGAGCGACGCCCTGGAGGGGCATCGCTCCGAGAAGACGGTCCAGTCCCTGGGCATCGGATGCTCCGTTCGGTGACGTTGAGGTGACCAGCCCGCGCTCGAGAGGCTGGGTGCCCAGAGTACCGAGTCGAAGGAGGATCATCATGTCGGCGATCGATGTGGTCGGACAGTACGGGGCGGCGTTGGCTGCCGGAGACATGGAGGCGCTGGCGGCGACCTTCGGAGCGGATGCGGTGTGGCACCAGCCCGGTGCGCACCAGGCGTCGGGAGACCACGTCGGCCCGGCGGCGATCCTCGCCCATCTCGGCCGCCTCATGGAGCTCAGCGGCGGCACCTTCGTTCTGGAGACGGATTCCGCGACCGAGAGCGGCGACCTCGTCGCGGCCACGGTGCGTTTCCGCGCTCAGCGAGCCGGCGCGGAGGACCTCGATCAGAACGGAGTCGACGTCTTCCGGATCGCAGACGGCCGCATCGCCGAGGTGTGGCTCATCAGTGAGGACCAGGACGCGGAGGACCGCTTCTGGGGTTCGGTCTGAGACGCGATGAGGGCGGCCGTCGCGGTCGCCCTCATCCCCCGGCCGAGGCCTGAGCGCACCGAGGTGCCGTATGCTCGCCCCCATGTTCAGCGCGGAGACACTCACGACATTCGTGATCGCTGCCCTCGTCATGGTGGCCATCCCAGGGCCGACCGTGCTGTTCACGATCGGACGCGCCATGGCGTTGGGCCGGGTGGGCGGATTCCTCAGCATCCTCGGCACGGCGATCGGCTCGCTGGTGCTCGTGGCCGGTGTCGCGCTGGGCGTCGGCACGGTCATCGCGCAGTCCGTCGTGCTGTTCACGGTCGTCAAGGTGATCGGGGCGGGGTACCTCGTCTTCCTCGGGATCCAGGCGATCAGGCATCGGAAGGATGCCGCCGACTCCGTCACCGGCGCGCAGCCGCGCCGGTCGGGCGCACGGCTGCTGCGGGAGGGGTTCGTGGTCGGCGTGACGAATCCGAAGTCGATCGCGTTCTTCCTCGCGATACTTCCGCAATTCGTCGATCTTCCGGCGGGGTCGGTGCCGATGCAGCTGTTCGTCCTCGGTGCCATCACCGTGACGATCGGCGTCGCGTGCGACGCGATCTGGGTGCTCCTCGCGAGCGCCGCCCGCGACTGGTTCGGTCGCTCGCCGCGGCGGCTCCAGACGATGAGCACCGCCGGCGGTGCTCTCATGATCGTCCTCGGCGCATTCCTGCTGCTGTGGAACGAGAAGCCGGCGCCAGCCTGATCCTCCCGCTTCGTCACATCCGGGCGAGGCGTGCCCGAGCGAAGCAGAACACGCCGTAGACCGCGAGGCCGGCCCCCGTCAGGAGCAGGGCGAGACGGCCCAGCGGCAGAGCCGCGAGGCTGTGCAGCGCGGCATCCAGACCCGCCGCCTTGTCCGGGTCCTGAGTCCAGGCCGCGACCACGAAGAGCGCTCCCGTCAGCGCGACGGCGACGCCCTTGGCGATGTACCCGATCACGCCGAGGGTCACCACGCCGTTGCGGGCTCCCCCGTCTGGCAGATCCATGGTCTTCTCGAAGACCCGTCTGAGACCGCCGACGACGAAGCCGACGCCGACGCCGATCACCCCGATCCCGAGCAGCACGATGAGGACGAGCCCGCCAGGGGCCGACATCACCCGAGCGCTGAGCGTCTGCGTGGCCTCCTCCGAATCGGCGCTGCCGCCCACCGCATACACCGCAGCCATGCCGGCGATCACGAGGTAGGCGACTGCCGCGCCGAGCAGCGTGACGCGCCGTCCCCATCTCTTCGCCTCATCGGGAGCCGCGGCGACCACTGCCGCCGCGATCTGCCACACGGCGAGCGCGGCGAGTCCAGCGGCCACGCACCACAGCAGGGCGCCGCCGATCGGCGTGCTCCGGATCTGCTCCATCGCCCCGTCCTGATCGGCGTCGCCTCCCGCGCCGAGCGCGATCGACACGGCGAGCGCTCCGATGATGACGTGCACGACCCCCAGGACCACGTATCCGGCGCGCGCGGCCCTGCGGAAGAGCGTGGAACTTCTCGCTGCTCTCGCGGTGCTCTTTGCGGTGGTCACCCGGGCAGAATATCCGGCCCGGTCCGAGACGAGGAGGGGCTTGCTTCCGCGGGTCGACGCTCTCTCAACGACTCTGTGACGTCATCCATAGAGTCGATTATGTAGGCTAGGCAAACCTAACATAAGGAGTCGAATCGGTGCCTGAGCTGCTCACCTCGTCCACGGCCGATCTCTATCGATCGATCGTCGCCCAGACCACCTCCCGCGTCGCGACGCGCTTCGCGGAGACGACGCAGCCGACATCGGGCGCGTCGCGCGCCGAGCTGCAGAAGCAGGTCGACGCGGTCGACCTAGCCACCCCTGGAGTCGGCACGCAGGCCGCCATCCGCGAGATCGACGAGCTGTTCCTCGCGAACGCCGTCTGGTTCCACCACCCCGCGTACGCCGCCCATCTCAACTGCCCCGTCGCCCTCCCCGCGGTAGCCGCGGAGGCCGTTCTCGCGGCGGTCAACCCGTCGGTCGACACGTACGACCAGTCCACCGCAGGCACGCTGATGGAGCGACGGCTGATCGACGTCGCAACCGGCTGGGCCGGCTTCAGCGCGGGCGACGGCGTCTTCACCTCCGGCGGTACGCAGTCGAACCTGCACGCCCTGTTCCTGGCTCGCGAGGCGGCGATCGCCGACGCCCGCACAGAGCGGGCGCACGCGCTGCCTCGGCTCGTCGTGTTCGCGACGGCCTCGAGCCACTTCAGCGTCGGCAAGTCGGCGCTGCTGCTGGGACTCTCCGACGACGCGGTGATCACCGTCGCGGATGACGGCGAAGGACGGATGCTGCCTGCCGCCCTCGACGACGCGGTGGCCTCGGCCCTGGCATCCGGCCGTCTGCCGATGGCCGTCGTCGCGACCGCCGGCACCACCGACCGTGGGGTCATCGATCCCCTCGCCGCGGTAGCCGCCGTATGCGACGCCCACCGCGTCTGGCTCCACGTCGATGCCGCCTACGGCGGCGGGCTCCTCGTCTCGCGCCGACGCCGCGATCTGCTCGACGGGATCGAGCGGGCGAGGTCCGTGACCGTGGACTTCCACAAGAGCTTCTTCCAGCCTGTCTCGTCGAGCGCGATCCTCGTGCGCGAACCCCGAGATCTGGCGGCTGGAGCCTGGCACGCCGACTACCTGAACCCCCTGGAGAACGACGAGCCCAATCAGGTCGACAAGTCGCTGCAGACCACGCGGCGCTTCGACGCGCTCAAGCTGTGGGTGTCGCTCCGCGCGATCGGAGCCGACCGCATCGGCGAGATGTTCGACACCGTGATCGACCTGGCGGCGACCGTGGCCGATGCGGTGGACGCGGATGACGAACTCGAGCTCGTCGGGCGGTCGCAGCTCAGCACCGTGCTGTTCCGGCTGCGGACGGAAGGAACCTCGTCCGAAGAGCGAGACGCGCTCGTCGCCGGCGTGCGGCGCGTGCTGTTCGAGTCGGGTCGCGCGCTCGTCGCGAAGACCGTGATCGACGGACGTCCGTGCCTCAAGCTCACGCTGCTGAATCCCGAGACCACGCTCGCGGACGTGAGGGCGATCCTCGACATGGTGAAGGACGCGGCCACGACCCTCGCCGGCATCGGCTCCGAGCTGATCGGGGCCGACGCATGACCGGGCACGTGCACGATCTCATCGGCGTCGGCATCGGCCCCTTCAACCTCGGGCTCGCCTGCCTCGCGCATCCCACCGGGCTCGACGCCGTGTTCCTCGATCGGGCAGAGGAGTTCCGCTGGCACCACGGCATGATGATCGAGGGATCGACGATCCAAGTGCCGTTCCTCGCCGACCTCGTGACGATGGCCGACCCCACCTCCGAGTTCTCGTTCCTGAACTGGCTGAAGCACACCGGCCGGCTGTATCCCTTCTACATCCGCGAGAGCTTCTACGCGCTGCGCGCCGAGTACGACGCCTACTGCCGCTGGGCGACGAGCCGCCTGCCCGAACTGCGATGGAATCACGAGGTCGTCCGGATCGAGCACGACGCCGCAGAGGACCTCTACGTGGTGCGAGCCATGCGCACCGACACCGGTGAGGAGCTCGAGCTGCGCGCCCGCCACGTCGTGATCGGCGTCGGAACCAGGCCGTCGGTGCCGCAGGAGCTGCGCGACGTCGCGGGCCGCGCGGTGCACAGCTCGGAGTACATGCAGCACCGCGACGAGCTGCGCGCGAGCGGATCCATCACGGTTGTAGGCAGCGGACAGTCGGCGGCGGAGATCTACCGCGACCTGCTCGAGGGCGCTCACGAGGGCGGGTACCGTCTGGACTGGGTCACGAGGTCGCCGCGGTTCTTCCCGATGGAGTACACCAAACTCACGCTGGAGATGACCTCGCCCGAGTACACCGACCACTTCCACGCGCTGCCGATCGGGATGCGGCAGCATCTCGGCCGTGAGCAGCGGAGCCTGTACAAGGGCATCTCGGCCGACCTCATCGACGACATCTACGACACGCTCTACCGTCTCAGCGCCGACGGGCCCGTGCGCACGACGCTGCTCGCAGACACCGAGGTGAGCGCCGCGGAGTGGGACGGCGAGCGCTACCGGCTCCGACTCCGCCACGGTCAGCTGGCGGAAGAGCACGAGAGGCAGACCGAGTCGCTGGTCCTCGCCACCGGCTACGCGGCGGAGACGCCGCCGTTCCTCGCCGGCATCGCGGATCGCCTCGACTGGGACGCTCTCGGTCGGCTCGACGTCGCCCGCGACTACAGCATCGACGGCGGGCGCGGCCGGGTCTTCGTGCAGAACGGCGAGGAGCACACGCACGGCCTGACCGCACCCGATCTCGGCTTCGGCGCCTGGCGCAACTCGTCGATCCTCGCCTCGATCACCGGGAGCGAGATCTATCCGATCGAGCGGCGCATCGCGTTCCAGGAGTTCGGCGTCCCGCAGGGGGCGCTCGCGGCCGAGGCTGCCCGATGACCTCGTCGCCGGCGCCCTCCGTCACGCTCGTCGCCGCCGATCCGCAGCGCGACGCGCCGCTCCTGCAGGGCTGGCTCTCCGACCCGCATGCGACGTTCTGGGGCATGGGAGACCTGGATGCGGCCGCCGTCGAGGAGTACTTGAGCGGGATCACGAGGCACCCCGATCAGGATGCCTGGCTCGGCCTCGTCGACGGCATCCCCGCGTTCTACGCCGAGACCTACGATCCGGCGCGAGTGCTGTTGACGGGCATCCACGATGCGCAGCCGCGCGACCTCGGCATGCACGTGCTGATCTCGCCTCCGGCGGACGAGCCGCGGCACGGCCTGACGGATGCCGTCTTCGCTGCCGTGATGGCGTGGTGCTTCGGCGAGCTCGGCGCGCACCGCGTGGTCGTGGAACCGGACGCGTCGAACGACCGCATCCGCCGCAAGAACGTGCGCGCCGGCTTCACCGAACTGCGCGAGGTGACCGTCGACGACGGCGGACACCTCAAGACCGCGATGCTGTCGGTGTGCACGCGCGCCGACTTCGCGGCATCCGATATCGCCCGCGACCGAAAGGCCAGCGCATGAACCCCGCCACCCATCTGACCCCTGTCACGCTCGAGCGCGCGCAGCGCCACCTCGTCGCCAAGGCCATCGCCGAGTTCAGTCACGAGCGGCTGATCGCGCCCCGGCCGCACCCTGACGGCGGATGGCTGCTCGGCGTGCCTGCGGGCGATGTCGAGTACCGCTTCGACGCGCAGCGAGCCGAGCTCGAGCACTGGATCGTCGACGAACCCAGCATCCGCCGCCTGCGCGGTGGCCGCGCACTGCCGCTCGACGCGCAGGAGCTCATCCTCGAGCTGCAGCCCGCGCTCGGCCTCTCCGACGAGCTGCTCCCGGTGTATCTGGAGGAGATCGCTTCGACCCTTGCCGGATCGATGTTCAAGATCGCGCAGGGCGGGCCATCGGCGGATGCTCTCGCCGGAGCCGACTTCCAGACCGTCGAGGCGGCGATGACAGAGGGCCATCCCGGTTTCGTCGCCAACAACGGCCGCATCGGCTTCGGCGTCTCGGATCACGCCGCGTTCGCGCCAGAGGCCGGTCGCCCGTTCCGCATGACCTGGGTGGCCGCCCGCCGCGCCGTCTCGCATCTCGCGCTCGGCGCGGGCCTCGATGAGGAGACGCTGCTCGAGGGAGAACTGAGCGCCACCGAGCGCGAGAGCTTCGCCTCGCGTCTCAGCGACCTCGGCGAAGACCCGGCGGACTTCCACCTGCTGCCCGTGCACCCGTGGCAGTGGGAGAACCGCGCAGCGATCACGTTCGCCCCCGACCTTGCACGGCGCGACCTCGTCGTGATCGGCGAGAGCGAGAGCGAGTACCGCGCGCAACAGTCGGTGCGCACGATGTTCAATCTGTCGCACCCCGGGCGGCACTATGTGAAGACGGCTCTGGCCGTGCAGAACATGGGATTCCTGCGTGGCCTCTCCCCCGCCTACATGCGGGTCACGCCCGCGATCAACGACTGGGTCGCCGAGCTCGTCGCGGGTGACGCCACACTGCGCGACGCCGGGTTCCGGGTGCTCCGCGAGCGCGCATCCATCGGATACACGGGCGACGTGTACCACCGCACCGCCGAGCCCTCGGCGCACCGGAAGATGCTCGCCGCGCTCTGGCGCGAGAGCCCGATTCCCCTGGTGAGCGGGCAGCAGCGGCTGGCGACGCTCGCCTCTCTACTCCACCGCGACGGCGAGGGCGCATCGGTGGTCACGGCTCTGGTCCGCGCGTCCGAGGTCTCGGCGCAGGACTGGGTGCGTGCGGCGCTGCGCGCCTACCTCCGCCCGGTCGTGCACTGCCTGCTCGCCCACGATCTCGCGTTCATGCCGCACGGCGAGAACCTCATCCTCGTCCTCGATGATCACGTGCCGACCGGGGTGTTCATGAAGGACATCGGCGAGGAGATCGCACTGCTCGCCGATCGCGCCGTACCGGAGGACGTGCGCCGCACGGTCTCCCCCGTGGACGACGAGGAGAAGGCTCTCGCGATCTTCACCGACGTGTTCGACGGTGTGCTGCGACACCTCGCCGGCATCCTGCACGTCGACGGCACGCTGACCGAATCCGAGTTCTGGCGGCTCGTGGCCGAGACGGTCGACGAGCACGCTCTGGACCACCCGGATCTCGAGTCGCGCGTCGATCTGCGTGCTGACGCGTTCGCGCACTCGTGCCTGAACCGGCTGCAGCTGCGCAACACGCTGCGGATGGTCGATCTGACGAACCAGTCCGCCTCGCTCCTGTACGCCGGCACCCTGGAGAACCCGATCGGCCGGGCACGTATCCCGCAGCCGGCTGCTGTGGGAGTCTGACGGGATGGCGGAGATCTTCCGTGACGGCCTGGGCATCCCGCACATCCGCGCGACGGATGTGCGGGATCTCGCCCATGCACAGGGTGAGGTCACCGCTCGCGACCGGGGCTGGCAGATCGAGGCCGACCGGCTTCGTGCGCAGGGCCGGCTGGCCGAGCTCATCGGCGACGCCGGCATCGCCTGGGACGTCTTCGCGCGACGGGCGCGGATCGATGACACCGCCCGGCGAGCATTCGCGGCTCTCGACGCGGAATCGCAGCGATTCATCAGCGACTACGCGGCCGGCGTGCGCGCCGGCATGAGCGATCTCGGCGGGCAGGCGGCAGAGTTCCGCATGCTCGACGCGAGATTCGACGACACCCGCCCGCTCGCGCCGTGGGACGACCACGACCCGCTCGGCGTGCTGCACGTCGCTCACGTGCTGTTCTCGACCTTCCCGCATGTGCTGTGGCGCGAGCACGTCGCGCGCACGATCGGCGACGACTGGGTCGACGTGTTCGCCGGGGACGAGCATGCCGACGAGACGCTGCCGACATCGGGGAGCAACGCCTGGGCTCTGCATGGCTCGCGGACGTCGGGCGGGTTGCCGCTGCTGGCCGGCGACCCGCATCGGCTGTTCGAGCTGCCCGGCGTGTACCAGCAGGTCCGCCTCGCGTGCGAGGAGTTCGACGTCGTCGGCTTCGCATTCCCCGGAGTGCCGGGGGTGCCGCATTTCGGCCACACCGGAGACTCCGCATGGGGCATCACGAACGCGATCGCGCACAGCGTCGACGTGTTCGAGGAGCGGCTTCGCCGCACGGGCGACGGATACCAGGCGTGGGGGCGGAACGGCTGGGAGCCGGTCGACGTTCTGCGGTCCACGATCCGGGTGCGCGGCGGAGCGGACATCGAGGTCGAGGCGCTGGAGAGCGTCCGCGGAAGCATCGTCACCGACCTGCACGAGCATGACGGCGAACTGCGCGGGTGGAGCATCCGCCACCCGGCCCGCGTCCACGTCGATCTGGGCGCCGCGGCGCTCCTGCCTCTCCTGCGCGCCCGCACCGCACGTCAGGTGATCGACGCGTTCGGATCCTGGGTCGACCCGGTCAATCGCGTGCTCGCCGCCGACCGATCGGGCACGGTGCTTTCGGCGACCGTCGGAGTCGTTCCCGACCGCCCCCGCTCCCAGCGACGTCGAGCGCTGCAGAACGGCACCCCGGTGGCCGCTCGGACGCTGCCTGCCGCCATCCCCGTGGCGGATCTCGCGGTGGATGCGAACGAACGCCCCGCGAGAGCGGACATCGATCTCGGTTGGGCCTACCCCTCGCGCCATCGTGCGCAGCGCATCGCGCACCTGCTCGAGACCCGGCGCCCGCGTAGCACCGCCGGCTTCGCCGAGGTCTGGAGCGACACGCAGGGCGGTGTGCGCACCGGGCTGCTCGCTCTGCTGCCCGCAGGCGACCTCCCCTCGCCCGCGGCCGAAGCGCGTGACGCGCTCGCCCGGTGGGACGGGCGCATGGATGCCGGCTCTCCCGCGGCCGGGGTCTTCGCAGCCTGGCGAGGCGCTCTGGTGCGGG
The DNA here is from genome assembly GCF_044987465.1 of Microbacterium sp. ZW T6_19. Classification (NCBI taxonomy): domain Bacteria; kingdom Bacillati; phylum Actinomycetota; class Actinomycetes; order Micrococcales; family Microbacteriaceae; genus Microbacterium; species Microbacterium sp. ZW T6_19. Next base: position 36,579 of record NZ_JBJDRH010000006.1, on the reverse strand, counting down.
CCGTCGCACAGCATCCGATCCTGTCCCCCCTGCGCGATCCGCACCTCTTCGGCGCGGTCTTCGACCCGTGGATGGCCGTCGAGGGCCAGATCGCCTCGGCCCTGCCGCGCCTGCTGCAGCATCCGTCGCTCGCCGCGGAGGCGGCGAACCTGGTGCGGGCCGCGCTCGAGCGTGCCGCCTCGGCCTCCGCCTGGGGCGCGACGCACCGGATGCTGCCCCTGCACGTGCTCGCCGATGTCGTCGGGATCGCTGCGCCCGGCACCGAGTTCGACACCGTTCTGTCGGGCGACGGCGACACGGTGCGCTGCACGGGATCGACCCCCGGCGTCACCGATCGCAGCTGGCGTGGATCGGTCGCCCGCTGGGCGTGGGATCTCGAGGATCGTGAGCGGAGTCTGTGGAGCGTGCCCTTCGGCGCCTCGGGCGACCCCGCCTCACCGCACTTCGCCGATCAGCACGCGGATTGGGCCGAGGTCCGTCCGACCGCGGTCGTCACCGACTGGAGCGCCCTCACCATCGACCGTCCGACGGGAGCATCATGACCTCCATCCGCAATGCCCGCCTGGTGGCCGGCCCGGCCGGCGCCCTCGTGCACGTGAACGACTCGGCGGCTCTGGGCCGCATCGAGATCTCCGTGCTCGACCCCGTCGGCGATCTCGATCTGCTGCACGAGTGGGTGACGCGCCCGAGCTCGCGATTCTGGGGTCTGGCCGAGCTGACCCCCGAGGAGCTCCGCGACCTCTACCTGTTCGTCGACGGCCTTGCGAGCCACCACGCCTTCCTCGTGCGTCGCGAAGGACTGCCGATCGTGCTGCTGCAGACGTACGAGCCCGAGAACGATCCGCTGGGCGATGCGTACGATGTGCTCCCCGGCGATGCGGGCCTGCACTTCTTCCTCGGCGACCGCGGCGAGCCTGTCCCGCGGTTCTCCTGGCACGTCTCCGACCTGATCGCCGAGTTCGTCTTCTCCCGCCCCGAGGTGGATCGCATCGTGATCGAACCAGACGTCGGCAACGAGCGTGCAGTGGCTCGCGCGGTCAAGAGCGGCTTCGAACTCGGACCGCTCGTTCAGCTTCCCGACAAGACGGGCCGCCTCGCCTTCCTGACCCGCGAACGGTGGGAGCGGCAGCGCGCAGCGGTCAGCTGATCGATGCCACCGGCTGGCGGAGGATCGTGCGCAGCTTCGCCGCCTCCACCCGTCGGGCGTCGCTGAGGTAGATCTCGTGGTGACGGCCGCGCATCCGCAGCCCGTTCTCGGGGACGAAGCGATGGTGCAGATCGTCGAGCACCGGAGCCTCGTCGTCGTAAGAGCCGATGTGCAGGGTCTGCACGCACTGCCCCTCATCGAGCGTCTCCAGTCGCACGAGCGGCAGCGCGGGCAGGGGCTGCTTCTTCTTCACAGCTTTGTTCGCCACCGTGTCGACCGCCTCGGCGAACATCGCGACCGTGATCTGCTCCGGCACCATGATCATCATCGTCCAGAGCCATGCGGACTTGTCGCGCCGGGTGGTGAACGACTCCATGTCGCTGGCATGCCAGAGCCCCTCGAGCGGCATGACCACCGCATCGATTCCGGCCTGCTCACGCAGTGCGAACTTCAGCGTGTAGGCGACGGGGTACAGCGCCGCGAGGGCATCTGCATACTCCCCGGACGTGTTCGGGTCACCGGCGCCGTCGACCATGAGGTACTGCATGGCCGGCACCTCGAGGACGCGGAGCTCCCCGCGCTTCGCCTGATACGCGTCGAGCGTCTTCTTCGGATCGATCGCCATGCGATCAGTGTCGCACCGGCCACGGACAGCGCTCGCGGGAGGCCCTGCCGCGGCGCGCGCGACAGGACCTCCCGCGGAGTGATCTCAGGCGGCCTCGACGGCCAGCCAGAGCTCGCACGAGGCGTGCGTGCCGGTGAACTCGAGGTAGCGGACGATCGACGGCCCAGGACGCAGCCGCCAGGGGTTCGAGGGGAACCACTCGGTCGCCGTCGCCGCCCACAGGTTCTGCAGGGTCTCCGGGAACGGTCCCTTCGCGGAGAACACCGCCCACGAGCCTGCGTCGACTCTGATCACGTCGAGATCGTCGGGCACAGGGGTGCCCGACTGCACGGCCACGCCGTGCAGATAGGTGAGTGTCGTGCCCTCGGGCGCATCGGGAGCGACATCGGCCGTGACGGCGAGGATCCCACGGGGCTCGGCGTCGCTGAGCGCCTTGAGCCTCGCGTGCTCCTCCGGTGCGATCGCGGCGATGTGCTCCTGGATGCGCGGATTCACGCCTTCATGGATGAGCGGGACCTGTGCGGCATGGCCGACCAGGACGAGTTCGGGCAGTGCGGTGATGGTGACGTCCATCTGGGTGCTCCCTTCGACGCTCAGGCGGAACCGGAGCGTGGGTTGTGTGCGGAGAGGCCCCCCGTCACGGCGCGCATCCGTCGCGCTGATCCCGTGCACGGCACGGAAGGCGCGGCCGAACGCCTCGATCGAGCCGTATCCGTGTCGCACGGCCACATCGAGCACGTTCGGCGCACCCGCCGCGAGCTCGGCGCCCGCTAGAGTCATGCGCCGCCGCCGTACGTATTCCGAGAGCGGCATACCGGCGAGCGCCGAGAACATCCGGCGCAGGTGGTATTCCGTCGTGCCCTGTCCATGGGCGAAGGCGGCGATGTCGAGCTCTTCCCCGGCGCTGCGTTCGACCAGGTCGACCAGCGCGTTCAGCGTTCCGATCATGAGGTCCTCCTTTCCCCACCATCGTCGCGGGCGGGAGCATGCCCGCACCCGATCATCCTGGCCGGATGCGGTCAGCCGCGCTCGGCCGGATTCGCGATGAGGCCGGCGAAGGCGAGTTCGGCGGCGCCGATCAGCAGACGGTCGGCCCCGAGGGCGGCGGAGCGGATGCCGAGGCCCTCGGCGCTCTCCGCCATGGCGAGCTCCGTCACGGCATCCATGATCTCCTCCCGGCGCAGTTCTCCGAGGGTCGCGAGGAAGCCGCCGAGCACGATGACGGCGGGATTGAGCACGTTCACGGCGTTCGCGAGCGCGCCCGCGAGGACGCGCCCCTGACGGGACACCTCGGCTGCGGCGTCGGGACTGCCCGACGTGCTGAGCTCGGCTGCGAGGACGTCATCGTCGGCTGCCTCGAGCCCGACGACGTCGAGCAGCAGCCGGCGGCTCACCTCGGCTTCGAGCACGCCGTCGGCCGTGCGGCGATCGGCGTCGTCGGTGATGCGCGGCCGATTCTGCCCGAACTCTCCTGCGTAGCCGCCCGCGCCCGCGACCGGGACGCCTCGGATGATGAGCCCGCCGCCGATGCCTGAGGCGCCGCCGTTCAGGTAGACGATGTCGTCGATTCCGTGTCCTGCACCGTAGCGGTGCTCCGCGACCGCGCCCAGACTGGCGTCGTTGTCGACGACCGTGGCGATGCCGCAGCCGTCGGCGACGAGGTCGGCGAGAGGCACGTCCCGCCATTCGAGGTGGGGGGCGTTGCGCACCACGCCGTCCGACGCGCGCACGAGACCGGGCACCGCGATGCCGATCGCGGTGATGCGGACCTGCGTGAGCGGTCCGTCGCTCCATTCCTGGAGCGTCTCGGCGAGCAGGGTCGTGAGACCCTGTGGCGTCGGAAGGGCCTCGTTCAGGACCCGCTTGCGCAGGCGGATGCTGCGGTCGAGCCCGATCGCAGCGATCTCGACGGCATCGACTTCCGGGTTCACGGCGATCGCGACGACATCGGAGGATGCCGCGACGACGGGCGAGGGGCGGCCGACCCGCCCCGGCGTCTCGGGAATCCTCTCGTCGACCAGCCCGAGCCTGATGAGTTCGCCCACCAGATCCGCGATGGTCGAGCGGTTCAGCCCTGTCGTCTCGGTGAGCGCGGCGCGGGACTGCGCACCCTCCTCGTGCACGAGTCGCAGGATGCGAGCGAGGTTGTGCGGACGGGTGCCCGGGGCCGGGCTCGACGGTGACGGCATCCCTTCACTGTAAGGGGTGGACAGCATCTCTGTCATGAGATATGTTGTCACTCACAACTTATTTCGACCTGCACAGGAGCAGTCATGAACACCCCCACCCGTGAAGACAAGTTCTCGTTCGGCCTCTGGACCGTCGGCTACAACGGCGCCGATCCCTTCGGCGGCCCGACCCGCCCCGCCCTCGACGTCGTGCACGCCGTCGAGAAGCTCGCCGAACTCGGCGCCTACGGTCTGACGTTCCACGACGACGACCTGTTCGCCTTCGGCTCGACCGAGGCCGAGCGCCAGACGCAGATCGACCGCCTCAAGGGCGCTCTCGCCGACACCGGCCTGATCGTGCCGATGGTCACCACCAACCTCTTCAGCGCCCCGGTCTTCAAAGACGGCGGCTTCACCTCGAACGACCGCGACGTGCGCCGCTACGCCCTGCGCAAGGTGTTCCGCCAGCTCGACCTCGGAGCCGAGCTCGGCGCCAAGACGTTCGTCATGTGGGGCGGGCGCGAGGGTGCGGAGTACGACTCCGCGAAGGACGTCCGCGCCGCTCTCGAGCGCTACCGCGAGGCCGTCAACCTGCTGGGCGACTACGTGACCGACAAGGGCTACGACATCCGCTTCGCGATCGAGCCGAAGCCGAACGAGCCCCGCGGCGACATCCTGCTGCCGACCCTCGGCCACGCGATCGCGTTCATCGACTCGCTCGAGCGCCCCGAGCTCGTCGGCGTGAACCCCGAGGTCGGGCACGAGCAGATGGCCGGGCTCAACTTCACGGCCGGCATCGCACAGGCGCTGTTCCACGGCAAGCTGTTCCACATCGACCTCAACGGCCAGCGCGGCATCAAGTACGACCAGGACCTCGTGTTCGGGCACGGCGATCTGCACAACGCGTTCTCGCTCGTCGACCTGCTCGAGAACGGCGGCCCCGGCGGCGTGCCCGCCTATGACGGCCCCCGTCACTTCGACTACAAGCCGAGCCGCACGGAAGACGAGAACGGCGTGTGGGAGTCGGCCGCTGCGAACATGCGCACCTACCTGCTGCTGAAGGAGCGCGCCGCGGCCTTCCGCGCCGACCCCGAGGTGCAGGAGGCGCTCGCCGCCGCTCGTGTCGACGAGCTGTCGACGCCGACCCTGGCCGAGGGCGAGACCTACGACGACTTCCTCGCCGATCGCTCGGCCTACGAGGACTTCGACGCGAACTCGTACTTCGGCGGCAAGGGCTTCGGCTTCGTCCGTCTGCAGCAGCTCGCCACCGAGCACCTCCTCGGCGCTCGCTGACCGATCTCGCGCGGTTCCGGTCACGCTGCGGGTGGGAAGCCGCCCGCAAGCGTGACCGGACACCGGGCCGGTCACACAACCGGCTGGTTCGGCCTCAGAAGCCGACCACAGGCGTGACCGGACATCGTGTCGGTCACAGAACCGACGGGTTCAGCGACCGAAGCCGACCACAGGTGCGACCGGCCTGAATCCTGGACACACCCGAAGCAATCGAGAGGATGCCGGAATGGCACTCGTGATCGGGGTCGACTCGTCGACCCAGTCCTGCAAGGTCGTCGTCGTCGACACTTCGACCGGAGCCGTCGTGCGCTCCGGACGAGCGTCGCATCCTGATGGCACGGCGGTCGACCCCGAGGCCTGGTGGCAGGCGCTGAACTCGGCGCTCGCGGAGGCGGGAGGCCTCGACGGCGTCGAGGCCTGGTCGATCGGGGGCCAGCAGCACGGCATGGTCGCGATCGACGCCGAGGGCCGCGTCATCCGCGACGCCCTGCTCTGGAACGACACCCGCTCGGCGGGAGCCGCCGCCGATCTGATCGCGGAGTTCGGCGCCTCGGCTCTGGCCGAGCGCACCGGCCTGGTTCCCGTCGCGTCGTTCACGATCACCAAGCTGCGCTGGCTGCGCGACAACGAGCCGGAGAACGCCGCCCGCGTCGCCGCGGTCGCTCTGCCGCACGACTGGCTGACCTGGCGGCTGCGCGGATTCGGGCCCGAGAATCCGGCGCTCGACGAGCTCGTCACCGACCGCTCGGATGCCTCGGGCACGGGCTACTGGAACCCGCGCACGGGCGAGTACGACCGTGAGCTGCTCGTCGCGGCGCTCGGTCACGACGCGGAGCTGCCGCGCGTTCTCGGCCACGACGAGAGCGTGACGGATGCCGGTGGCCGCCGCGTCGCGGCCGGCGCCGGCGACAACGCCGCCGCGGCCTTCGGTCTGGGCGCCGTGGTCGGCGACGTCGTCGTCTCGATCGGCACCTCGGGAACGGTGTGCGCGATCAGCGAGTCTCCCGTCTTCGATCCCTCGGGCACGGTCGCCGGCTTCGCCGATGCCTCCGGCAACTTCCTCCCCCTGGTCGCGACGTTGAACGCCGCTCGTGTGCTCGACGCCACGGCGTCGCTGCTCGGCGTCGCCCATGCCGAGTTCAGCGACCTCGCGCTGCAGGCCGCTCCTGGGGCCGATGGTCTGACGCTCGTGCCCTACTTCGAGGGCGAGCGCACGCCGAACCTGCCGGATGCCACGGCATCCCTCACCGGGATGACACTCGCGTCGACCACGCGGCCCAATCTCGCCCGCGCCGCTGTCGAGGGCATGCTGCGAGGCCTCGGCGCGGGTCTCGACGCTCTGCGCGATCTCGGCATCCCTCTCGAGCGGGCCCTGCTCATCGGCGGCGGAGCGCAGTCCGAGGCCGTGCGCGTCATCGCGCCCGAGGTCCTCGGGCTGCCGGTCGAGGTGCCGGATCCCGGCGAGTATGTGGCGCTCGGAGCCGCGCGGCAGGCCGCGCAGGCGCTCGGAGGCTGAGGCATCCGGGCAGACGCCTCGACGCTGCGCCCTCGCTACGAGGAGCTCGTGCGGTTCGTGTCCAGGTCCAGGCCCACCGGCTGAGCGGCGAGCTCCGGCCCGACCACGACGGCTGCATCGGGCGGGACCTCGAGGAGGCCCGCGTCGAGGTCCGCCGAGCGGGTCGACAGCAGCATCCGATCACCGGGTCGCACGTCGAACGCGACCGGTTCGCTCGTGAGGTTCACCAGCACCGACACCGCACCCCGCTCGATGCGGAACGCGCGGGCACGCGGCGGACCGTCGTCGCGGATCGAGGTGACGGCGGTCTTCGCGGCGTCGGGATCGGTGAGCTCGGGCCGCTGGATGCGCAGCGCGAGCAGCCGCCGATGCAGATCGAGCAGGCGCGCGTGCTCGCCCTGCTGGCGTTCCTCCCAGTTCAGATGCGAGCGATCGAACGTCGCCGGGTCCTGCGGGTCGGGCACGAGGGACCGTTTCCAGCCCATCTTCTCGAACTCGGCGATGCGCCCCTCCGCTGTGGCCTTCGCGAGTTCCGGCTCGGGATGCGAGGTGAAGAACTGCCACGGCGTGGATGCGCCCCACTCCTCTCCCATGAAGAGCATGGGAGTGCCGGGTGCGGTGAGCGCGAGAACGGCGGCGACCGCGAGCCGGTCGGGCGTCAGGTTCGCGCCGAGCCGGTCGCCGGCAGCTCTGTTGCCGATCTGATCGTGGTTCTGCATGTAGGTGACGAGTCGCCACGTCGGCACCGTCGGCGGTATCGGATGCCCGTGCGGCCGCCCACGGAAAGACGAGAACGTGCCGTCGTGGAAGAACCCGTGCTGCGTCACCTTGGCGACCGCCTCGGGGGCGGCGAAATCGTCGTAGTACCCCGTGGTCTCGCCGGTGAGGGCGACGTGCATCGCGTGGTGCCAGTCGTCCGACCACTGCGCCGTGAGACCGTAGCCGCCGGCCTCCCGCGGAAGGATGAGCGTCGGATCGTTGAGATCGGATTCGGCGATCAGGCTGAGCGGCCGGTTCTGCTGAGCGGAGAGCGCCTCGATGCGCTCGGCGAGCTCGGCGAGGATGTGCGTGGGCCGGTCGTCGTTCAGCGCGTGCACGGCGTCGAGACGGAGGCCGTCGACGTGGAAATCGCGCAGCCACATCAGCGCGTTGTCGATGATGTACTGGCGCACGGCCGGTTCGTCGAGGTTCACCTCGTCACCCCACGGGTTGCTCCGTCCCTCGCGCAGATACGGCCCGAACTCCGGCAGATAGTTGCCGCTCGGGCCGAAATGGTTGTAGACGACGTCCTGGATGACGCCCAGTCCGCGGGCGTGCGCGGCGTCGACGAAGCGCTGATAGGCGCGCGGGCCGCCGTACTCCTCGTGCACGGCGTACCAGAGCACGCCGTCGTATCCCCAGTTCCGTCGCCCGTTGAAGGCGTTGACGGGGAGCAGCTCGACGTGCGTGATGCCGAGGTCCACGAGGTGGTCGAGTCGGCCGATCAGAGCGTCGAGCGTCCCCTCGGGGGTGAAGGTGCCGATGTGCAGCTCGTAGATCGCGCCACCAGCGAGCTGCCGCCCTGTCCACGCCGCGTCGGTCCAGGCGAACGCCGCGAGGTCGAAGGCGGCCGAGGGTGCGTGCACGCCCTCGGGCTGCCGGCGCGATCGAGGGTCGGGCCGCACCTGATCTCCGTCGTCGAGCACGAAGCCGTAGCGGTCGCCGTCGGCCAGTTCGAGCTCTGCGCGCCACCACCCCTCCGCCTCAGAACGCCTGAGCTCGCGTTCGTCGATCGTCGCGCCCTGGTCGCCCAGAAGGCGCACCCGCACGCGGCGCGCCAGGGGCGCCCACACCTCGATCATCGGGCGTCCTCCAGCAGGGCCACCGGGTACTTCTCGAGCAGCTCGGCGAGGCGGACCGGCCCCGGTTCGATCCGCCGCCCGGTGAGCACGTCGGTCGCCGACAGCTCGGGGCGCATCAGAACAGTGTCCTGCCAGCCGCCGATCCGTGCGAGTCCCGCAGGCAGGCGGGTGGCGACCACCGTGACCCCGCCGCGATCGACCGCGACCGCGTGATCGGAGGACCCGCCGGTGACGACCAGCGGCCGATAGGCGCGGAACAGCTCGGGGTGGTCGCGTCGCAGGCGCAGCGCGCGAGAGGCCACGAGCATCTTCGCCCGACCCGAGACGTCGACCGGCGGAAGGATGCCACGGGCGACCTCAGCGTCCAGAGACTCGAGCATGCGAGCCCTGGCGACGAAGTCGACCGGGCGACGGTTGTCGGGGTCGACGAGCGACAGATCCCACAGCTCGGTGCCCTGGTAGACGTCTGGGACCCCCGGGCCGGTGAGCTGGAGCAGCTTGGCCGATAGCGAGTTCGACCAGCCGAAGCCCGCGATCTCCTCGACGAACCGGGCGAGGATCTCGGCGGCGGCCCCGTTCGCGGCATCCGCCATCTTCGCCAGGCGCTCTTCGAATGCGGCATCCGGATGCTGCCACCCCGTCGCCTCCGCTCCCTCGCGTGCAGCCTTGACGGCGTAGGCGAGCAGCCGGTCCGTCGAGATCGGCCACGCGCCCACTGCCGCCTGCCAGAACAGGGCATCGATCGGCCCGTGCCCCGAACCCGCCACAGCGCGCAGCTCACCCAGCACCTCGGCCCAGCGCTCAGGCATCTCCGAGAGCACCGAGAGCCGCGCGCGGACGTCTTCCGAGCGCTTGGTGTCGTGCGTCGAGAGAGTCGTCATCGAGTGCGGCCAGGCCGAAAGCCGCGCCTGCTGCGCGGCGTGGAACTCCCGCGTCGAGAGGGCGGCCTGCGAGGGGTCTCCCCCGACCTCGGTCAGCGTCCCGAGCCGCGTGAACCGGTAGAACGCGGTGTCCTCCACTCCTTTGGCCATCACGGCGCCGCTCGTCTGCTGGAACCGCTCTGCGACCTCGAGATCGGGGTCGGCGAGCAGGGGTTCGAGCTGCTCGATCGCCTCCGCGAGATCGGGACGCCGCCGAACCGCCTCGGCCACCGCATGCCGCAGGTGCTCGCGTCCGGCCGGAAGATATGAGCGGTACACGGGGAAGCAGGCGAGGATCTCGGCGAGCGCATCCGCCGCTCCCACGACGCCCATCGGGAGCACTCGCACCAGCCGTCGCACCTCCGATTGCAGCAGTTCGTCGGCGACCATCCGCTTGGTGTCGTGCACGAGTTCGAGCCATGAGGCCGGCCTCGCCAATCCGGTCTCCGCGCGCAACCGCTCGTCGATCTCGGAGAGCGCCTGCACACCGTCGGGGTCGACGAAGATGCGGTCGAGAACCGCGAGCGCTTCGTAGCCGGTGGTCCCGTCGGTGCGCCACCAGGACGGGAGCTCCTCGCCCGGTTCCAAGATCTTCTCGATGAGCGTGTAGGCGCCGCCCGTGCCGTCGGCGAGGCGTTCGAGGTATCCGCCGGGATCCGCGAGGCCGTCGGGGTGATCGACGCGCAGCCCGTCGGCGAGACCCTCGCGCAGCCAGCGCAGGATCTCCTGGTGGGAGTCCGCGAACACGTCGGGAAGCTCCACCCTGATACCGGCGAGCTCCGACACCGCGAAGAAGCGGCGGTAGTTGAGCTCAGCCGACTGGTCCTGCCAGAAGCGCAGCTCGTAGTGCTGGGCGGCGAGCAGCGCCGGGAGGTCGCCCACGAGTCGTGCTGTTCCCGGAGCGAGCGGCAGCACGTGCTCGAAGTAGCTCAGCGTGCCGTCCGGCGCGTCGGCGGCCGGCGTCGGGTCGACGGTGATGTCTCCCCTGGCGACCACCTCGTCCCGAGCGGCGCCGAGGATGGGCAGCCGCACCTTCCCGCCGCCGAGCCGTCCGTCGATGTCGAACGCACGGGCGTGCCGTGACTCCGCGCCGAGGCGCAGCACGTCCCACCACCAGGGGTTCTGCCGGGGCGCCGACACGCCCATGTGATTGGGCACGATGTCGATCAGGATGCCGAGGCCTGCAGCACGGGCGGCCGATGAGAAACGGCGCAGTCCCTCGGCCCCGCCGCGCTCGGCATCGACGCGCGGGTGATCGACGACGTCGTACCCGTGATCCGACCCCGACACGGCAGCGAGCAGAGGAGACAGATAGACCCAGTCGCCGCCGAGAGCCGCGACATACGCCGTGACGGCGGCGGCCTCGTCGAGCGGGAACCGGGACGTGATCTGCAGTCGGTACGTCGACAGCGGCTTCAGAGTCATGCGGTCACCGCGCCGGCATCCGTCTCTCCGGCATCCGCCTCTCCGGCGAGCGCTTCGCCGTGCTCGCTCTGCGCCCTCAGCGACGCCTCCACCGAGTCGTCGACGGGCCCCTCGTCGTCTCCCGCGGCCCGGAGCACGAGCAGCGACTTCGCCTCCATCGTGAACCCGCCGCCGGCCGAGAGCGGTTGCTCCTCGTCGGCCTCTCCCGCCGTGTCCACCACGACCTCCCAGCTGTCGCCGTGCCTGTCGTCGGGAAGAGTCACCTCGACGCGGTCGTCACCGCTGTTGAAGTACACGATGAAGTTCAGATCGGTCACCGGCCGGCCGCGTTCGTCCTTCTCCCGGATGCCGCGTCCGTTCAGGAACATCCCGACAGCACGGCCGAACCCCGAGTCCCAGTCCTCCGGCTGCATCGTGACGGCGTCCGGCCGCAGCCAGACGACGTCGGGCACGCGTTCGCCGTCGGCGACCCGCACCGGGCGGCCGTTGAAGAACCGGCTGCGACGGAAGGTCGGATGCGCGCGGCGCAGCCGCGTCAGCGCGGCCGTGAACTCGACCAGCGGGGTGTCCGCGGCATCCCAGTCGATCCACGTCGTCTCGTTGTCCTGCGCATACCCGTTGTTGTTGCCGCCCTGGGTGCGGCCGAGCTCGTCGCCGTGCGAGATCATCGGCACGCCCTGCGAGAGCAGCAGGGTCGCGAGGAAGTTGCGCTGCTGACGTGCGCGACGCCGATTGATCGCGGGGTCGTCAGTCGGACCCTCCGCGCCCATGTTGTCGGAGCGGTTGTGCGATTCGCCGTCGGCGTTGCCCTCGCCGTTCGCGTCGTTGTGCTTGTCGTTGTACGAGACGAGGTCCCGCAGCGTGAAGCCGTCGTGAGCGGTGACGAAGTTGATGGATGCCACCGGGCGCCGCCCCGAGTGCTCGTACAGATCGGCCGATCCGGTCAGCCGCGAGGCGAACTCTCCCAGCGCCTGGGGCTCCCCACGCCAGAAGTCGCGGACGGTGTCGCGGTACTTGCCGTTCCATTCCGTCCATTGCGGCGGGAAGTTGCCGACCTGGTAGCCGCCGGGCCCGACGTCCCAGGGCTCGGCGATGAGCTTCACCTGCGACACGATCGGGTCCTGCTGCACGAGCTCGAAGAACGTCGACAGCCGGTCGACGTCGTAGAACTCACGGGCGAGGGTCGAGGCGAGGTCGAACCGGAAGCCGTCGACGTGCATCTCGGTCACCCAGTACCGCAGCGAGTCCATGATCAGCTGCAGCGCGTGCGGGTTGCCGGCGTTCAGGCTGTTCCCGGTGCCGGTGTAGTCGGTGTAGTACCGCTTGTCCTTCTCGAGCCGGTAATACGCCTCGTTGTCGATGCCGCGCAGAGACAGGGTCGGCCCGAGGTGGTTCCCCTCGGCGGTGTGGTTGTAGACGACGTCGAGGATGACCTCGATCCCCGCCGCGTGCAGAGCCCGCACCATCGCCTTGAACTCCTGCACCTGCTGACCGCGTTCGCCGCTCGAGGAATAGGCGTTGTGCGGCGCGAAGAATGCGAGCGTGTTGTAGCCCCAGTAGTTCGACAGGCCCTTCTCCTCGAGCACGGCGTCGTCGAGGAACTGGTGCACCGGCATGAGCTCGATCGCCGTCACGCCGAGGCGGGTGAGGTGGTCGATGATCGCGGGGTGCGCGATGCCGGCGTACCGGCCGCGCAGGGAATCGGGGACACCCGGATGCCGCTCGGTGAGCCCCTTCACGTGGGCCTCGTAGATCACGGTCTGCGCGTAGGGGATCTTCGGCGGCCGGTCGCCCGCCCATTCGAAGAAGGGGTTCACGACCACGCCTTTGACCATGATCCCGGCCGAGTCGTCGTCGTTGCGGGAGTCGGGGTCGCCGAAGTCGTAGCCGAACGCCGGCTGCCCCCAGGCGATCTTCCCCGACACCGCTTTCGCGTAGGGATCGAGCAGCAGCTTGTTCGGGTTGAACCGCGCGCCCTGCGTCGGATCGTACGGCCCATGCACGCGGTATCCGTAGAGCTGGCCGGGTTGCAGCGAGGGGAGATAGCCGTGCCACACGAACGCGTCGACCTCCGCAAGGTCGACGCGCTGCTCGCCGCCTTTGTCGTCGAACAGACACAGTTCGACGCGTTCGGCCCCTTCGCTGAACAGCGCGAAGTTCGTCCCCTGACCGTCGAAGGTCGCCCCCAGCGGGTATGCCGATCCGGGCCAGATCTCGAGCGTCATGCGCGGCGCCGAGTGCGTCGCACCGAGGCGGCGTGCTCGATCACCGTCTGCACGGCGGTCTGGAAGTCGTGCCTCTGCGCGGCCTCCTCGGCCTTCGCGAAGGGGTGGCCTGCATAGCAGACGAAGACAGGGGGAACGACCTCGACATAGCCCACGGGACCATCATGCATGATCGCGTAGCGATCCAGGTCGACGAGTTCGTATGTCGGCTCAGCCGGCGCCTGAACGTCGTTCGTGGTCGTCGTGGATTCCCGCTGAGCGGAGCCGTGCGCGGTTCTGGTGGTGGCGGACATCTCGGCTCCTGACTCTGGGTTGTGAAGCCCAAGTTAGGAAGCCCGCTCCGTCTCGCCAACGGGATTGCCACGACCCGCGAGAAGAAGCTACTATCCCGCGCGACGCGCGGCGGAGCCGCTACAGCTCGACCGGCGGAGCCTCCGGCTCGGTCTCGGCCACCTCCGGGTGACGCGCGAGGTTCACGATCGCCGCGATCAGGCCGCCCCAGACCGTGACCATCGCGACGATCATCATGACGATCGCGGTGGGGGTCATGACGCCGTTCCTCTCTGCTCGGCGGAGGCGACCGGTATCGCGCTCGTCTCCGGGTCGGGTTCGTAGTGCTCCTGGGCGAGGAAGTCGTCGTAGTCGGTGTCGTCCTTCGCGTGCGAGCGTCCGCTCCACGGCAGAAGCGAGAGCAGCACCGCGAGGATCACGAGCGAGATCACCATCCCCCAGCCGAAGATCCCGAGGAACCAGGCCGGGTAGCCGCCGTACGGGGTCGTGATCTTGGCGATCAGCTCGCTGACGAACAGGTAGCCGAGCACGAGCGGTGCGAGGACGCCGACCAGCAGCATCCAGATCCGACCGACGGAGAAGCTCGATCTCCGGTTCAGGTGCTCCTTGAGCGCAGGCAGCTTGTGCAGCAGCCAGGCGACGACGATCACGGCGACGAGGGCGACGGCCATGATCCCGAAGGCGTTCACGAACGCGTCGGCGGTGTCGAGCACCGACAGCGCTGTGGTCGTCGAGAACAGGGCCATCGAGATGACGGCGAGCGGGAGGGAGACCGTGAGGGTGGTGCGGATGCGGTTCCACCCGAGCTTGTCCTGGAGAGCTGCGACGATCACCTCGAGGATCGAGATCAGCGAGGTGACTCCGGCGAACACGAGCGCTCCGAAGAACAGGACGCCGATGATCGAGCCGCCGGTCGCCTGCGAGACGATCGTCGGGAAGGCGATGAACGCGAGCCCGATGCCCGACGAGGCGACTCCGGCGACCTCGGTGCCCTGCGCCTGCGCCATGAATCCGAGCGCTGCGAACACGCCGATGCCGGCGAGGATCTCGAAGCCCGAGTTGGCGAAGGCGACGACGAGGCCTGAGCCGGTGAGGTCGGTCTTGCGCTTCAGATACGAGGCGTAGGTGACCATGATGCCGAAGGCGACCGACAGCGAGAAGAAGATGTGGCCGTAGGCCGACGCCCAGACGGCGGGGTCGGCGAGGGCTTCCCAGTTCGGCGTGAAGAAGGCGGTCAGCCCGTCGAGGGCGCCGGGCAGGAACAGCGACTGAACGACCAGCACCGCGAACATCACCGTCAGCAGCGGCATCAGGATCATGTTCGCGCGGCCGATGCCCTTCTTGACGCCCAGGCACATGATGACGATGACGGCCAGCCAGACCACGATCAGCGGGATGCCGACCTGAGGCACGAACTGGGTCGACACGCCGGTCTCGGCGACGTCGGCCGACTGCAGGAAGTCGACGAAGAAGAAGTCGTTCTCGTTGCCCGGCCCCCAGGTGAGTTGAGCGGAGAACCACGTGTACATCGCCGACCAGGCGATGATCACGGCGTAATAGACCGAGATGACGACGCAGATGAGGACCTGCCACCAGCCCAGCGTCTCCGCCGAGCGGTGCATGCGCCGGAACGCGAGCGGCGCCGAGCCGCGGAAGCGGTGACCGATCGCGTAGTCGAAGAACAGCAGCGGGATGCCGGCGGTCAGCAGCGCGCACAGGTACGGGATGAGGAACGCCCCACCGCCGCCCTCGTAGGCGACGTAGGGGAAGCGCCAGATGTTTCCGAGCCCGACGGCGGATCCGATCGCCGAGAGGATGAAGACGTTCCGCGAGCCGAATGCCTCGCGCTGGTTGGTCTGCGTCGTCGCTGTGGCCATGGCGGCGACGATACCCGAGAAACGGGGCGGATGCCGGGACGGACCCGCGTCACGCGGTGAGTCGTGCGCGAAGCGAATCGATGAGCACCGACACACCGAGTTCGAATGTGCGGTCCGCACGTTCTCTGCCGCGTTCGCCCGAATCGATGAGGCGTCCCAGCGTGCGCGTCTCCTGTTCCGGCCGCCAGACGTCGTCCGGCGCGGCGAGATCGAGGCCGAAGCCGATCGCGAACGCGTCGACGACGGCGATGACCGAGAGGATCTCATCTTCGGGGAAGCCGCCCTCGGCGAGCACCGTCGCCAGGTCGTCGTACACCTCGATCACGTCCGGGCTGGTGATGGTCTTGCCCACGAGCAGCGGGACCAGTCGCGGATGATCCGCGTACATCTGACGCAAAGCGCGAAGCATCGTGAGGACGTAGTCCTCCCACCTCTCCCCAGACACCTCGAGACGATAGGTCGCCAGGAGCCGGCCTCTGATGAGCTCGACGATCCCGTCCATGCCGTCCACGTGGTTGTACAGCGACGATGGCCGCACTCCGAGTCGTCTCGCGATCGCGTTGACTCCGAACGGCTCGCCGGCGCGAGACAGGGCGAGCCCGGCGTCTCCGATGATCTCCGGCGACAGCAGCGGAGTGGATGGCCTGGGCATGGGTGACTCACTCTCAGCAGAACGTAACGTCGTCGCAACACCGGGGCTTCCCTGCGACTCCTCCTCCGTGCATACTAATGAACACCATTCGTTTACGAACACCATTCGTTTACGAGAACGTGCTCCACGAACGCACCCCCGGCCTCTCCCGATCCCGCACGCCGTCGTGCACCACCTGCCCTTGGAGTCCTCCATGACAGCAATCGATCTCGGCACACGAGTACCACTGCGTCTCCCCACAGCCACTGCGACGTTCGCCGTGGGCATCGCCGGCTACGTCGGTGTCAACCTCTCGCCCTACATGATCACCGCGGCACAGACCGCTCTTCACGTCGATGTCCTGACGTCCAGCTGGATCGTCACGGCGAGCCTCTTCCTCACGGCGTTGGCAGGTCTGGCGATCGCTCCGCTGTGCGCCGGCCCTCACCGGAGAAACGTCGCCCGAGCGGGTCTTGTCGTCGCCACGCTCGGCTTCGGCATGGCCGCCCTCGTTCCCGCCATCTTGATTCCGGGCCTCCTGGTCGGCGGCCTCGGAGCGGGTGGGGCCATTGCTGCGGCAGGCGCGGCGATGGCCGCGTTCCGCAATCCCGAACGTGTGGCCGGACTGAGCGGCCTCGTGAAGGGAGGTCTCATCACCATCGTGATCGCCGTCATCCCTCTCATCGGGCTCGTTCCGATCGCCGTCTTCGGCGCGATCGCCCTGTTCAGTCTGATCGCGCTGCTGTTTTCGGCGTGGCTGCCTGCAGTGCCCGTCATCGATCCGCAGGCGGGTGCCGCCGTGGCGGAGGCCATGCCGATCGAGGTGCCGCCGACAGGCGCGGTCCGCCTCTCACCTGCACGGTCGCGCGCAGTGACGGTCGCCGGGTTCGGACTGCTCGTCGCCTTCGCGCTCTGGGCTGTGAGCGAGGACTCCCTGTGGGCCATGGGAGGTGTGATGGGCGCCGATCAGGCGGGCCTCACCCCCGAGGGGCTCGGCGTCGCGCTCAGCGGGGCGACCGCGGGAGGGCTGATGGCCGCGCTGCTTCTCATGATCGTGGGCGACCGGCTCGGTCGTGCGGTGCCACTGGTGGTGCTGATGCTGGTCGGTGGCGTCCTGAAGATCATCGAAGGCTTCATCACCGACGCCACCGCGTTCACCATCGTGTTCATCGCATGGCAGGTCGTCTATGCGCTCGGATTCATGTACTTCATCGCGACTTCTGCAGCCCTCGACGCCGGAGGGCGCTGGTCGGCGCCGCTGCTGTCGGTCTACCTCGTCGGGTCGGCCCTGACACCGGTGGTCGGCGCCGCGCTGATCAGCGTCCTTGGCTACCAGAACTTCGCGATCACCCTCGGCATCGCGAGCTTCGCGCTCGCGGTCCCGTCCGGGGCGATCGCCCTGCTGGCCACGCGCCTGGAGCGCACCACCACCAACACCTACAAGGAAGAGATCTCCGCATGACCCGCACGCTGTACCGCAACGCCCGATTCTTCACCGCCGACGAGCGGCAGTGGGCCGACGTCGTCGTCGTCGAAGACGGCTCATTCGTCTTCGTCGGCACGGAGGACGATTCTCCGACCTGCGATCGGGTCGTCGATCTCGAGGGCCGGCTCGTGCTGCCCGGCTTCACCGATGCGCACACCCACCTGCTCCTGATGGGCAGCTCGCTCGGCCAGGTCGGCCTCACGGATGCCGGCACGCTCGAGGAGATCCAGGAGCGACTGCGGGCGGCGAGAGCGCACGTCGTCGACGAGCTCTACGGCGGTGGCTGGCTCTTCGACTCCATCGACGGCGCTCCGACGGCCGCGATGATCGACGCCGCGGTCTCCGACATCCCGGTCTACCTCTTCGCGAACGACTACCACTCGTGCTGGGTGAACAGCGCGGCGCTCGCCACTCTCGGCATCACGCGCGACACGCCCGATCCGATCGGCGGACGTATCGAACGGGATGCCGATGGCGAGGCCACCGGGATGCTGTACGAGACCGCCCTGAAGCTCGCGTGGACGCATCGGGATGCGACGACCAGCGACGCACAGCGCGACGCCGACATCGACCGGGTCGTGGCCGCGTACCTGGCATCCGGTGTCACGGCGGCTGTGGACATGGCCTTCCAGGAGAACGGGCTCACAGCGCTCGAACGGGCCGCCGCTCGCGGGGCCATGCCGTTGCGGATCGACGCGCACTGGTTCATCCTCAACACCGGACAGGATGACGAGAACCTCGCACAGGTCGCTCGCGCCGCAGAGCTCGCGGCGGCGGAGAACCCCGGCGTCCGTGTCATCGGCATCAAGCTGATCGTGGACGGCACGATCGATGCGTGCACCGCTGCGATGGGGCATCCGTACGCCGACGGCTCGAACGCCGACCCGATCTGGCCGGCCGAGCGGCTGTTCCCGGTCGTCGCCGCGGCGGATGCCGCGGGCCTCCAGATCGCCATGCACGCGATCGGCGACGCGGCAAGCACGCTCGGGCTCGACGCGATAGAGAACGCGATCACCGTGAACGGCGACCGCCCTCGTCGCCATCGCATCGAACACCTGGAATATGCGGCACCCGGCACGGCCGAGCGGATGTCGCGGCTCGGAGTCACGGCGTCCATGCAACCGGTCCACGCCGACCCCGCCATCTTCACGAACTGGGCCGCGCAGCTCGACGACGACCGCGTCGAGCGGGCGTTCCCCTGGTCCGAGTACGAGGACGCCGGGGCGCTGCTCTCATTCTCGACCGACGCCCCGACCGCCCCCTACGACCCGCTCGCGAACCTGTATGTGGCGGCGACACGCGGCTCCGCGCTCGATCCCTCGCTCCCGGCCACCCACCCTCAGTACGCTCTGCCGCTCGATCGGGCGATCGCCCATGCCACGAGGGATGCGGCCGCGTCGGTCGGCGACGGCGATTGGCGCGGGCGCATCGCAGTGGGCCACGCCGCCGACTTCGCGGTTCTCGACGCCGACCTGTTCGTCGAAGGCGCCTCGTCGTTGCTCACGGCTCGGGTGGTGCGCACCTTCATCTCGGGATCCGAAGTCTTCGCGGCTCAGTGACCGCTTCGGCCTCCGCTCCCCCGCAGGATGCGGCAGAGCGGGGGTCCGACTGCCGTGGCGTTTTCTCCAACAGACTGTTCGCCGAATACCTTCCCCCCGGGTCAGGAGAAGCATTTCGGGAACTGGTCGATACCATCGACGCAGGCGGTCGCAGACCGGTCGATCCACCGAAGGAGCACGGAATGACCTACCACCTGGCCGGGGACTCGACGGTCGCGCCGATGAAGCCGGCCGAAGAGCCGATGTCGGGCTGGGGGCAAGCGCTGGAAGGCTACGTCGACGCCCCGGTGCACAATCTCGCCTTCGGCGGAGCGACGACCGACAGCTTCATCGCCTCGGGCTCGTGGGACGCGCTCATCGCCGAGGTCGAGGAGGGCGACACGGTCGTCATCCAGTTCGGTCACAACGATCAGAAGGAGCCGGAGCTTCTCGCGTCTCGCGGCGGCTACGCCGACCGCCTGCGCCGTTTCGTCTCCGAGACCCGGGAACGCGGAGCGCGAGCCGTGCTGTGCACGTCGGTCGAGCGCCGCTGGTTCGACGGCGACGTCGTCACGCCGACGCACGGCGACTATCCGAACGCCGTGCGCGACCTCGCGCATGAGCTCGACGTGCCGCTGATCGACCTCACCGTGTTCACCACCTGGCTCTACGAGGAACTGGGAGACACGGCATCCGCTCGCCTGCTGTCGCACTACGCGCCGGGCGAGACCTCGGCCTGGCCGGAGGGTCTCGCCGACGACACGCATTTCCGGTTCGAGGGGGCGAAGAAGATCGCCGCCTTCGTGGCCCGCACGCTGCGCGCGATCGAACGGCGCGACGGCGATCAGCCCGCCAAGGGCTCGCTGCTGGTCAGTTGAAGGAGCACGCATGAAGATCCTGATCCCGAACACGATCGAGTTGAACCTGCGGGCGGGTGACGACGTCGTCGTCTACGACGTGAACGCAGCGGTGCCGGCCGCGCATCGCGACGCCGAGGTCCTCGTCGCCTGGCACAACTCGGCGGAGCAGTTGGCGGATGCTGCGCGCACCCTGCCCGCTTTGAGGCTCGTGCAGGCGCTGGCGTCGGGGGCCGACGTCGTGCTGAATGCCGGGTTCGCCGCCGATGTGAGCATTTGCTCGGGGCGCTCGCTGCACGACGGGCCGGTCGCCGAGCACGCGCTGGCGCTGATCCTCAGCGCTGTCCGCCGACTCGATCGTCTGCAGGACGCGCAGCACGCCCACCTCTGGGATGAGGAATTCATCGCCGCACAGGCCGCGCCGGCGACCCGCGACCTCTACACGCTCGCCGGCGCGACGGTCACGATCTGGGGCTTCGGGTCGATCGCCGCCCGGCTCGCGCCACTGCTGCAGCTGCTCGGCGCCGACGTGCACGGCATCGCGCGCTCCTCCGGCGAGCGCTCCGGGGTGCCGGTGGTCGCGGAAAGCGACGCGAGTGAGCTGCTCGGCCGGACCGACGTGCTCGTATCGCTGCTGCCCGCCACCGCAGAGACCGCGGAGCTGTTCGACGCCTCGGTCTTCGAGTCGCTCAAGCCTGGCGCCGTGTTCGTGAACGTGGGCCGGGGCGCCACGGTCGACGAGAGCGCCCTGATCGACGCGCTCGCATCGGGTCGGCTGCGCTCCGCGGCGATCGACGTGACGCGGACCGAGCCGCTGCCCGCCGACTCCGCGCTGTGGGACACCCCGAACCTGGTGATCACACCGCACGTCGCAGGCAACCGCCCGGTCGGGTCGAGCGCGCTGATCGATGAGAACGTGCGGCGGCTGCTCGCGGACGAGGAGCTTCTGAACCGCGTGCGGTGATCCGGGTCGGCGTCAGATCGTCTGGCCGGCGTCGGCGAGAAGCGTGCTCCCCGTCATGACCATCGACATGTCGCTGGCGCAGAACAGCACGACGCGCGCTATGTCGTCGGGCGCGGCGAGCCGTCCGATGAGCCCGGGGCGCATCACGGCCATCACGTCGACGCCCTCGGGGAGATCCGCCGCCGCGGCGGCGAGGTTCCCCTCGGTGGGCACGAACGTCGGAGCGACTCCCAGAACCCGGATGCCGCGCGGCGCGAGCTCGAGCGCCAGCTGCGCCGTCAGCCCTCGCACCGCATGCTTCGAGGCGACATAGGCGGCGAGCCCGGGTGCCGTTCCGCGGAATCCCGCGGTCGACGCGATGTTCACGATCACGCCGCCGTCCGGCATCCGCCTGGCTGCCTCTCGCGCACCGACGAAGACGCCGCGGGCGTTCACGTCGATCACCCTGTCCCACTGCTCGAGCGGCATGTCCAGCGCGGGCACGCTGGGGAAGACGCCTGCGTTGTTCACCCAGATGTCGATCTCACCGAGCTCCTGCCGAGCGCGCTCGGCAGCGGCGGCGACCGACTCCTCATCGGCGACGTCCATCTCCACGCCGACCGCGTGCGCATCGTGCTGCTCGCTGACGGCCGCCGCCGCCGTAGCGGCACGGTCGAGGTCGAGGTCGGCGATCGTCACCCGCGCTCCGGCCTCCACGAGGCGCTGGGCGATCGCTCTGCCGAGCCCCTGCGCGCCCCCGGTGACCAGCGCATGCCGTCCATCGAGCGAGAGGAGATCGGCGACAGTCGTCGCCGAGACATCCGGAAACGGGTGACTCACGCGGACACCGCCGTCGGCAGCGCACCACGGCTCGCGACCTGACCGAGCCACGCGAGGCTCGGCTTGGGCGAGCGCGCGAACGTCTCGCGGTCGACCGCGATGAGGCCGAAGGTGGGCTCCCAGTGGCCCCACTCGAAGTTGTCGAGCAGCGACCAGTGCAGGTACCCGCGCACATCGATGCCGTCGGCCATGGCCGCGTGCAGTCCGCGCAGCGCTTCTTCGGTGTACCGGATCCGCTGGGTGTCATCCGCCGTGGCGATGCCGTTCTCGGTCACGAGGATCGGCACTCCTCCGGTGATGCCCCAGGCGTGACGCACCGCCATCTGCAGCGCGTCCGGTCGGAAGGCCGTGCCCACGAGGGTGTTGTCCGGATGCGGCGGGTGCGGCACGAGACCGCGCGCGTCCACCTGCTGCGTCGAGTACGCCTGCACACCGACGAAGTCGTCGCCGCGAGCACCCTCCCAGTACACGTCCTCCTTGCCGTAGCGGATCTCGAGGAGCTTCTCCTCCCCGCCCGGCGCCGCCGTCAGCGCACCGGCCGCGATCGTCCAGCCGACCTTCGCGCCGGTCCTCTCGCGCACGATGTCGCGCGCGCGGTGATGGATCGACGTGAACAGGCGTCCGATCTCGGGGTCGGCGTAGGTGAGGAACTCGCCGTGCGACTGCTGCTCTCCGTCGCCCTCGACCGTCGGGCTCTGCCACTGCCCCGACGGCGACTGCTGCATCCGGCGCATCGCCGTCATGATCGCAGCCTGCATGTTGGGCTCGTTCATCGTGACGACCCACTCGACGCCCTCGAGGATCCGGGTCGCCTCGGTCGCGTAGCGGACGAACAGGTCGCCCGCGTCGGGGGCCAGCCAGCCTCCACGCTCGGCGAACCACTGCGGCGTCGTGAAGTGCTGCAGCGTGACCACGGGGACGACGCCGCGACTGAGGCAGAAGTCGATCATCCGGCGGTAGTGAGCGAGCTCGGCTCTCGAGAACCGGCCCTCGACGGGTTCGATGCGCGACCACTCCAGGCTGAACCGGTACGAGGTGAGGCCGGCGTCGGCGAGCAGCGAGATGTCCTCCTGGTACCGGTGGTAGCTGTCGACGGCGTCGCCCGACGGCTCCATTCCCGGCATCGTGAGCTCGCGCGCCCACCAGTCGCTGTTGACGTTGTTGCCTTCGATCTGATGGCCCGCGGTCGCAGCTCCCCACAGGAAGTCGGTCGGGAAGGTCGTCATGTTCATTCCTCTTCGTTCAGTGCTCTCGTTGCGTTCGATCAGACGGATGCCGCGAACCGGGCGACCGGCGCCGACACGGTGTGCCGACCACGGGAGACCCGATGCGCGGTGCCGTCGGGAAGACGGATCAGGGCCGTCGTGAGCGGCGGGATCTCGACGTCGACGACCAGTTCCTCGCCGTCGATGCGCCACTCGACACCGATCGGCCCCTGCGGCCCGTGGTGCGAGCCCCGGGCCCACGTGAGGTCGCCGCCCGGCACCGGCTCGATCTCGACGCTGCGCCAGCCGATCGAGTCGGGCGCCTGCCTGAGGCCGAGGGTGTGGGTGTGCAGGAACCGCACGACCGCGCCCTTGCTGTAGTGGTTGAGCGAATCATGGGCCTCGCCGTTGTCGTCGATGCCCTCCCAGTCCTCCCAGATCGTGGTGGCTCCGCGGTCGACCATGTACAGCCAGGACGGGGCGGTGCGCTGCAGCAGCAGCCGGTAGGCGGTGTGGGCGCGACCGTGGTCGGCGAGCACGGGCAGCAGATCGCCGGTCGACAGGAATCCGGTGGACAGGTGATGATCGGCGGTCTCGATCAGCTGCACGAGTCGGTCGACGGCCGCGGCACGCATCCCCTCGGGGACGAGGCCGAACGACAGCGCCCGCACGTACGCGGCCTGAGAGTCGGTCGCGGTCGTGCCGTCGTCGCGGAGATAGGCGCGCTGCCATGCGTCGCGGATGCGCCCGGCGAGGTCGGAGTAGCGCGCCTCGTCGTCACGACCGAGCACGGATGCGATCTGCGCGAGCGTCGACACCGAGCGGAACAGGTAGGCCGTCCCGACCTCTCCCTTGTCGGCCATGAACCAGACCATGGGGTTGTGCGCGATCGGGTCCAGACGGTTGCCGTCAGCATCCTTCGGCTTCGGCTCGGTCCACTCGCCCCAATGGAACGTGCCGTCCCACAGGTACTGCTCGAACGACTCGGGGGCGCTCTGCATCCGGGCATGGTGCCGGGTGGTCGCGGCCTTCTCCAGCGCCCACTCCACCCAGCGGACCATCGCATCCCAGTTCTCCGCGAGCACCTGCTCGTCACCGTACGCCCGGTACATCTCCCAGGGCACGGCCACGATCGCGTCGCCCCATCCGGCGGATCCGGTCATCATCGCGAACTGGTCGTCGAGATGATGCTTGATCTGGCGGCCGTCGGGCGAGAAGTTCGCGATGCGCCCGTCGTCGAGCTGGTCGTCGCGCACCGAGCGGAGCCACTTGCGGGTGAACCCGTGCACGTCGTACAGCCGTGTCGCGGTGGGAGCGAACACCTGGTAGTCGCCCGTCCAGCCGATGCGCTCGCGGGTCGGGCAGTCGGTCGGGATGTCCACCGCGTTGCCGCGGAAGCTCCAGTCGGCCATCCGGTGCAGCGTGTTCAGATCCTCATCGCTGCACGCGAACAGGCCCGTGCGGCGCAGGTCGCTCTGCACGACCTGCATGCGCGCAGTGGCGGGGTCGAACGGCTGGCCGTCACGCGTGATGCGCACGTACTGGAAGCCGTGCACGGTGTGACGGGGCTCGAACACGTCTGCACCGCCCGCCGAGATCACCTCGTCGCGCTGCACGAACACCTGCACGGGCTCGCCCGGTCTGTGCGAGTCGAGGTGCGCGGTCGACAGATCGCCGTCGGCATCCACGTGCTCGCCGTACTCGAGCACTGTGCGCGTTCCGGCTGGGCCCAGCTCGTCGAGCCGGACCCGACCCGAGGCGTTCTGCTCGAAGTCCAGAACCCACACCCCGTCGCGCACCTCTCGAGCCTCGGCCGCCGCGCGGGTCTCCACGACGCGCACCGGCGGAGCCGGCGACCACGTGACCGGCGGAGCATCGACCGTGTCGACGCTCACGGGGCGCGGTGCGCCGACGGCCGTGGTCAGATCGGTGCTCTGCCCGTCCATGAGATCGGCGCGGATGACGGTGGAACGACTCGAGGTCCACGAACCGTCGGTGGCGACAGTCAGGTGCCGGCCGTCGGCGAGGTCGACGTGAAGCTCGGCGCGCGCGGCCACCGTGGTGCCCCATGCGGCCGGGATGCGGAACGCGCCCACCTGGCCGCGGAACCAGCCGTCCGACAGTTCTATCTCGACGCGATTCGCTCCGTCGCGCAGGAGGTGCGTCACGTCGGCGGCCTGGGCGTGCAGGGTCTTGTCGTACGACGTCGCTCCCGGCGCCAACTCGACATCGCCTGCGCGCTCGCCGTTGACTGCGGCCGTGTAGACCCCGAGCGCAGTGCTGTAGAGCCGGGCGCGGACGACGTCGCCCATCAGCTCGAACGCGGTGGCGAGGAGGTGCGCGGGCCGGCGGCCGTAGCCGGCATCCGTGGTCTCCTCGGGGCTGATCCACCGGGCGGTCCAGTCCTCGTCGAACAGCCCGGCCTCAAAACCTGACCAGTCGGACCACAAGCCCGCTTCGCCGACACGCCAGACGACCTCGGCGCGGCTGGTCAGCGGCGCCCACGGCCAGGCGACGAACCGATGGCCTTCGACGATCTGCGGCTGCTGCCGCCGACCGTCGACCACGGCCTCGATCTCGAACCGGTCTGTGTCGCCTGTGGGTTCCCAGGAGAGTCGCGGTGTGCGACCGGAGATCGCGAGCGCTCCCCCGCCGCTGTCGATCGAGAGGCGCTCTGGAGCGCGGGTCATCGGACGGCCTTCACCTTCAGGAACACGATGAGTCCGCCGACGAGGGCGAACACGGCGCCGGTGAGATACAGCAGGGTGTAGTTCTTGACGTCGGCGACAGCGCCGATCGTGATCACCACGGAGGCGATCAGCGGGGCGACGGCGCTGGGGATCTTCTGCGCGAAGGCGACGATCGCCATGTAGCGTCCGGTCTCGGCGCGCTCGGGGATGATCGCGAAGATGATCGCCTGGTCCACGGTCGCGAACACCGCGATCGCGAGCTGCATGAGCACGGCGCCGATGATGAGCTGCGCCAGCGACCAGCTCGTCGCCTCGGTGAGCGCGCCCGCCACGAACAGCAGGGCGGAGATCATCACGAACAGCCGACGGCGCTGCAGCTTGTCGGAGAGGAAGCCGCCGAGCAGCGCCCCTCCCGCTGCGGCGACGACGCCGAGCATTCCGATCGTCGCCACGACACCCGCGACGTCGCGGACCTCGAGATCGAGGCGCTGCGCGTAGAAGAACGTGCCGAAGGTGGTGTTGAAGTACAGGCCGATGAAGAAGACGAACCGGCCGAGCCAGTTCCACGCGAAGTCCGGGTACTTGCGGATGTTGAATCCGTAACCGGCGACCAGTTCGCGAACCGTGACCCTGGTGCCGACCGGGAGTTCGCGAGAGCTGCCCTCGGGCTTGATCAGCGGAAGGAGCGCGAGGAGGACGGCGCCGATCACGCCCGGCACCACGAAGACGAGGAGCGTGCTCGACGACACGGCGTACGCGACGCCGATGCCGAGAACCGGCGCGATCTGCGTCATCAGCCCCGTCAGCGCGGAGACCTTGCCGCGCTGCCGCTCGGGCAGCTTGTCGGCCTGGATGTTCTGGATCGCGGCGCCGGCGATCGACCAGCCCGACATGCCGAGCACCCAGCCGGCGCCGACGATCAGCAGGTTCGGGGCGAGCCCCATGACCACGAGACCCGCGAGGCCGATCACGACGCCGAGGAAGATGAAGGGCGAGCGCCGCCCGAACCGCGATCGGGTGCGGTCGCTCCAGATCCCGATCATCGGGCTGAGCACGAGGTAGATGACCTGTGCGGTTCCGGTGATGTAGCCGAGCACCTCTTCGTGTCCGGGTGCCAGTTCGGCGATCCGGACCGCGATCCCGTACGACAGCGGCACCATCATCGCCATCGAGGCGCCGAAGCTCGCGAGCATCAGCCAGAAGATGTACGACCTGCTCACCGGACTCTGCGGCTCGTCAGCGGTTGACACGGGCGCGGCGGTGTCCTGCGAGTCGGGATCTTTGATCGTCACCGTGGCTCCTTCGTTGGATGGTGACCCGCAGCGACGCGGGCTCGGCGGGTTCGGGTTCCGCCATTCAAACAGTAACCACGTTGGTTACTTTTCCAGAACTGTAACCGACTTGGTTACTATTGGCAAGACGCCGATCGACTTCGGCAGATTGGCAGGCGCATGACGAACACCGCGACCGCACCGAAGTCCCGCCGGGGACCGTACGCGTCCACGCCCGCCCGCCGCGCGGAGATCGTGCGCGCCGCCCTCGCGAGCATCGCGGAGCACGGGTACGAGCGCGCGTCGCTGCGCGACATCGCCGCGCGGGCCGGCGTGACGCACGCGGCGCTGCTGCGCCATTTCGCGACCAAGGACGATCTGCTCCTCGCCGCCCTCGCCCAGCGCGACGCCGACGACGAAGAACTCGCGCAGCGCATCATGCAGTCGAAGGTCTCGGCCGAACGGGTGCTGTCGAGCGTCCTGGCCGAGGAGTTCGCGCACCCGGAGCACCAGCGCAACTGGCTCGCGGTCACGATCGCCGCGACGAACCCCGAGCATCCCGCGCACGACTTCTTCATGGCGCGCAAGGAGCGCATGCGCCGCGAGTTCAACAAGCGCGTGATCTCGGTCATGGGCGAGACCGACGAGCTCTCGGCCGACGACAAGGTGACCATGGTGCTCGCCATGATCGACGGCCTGCGCATCCAGGCGCTGCTCGACCCCGGGCTGGCGGTGCTGCCGCTCATCGAGACGTTCATGCGCATGATCGCCTCTCCCGAAGAGCGCTGATCGGAAGACGGCATCCGCTCTCCGTTCTCCGTTCTCCGACGGCATCCGCTCTCCACAGGGCCTGAACGCTGCCCCCGCTCACCGCTAAAGTGGCGGGCATGTCTGCACCGACCCCGACGCACGTGAGCGCCTCGGCGACCCCGACGCCCGCGCAGCGCCGGCTGATGCCATGGCTGCTCCTCATCAACGCGGCGATGCTGACCGGGTTCTCGGGGTTCATCGTGATCTTCCTGCCGGATCAGATCCAACAGATCGACGCCGCGAACAAGGTGGGGAACCTCGCGATCGTCTCGGCGGCCGCGTCGGTCGGCGCGATCATCGTGCATCCTCTCGTCGGCGCGCTCTCCGACCGCACCCGCAGTCGATTCGGGCGCCGCGCCCCGTGGCTGATCGTCGGCGGCGTGACGGCCGCCGTCTTCATGATCGCGATGTCGCTGGCCACCGAGCTGTGGAGCGTCCTGCTCGTCTACGTGATCCTCACCGTGGGCCTCAACACGATCGGCACCGCCCAATCGGCGGTCGTGCCCGATCGCCTTCCGCGCGAGCAGTTCGGCGCGGCATCCGGCGCCCTCGCCGTCGGCGCGTTCATAGGCATGGGTCTCGGCGTGGGACTCGCTGGTGTCTTCGCGAACAGCGTCGGAATCGGCTACCCGGTGTTCGGGGCGGTGGTGCTCGGGGTCTGCGTGCTCTTCACGATCTTCAACCGCGACGAGTCATCGCTCGACATGGCACGCGAGCCGTTCCGCTGGAAGCGCTTCTTCGCGAGCTTCTGGGTGAGCCCGCGGACGTTCCCCGACTTCTGGTGGGCGTTCGGCGGCAGATTCCTGCTGATCCTCGCGTACCAGAGCGTGCAGTCGTATCTGCTGTACATCCTGCGCGACTACGTCGGGCTGTCGGATGCCGAGTCCACAGCGCTGAGCATGCCGCTCACCGCTGCCATGCTGGTCGGCGCGCTGCTCACCGCCTATGTGACCGGCAAGATGAGCGACCGTCTGAACCGGCGCAAGATCTTCGTGCTGATCGCGTCGGTGATCATGGCCGCGTCGCTCGTGATCCCACTGGTCGCCCCGAGCGTCGTCGGCATGTTCGCCTTCGCCGGTCTCTTCGGGCTCGGCTACGGCGTCTATCTCAGCGTCGATTCCGCTCTCATGAACGAGGTGTTGCCGACAGCGGATGCCGCAGCGAAGGACCTCGGCATCCTCACGATCGCGACCACTCTGCCGCAGGCTCTCACTCCCCTGATCGTGTGGGCGCTGATCGCCCTCACCGGCAGCTACACCTCGGTCTTCCTCGCAGGAATCGTCTTCGCCTTGGCCGGCGCTCTCACGGTGCTGCCGATCCGCAGCGTGCGCTGAGGCTCAGGGCTCAGGACACCGAGCCGCCGACGGGAGCCGCGAACTCGTCGAGCGCCGTGATCACGTCGCCGGACAGCGAGACCTGGCTGGCCGCCACGGCATCGTCGATCTGCGAGGTCCGCGAGGCGCCGATGATCGCCGTCGTGACCACGGGATCACGCAGCACCCACGCGATCGCGAGCTGCGGGATCGAGAGCCCTGCCTCCTGAGCGATGCGGTCGATGCCGCGGATCCGGTCCAGGTAGCCGTCGGTGAGTGCCGAGCCGTTCAGGAAGAAGCTGTTCGCGGCGCGCGAGTCGGCCGGCACGTCGCCGTCGATGTACTTGCGGGTGAGCAGCCCCTGAGCGAGCGGAGAGAAGACGGCGCTGCCGACGGCGAGTTCGCGCAGCAGCGGAAACAGTTCGGCCTCGGGAGTGCGGTCGAACAGCGAGTAGCGCGGCTGGTGCAGCAGCAGCTTCACGCCCTGTTCGGCGAGCAGGTCGTAGGCCCGCTTGGCGAGCGGAGCCGGATAGTTCGAGATGCCGACATAGAGAGCCTTGCCGCTGCGCACGATGTCGGCGAGCGCGGTCGTCGTCTCTTCGATCGGGGTATCCGGGTCGACCCGATGCGAGTAGAAGACGTCGACGTAGTCGGTCTTCATGCGCCGAAGACTCTGCTCGAGCGAGCGCACGAGGTATTTGCGCGATCCGCCGTCGCCGAACGGCCCCGGCCACATGTCGTAGCCCGCCTTGGTCGTCACGAACAGCTCATCGCGATAGCGGGCGAGGCCGCTGTCGAGAACCGCGCCGAATGTCGACTCCGCGGATCCGTACGGCGGGCCGTAGTTGTTCGCGAGGTCGATGTGCACGACCCCGCGGTCGAAGGCGTGCAGCACGATCTCGCGCTGGCTGTCGAACGAGCGGTCGCGACCGAAGTTCTGCCAGAGCCCGAGCGAGACCTTCGGCAGCTGCACGCCGCTGGCTCCCGCGCGCTGGAACGGCACGTCGGTGTAGCGGGTGGCCGCGGCCTCGAAAGGACGCGCGAGCCGGGAGTCGTCAGCGGCGATGGGCATGGTGCTCCTCGGGACGAGAACGGGGGTGCTTCAGGATAGCGTTTTCTCCCGCGGCTCCGCCGGGTGTGACACCACTGGACAGCCCGGCCCGATCGGCGGATGCTGATTCCATGACCGCCTTCCAGAGCACGCACGCCTTCAGCGGATTCAGCGTCGACGACATCGACGCCGCCCGCACGTTCTATGCCGAGACTCTCGGCCTCGAGGTCACCACCAACGCGATGGGGTTCCTCGACATCCATCTCCCGTCCGGTGCATCGATCCTCGTCTACGCGAAGCCGAACCACACTCCGGCCAGCTTCACGATCCTGAACTTCCCCGTCGACGACGTCGACGCCGCGGTCGACGACCTCAACGCCCGCGGAGTCGTCACGAAGATCTACACCGACCCCGACTTCGGCACCGACGCCAAGGGCATCGCGCGCGGCGGCGGCCGAGGACCCGACATCGCGTGGTTCACCGATCCGGCCGGGAACGTCCTCTCCGTCCTCGCCGCCGCCTGAGCGCCGTCTGCCGGGCGCCCTCCGACGAGCCACCAGCGCACTCGCACGCAATAACCTCCACCTGGAGGTTTTCCGCCCGGCTCGGTATCATCGGGACATGACCGACTCGCCTGAGGATGCGCCCGACGCAGAGGCGCGCCCGAAGGGGCGGTACCCGAAGGGCATCGCCCGGCGTCAGGAGATCCTCGACAAGGCGATCGAGGTGTTCGCGCGCCGCGGCTCTCAGAAGACGAGCCTGCGCGCGATCGCGCAGGAGGTCGGCGTCACGCATGCGGCCCTGACTCACTATTTCGGCTCTCTGGAAGAGCTGCTCGTCGAGGTGTACCGCGAATCGCAGCACAAACCGAGCAAGGAACGCCCGTTGCCCGCCGACGCGAGCCCCGCGATGGCGATGAGCATCGCGGCAGAGGCGAACCGCGAGATCCCTGGACTCGTGCAGTTGTACTCGACCCTCGTCTCGATGGCGCTCGAGGACAACCATCCGATCGCGCAGCGGTTCGCCACGGAGCGCTTCGGGCAGCTCCGCGCGGAGATCGCGGAACAGGTCGGACACCTGCAGGCATCGGGGCATGTGCGCGCCGATCTCGACCCCGTCCTCGTCGCCGCCCTCGTGATCGCGGCATCCGACGGCCTGCAGATCCAGTGGCTTCTCGACGACGAGGTCAATCACGAGGCGGCGCTGGAGATGCTCGACCGCCTGCTCCGGGGCATCGCTCCGGCATCCGACGGCTGAGCCGATCGCCGACGCCCGATCCCGACCGACACCACCGACGAGGCCCGAACGCAGAAGACCGCGGACCCGCCCTGAGGGCGGACCCGCGGTCTCGTTCTACGGCCGACCTCAGAGGGTTGCGGCGAAGGGGTCGAAGCCCTCGGGCAGCAGCGGCACCGGGGCCACGGTGCTCTCGACCACCACGGTCTGCCCCGTGGCCGCCGACTCCTGCGCGGAGAGCAGGATGTCGAGCACGTGGTATCCGAGTTCACCGGATGCGACGTGCGGACGCCCTTCAGCGATCGCACGGACCATGTCGAGAGCGCCGAGACCGCGACCGATCTTGACGTCCTCGTGCTCGATCTCGATCCACTCCTGCTCGAACGACATGCCGTCGCGGATGACACCCAGCGGCTTGACGTACGCGATGCGGCCGGCGAACTGGTTCGGGTCGGGGATCACGATCGTGCCCTCGGTGCCATGGATCTCGACGATGCCGTGACGCTCCAGCGCGGAGTCGAAGCTCAGCAGGCTCTGCGCCTGGGCGCCCTGCTCGAACGCGGTCACGATCTGGATCGTCGAGGGCACCTCGACGGGGAACGTCGTTCCGGCGTTGGGTCCGGTGTGGATCTCGCGCTCCTCACGAGCCTTCGAACCGACGGCCGCGATGCGGTCGACGGGGCCGAGCAGGCTCACGAGAGCCGAGAAGTAGTACGGCCCCATGTCGAGCAGCGGGCCGGCGCCCTTCGCGAACAGGAAGGCGGGGCTCGGGTGCCAGAGGTCGGGCCCCTGGGTCTGGAACGCGGTCTGCGCGAACAGCGGACGCCCGATGACACCGTTCTCGATCGCTCGACGAGCGGCCTGGAAGCCGGGTCCGAGCAGCGTGTCGGGAGCCGAGCCGACACGGAGACCGGCAGCATCCGCCTCACGGAGCAGCTCTGCGGCGCCCTCGCGGTCGAGGCCGAGCGGCTTCTCGGTCCACACGTGCTTGCCCGCGGCGATCGCCGCGCGCGAGACCTCGACGTGGACGGCCGGGATCGTCAGGTTGATGACGAGTCCGACGCCCGGGTGCGCGAGCACGTCTTCGGCGCTGCCGAATGCCGGGACCCCGTACTTCTCGGCCTGCGCCTGCGCGCGGTCGACGAGCAGGTCGCCGACGATGAGGACCTCGACGTCGGGGAACGCCGAGAGGTTCTCGAGGTAGGTGTCGCTGATGACCCCGACGCCGATGATGCCGATGCCGACCGCGCTCATCGGGAGAACCCACCCTCGATGAGGAAGGAGTAGCTGGCAGCGATGTCGGCGAAGACGTCGCCCGGAGCCTTGTCGTACTCGATCACGGCGTACTGGAGAGCGGATGCTGCGCGCAGCGCGTCGGCGAGGGGCACATCGCCCGTGCCGGCGTGACGCTGGTCGAGGCTGTCGGAGCCGAACTCCGCGGCACCGGGAGCGAACGGGTTGCTCGCGGGGGCGATGCCGTCCTTGACGTGCGCGGCGACGAGGCGGTCACCGAGGCGCGAGACGAGGGCAGGGACGTCCTGTCCACCAGTGAGGGCCCAGTAGAGGTCGAGCTCGAGCGCGACCCGGTCGTCGGTGAGCTCGACGAAGCGCTCGTAGGCCGTCTGGCCATCGAAGTCGGCGACGAACTCCTGCGCGTGGTTGTGGTAGCCGACCGTGAGGCCGAAGCCCGCGGCGGTGTCGACGAGCGCGTTCAGGCGGTCGGCGATGTCGGTCACGCCCTCGAGCGTGAACCAGCGCTCGGGTGCGACGAACGGGTCGATGACCGTCTTCAGCCCGACCTTCGCGGCTGCCTCGAACACGACCTCCGGAGCCGGCGTCGGGATCGAGCCGTCGGGCGTCCACAGCTCGTCGGAGAGCAGCGGGGCGTGGCCGGTCGGCGAGGCGAGGCCCGAGGCGTCGAGCGCCGCGCGGATCTCGTCGGGACGGCGGACGAAGTCGAAGGCCTCGACGTTGCGGAGGCCGATGGCGGCGAGCTTGTCGAGCGAGCCTTCCATGTCGGCGGAGAACTCCGCTGCGAGGGTGTACAGCTGAACCGAGGTTTCTGGCAGGGCCACGGTGACCTTCCTTGCTTGTGAGAACGAGGGGCATCTTCGCTGCCCTGCGGCCAGGCTAGCAGAAAACCTCCATGTGGAGGTATCTAAATCTCGGGCACGGATTCTGCGGGTCCCGCCGGCAAGAAGCGAGCGTCGCCTACAGCCCAGGTATGACTCGAATCTCATCCCGCGGCACGATGACACAGGACACCCCGAGCGACGACGCTGGAGTCATGCCAACCGCAACCCCGAGGAAGACGCCCACGACCACCCTGGTCTCCGCACACACGACAGCCCCTCACATCGGCCACCTGTCCTACGGCGCGCTCGCCTACGCCGCAGGAACACTGATCCAGGTCGGGACCACGTCGACGCCGTACATCAGGACTCTCGATATCGCTGCCGGAGCCACCCTCGGAGGCCGGTCGCGATGACCGTCCTCCGATACGTCGGGGTCGGCGCGCTCGCCGTCGTGCTCGCGGTCGTCGAGGCATTAGCCCTCGTATTCACCGCGATCGTCATGGCCCTCATCGTCCTGGCCGCCTTCATCGTGCGAGCGTGCGTTGAGGCGGCGGAGCGCCGGCGGCTCCGCCGCAGGCGCCCCACGGGCATCGTCGCAGTCTGAGTCGGAAGCCCCATTGCGGGACGCCGGCGATGCCGACCCCGTGTCCGCGTACCGAGAGCACGCTCAACCGCGGCGCGGATGGGCTTTGAAGAACTCCCACATCGTCTGCGAGGCGTTGATCTCCTGCGTCGTGGCACCGAGGGCGGAGAGATCCACGTCGGTTCCCGGCCAGGTATGCCCGCCTTCCGCCACCTCGTAGACGACGACGTCTGCGTGCGCGGCGCAGTGCGACCAGGAGTACGCGGTGATGCCCTCACCGGCCGAGGCGACGGCCGGCCCCCGGCGGCACTCGTTGAGCGCGGCCCAGCGCTCGGCCGCCAGTTGGACGCTGTAGCCCCAGCGGGGATCGGAGTTTCCCGGATACGGGTTCACGAAGTCCGCCGTCCCGTGGAACGACACCACCGCAACCGGTCTCTCCGGCGTGCATGACGCGGCGACGGGCGCCGAGAGCGCTTCGGGATCAGGACGACCTGCCCGGAGCCCGGCCACCGGGGCGATCGCAGCGAACACATCCGATGCCTCGCACGCGAGTGCAGACGCCATGCGTCCGCCGCCGGAAAACCCGGTGGCGAAGACACGGCGCTCGTCGACGCAGCCGGCTGCGTCGACCGCGTCGACCACTGCGCGGAGGAACGCGACGTCATCGCGGGCGCCCTCGGGCGGATACGTGCCGGAGGTGAGTGGGACGCCCGGCACGTTCCAGGCCCAGTTACCGTCTGGGAGCGTCTGCGGGAACTCGAGATCACCCGTCGGATTGACGACGATGAAGCCGTTGGCAGCGCCCACCTGGCCGAGATCCGAGATCTCGGCCTGCACGCCTCCGTTGGCATTCGAGCCGTGAAGGTCGACGACGAGCGGGAGTTCGCGACGCAGCGGCGCCTCCGGCACTTGGACGAGAACGTCATACGCCTCTCCCGCGAAGGTCACGTCGAGCGTGGACGCGCCGACCGGCAGCTCGCGTTCGCATGACCGACCAGGTCGGGCATCGGCGCTCGCGGGTGCCACGGAGATCACCCCACCTGCGGTCATCGCCACCACGAGTCCCGCAGCCAGCAGCGCGCGGGCCCACGGACGTGTCACCTTGATCATCGGAGCTCCTTTGCTCTCGAAATACCGAGCGCCTGCTCGGGTTTGAGAACGTATCAGCGCAGAAATCGAGTTGTCAACCGTGGAGCCCGAGCCCCGGACCCGCGTTCGCGGGACTCCGGCGAACCCGCTCGGTCGATTCACGTCCGTTCTGCACGATGTCGATCAGCGCCTCGCCGATGACGAGCACCTGCAGTGCGGAGCGGTCGCCGAGCGGGATCGTCGGCGTCGTGTCAGCGGGAGAGTGGTTCGACACGCAGGCTCCCGAACGGCTCGCGCGGGAACACCTGCTCGGTCATGGTGACGAGGCCGTCTCCGGCGTAGATCTCGACGATCATGCCGTCCACCACGATGAGCAGGTCGAGCGAATCGGTCGTCCCGTTCGGCAGGGGCGCCCAGTCCACAGACGGGAAGCTCTCGTGGAACGCGATCTGGCCGCTGGCCGTTCGGTCGCAGGAGATGCTGCGGTCGTCGCCGTCGATCGTGATCACCAGTCGCTCTTCGTTCACGCCGGACAAGACGACGGCGTGCCGATTTCCGACACCCGACGGCACCGAGAGTTCGAAGACCTGCAGACCTTCGACTCCCCTCGGCAGCACGGGACGCTGCGCGATGCGATGCACACCGTCGGCCGAAGCGATCAGTCGGATCTCCCGCACGAGGGACATCGACGAGCGCCAAGGGGATGTGGGGGTGACGTTCGCGTAGTCCCAGTTGCTCGCCCAGCCCACCATCAGCCGTCTTCCGTCAGGGGCATCGTTGAAGGAGACCGCCGCGTAGTAGTCCCGGCCGTAGTCGAGCCAGTCGAAGTCCGCGAGGTCGTTCGAATCGACGAGGCGCTCGGGGACGAACGAGGCTCCGTCGAAATCTCCGACGAAGTACTGGGTGCCCGATCCACCCGCGATCCCTCCGGGATTCATACTGACGATCAGAACCCAGCGCGTGCGCGTCGTGCCCTCGACGATCAGCGGGAACAGGTCGGGGCATTCCCAGACGCCGCCCACGGCATGCGCCGGCCCGAAGTCGGACGCGAAGGTCCAGTGCCGCAGATCGGACGAGGTGTAGAGCACGACCTTCTTCGCGACGGCTTCGACCGCGACCATGACCCAGTGGCCGTCGTCGCCGCCGTACCAGAAGACCTTCGGGTCGCGGAACTCGGCCGAGCCGATGTCGAGCACCGGGTTTCCGGCATAGCGTGTCCACGTCTCCCCCTCGTCCAGGCTGAACGCCAGGGACTGGGACTGCGAACCGTCTTTCGCGCTCGTGTAGATCGCGACCAGGGCGGTCTCCCCCTCTTTCGCGAAGCCGGCTGTGTTCCGCGCATCCACGACGGCGCTGCCGGAGAACGCCATCTCGTCCTCGGTGAACGGGATGGCCAGATCCTGCTCGGTCCAGGTGACCAGATCGGTCGATGTCGCGTGCCCCCAGGAGATGTTCCCCCAGGTGGTGCCGTGCGGGTTGGTCTGGAAGAACAGGTGGTACGTGCCGTCGTGATGGAGCAGGCCGTTCGGGTCGTTGAGCCACGAATACTTCGCGGTGAAGTGCGCGACGGGTCGCAGCGCGGCGGTATCGGTGGTGGGGATGCTTGTCACGGGCTTTCCTGTGGCTTTGGGGG